>LIUM01000045.1 GCA_001462345.1 Fibrobacteria bacterium AD312 | reverse complement strand
GCAGTTGTTAAGTATTCCTTAATAACTGAATCGGGTGCTAATTCACCATCATTAAAAATGGTTTTAATGTGCTGATTGATTGCGGGTATCGATACGTCATACAAAGCTGCCATCATTTTTTGCGTCAACCAGACGTTTTCATCTTGGTACAGTATTTCAAGATTTTCTGAATCACCGCCGCTTGCCGCAATGTAGGTCAAATACTCAGCGGTGGAGCTGCGTAAAGTCACTTTATTTATCTTTTCTTTAGCCATTGTAGCTCCTCACACAACTCATAGTGGTGTGTCGGAATTTCCGACATACCAGTTCCTCTTGAAGTTCACCCTCGGCAAAAATGTTTTTCAGGTGCTCGGTGATAGTGGAGCGCCCTTTTCCGAACAGCTCAGCAATCAGTTTCTGGGTGAGCCAAAGGGTTTCATCATGAAAATAGACATCGATGTTGACTTTACCATCGGCGGTTTTAAAGAGGACGAAGTTGGGAAACTTTTCGGGGAGGTTAGGGTTGGACATTAGATTCCTCCTTGTATATCGGAATTGAATTTATCATCATCCCAATTTGCGGGATTATTTATGATGTATTGCGATATGTTTTGATAAGATTTTTCGTCACGAATAATATGATCATGAAATCGTGATTGCCAGGCAAATTCGGGGTCAATGACCCGCGCATTTCGTGTTACCGACGATTTATACGAACCAATTATTGACGACAGGGTATTTTTGCCCTGGTTTTGAAACCGGTTTTGTCCCATGGATTGGGATTGGGATTGGGATTGTAAAGACAACGCATGCGTTGTCTTTACGGCGGCGTTGGCATTACCGCCGCATTTGACGGTTGACGGTTCATTATTGTAGGTACGAACGCAATTACCGGGTTTATCAATCACAACAATTCCGTGAATATGATTCGGCATAACCACAAATGCGCCCAAATTGACAAACGGAAAATGGTCTGGGATTTCCATCCAATATATGGTTGCCGTTTTGCCCATTTCTGACAATTCCATTTTTCCGTTGGATATTTCACCAAAAAAACATTGTCTGTTATGGGTACAGATGGTGACAAAATAGGCCGCATTCCAGCCGTAATCCCAATGTTGCAATCGGGCAGAAGGGATGCGGTATTTGTTTTTGTAGAGAAGGTTTTCTTCGTGGAGACTGCCTTCGTGGAGGAGACAAGGTGGTGCCTTGTCTTTACCTTCTATCCTGTCTTTGCCCAGTCTTCTATCCGTCATATTTTTACCCTGATTTCACCGGACATGAGTTTGGGGAGGAGAGTATCACGGAGTTTTTCGAGGGTGCGGATTTGAACACGATTCTCCATTACTTTCATAAAGATCGGCGCTACTTTACTATTTAACGATATAAGTAGGTCATCACCGATTAGCGGGCAAGCAAAATTGAAAATGTCAGCTGGATCAATACGTTGATGACTTCCACTTGTTCCACCGACGCCAGAAGCTATTTCATCATAGTTTTGTGGAATAGAAAGCCATAAATATGTGAAGAATAAATATTTTTTGTCTTTTGGGCGTACGACCTGAAACTCGGTTGAACAGATTGCGTTTTCGTTCAAGTCGTCAAGGATTAACCAAATCCTTTTAACTTTATTAGGGTTGAGTTTTGAAAAAAGGAAAGAATTTTGAACAACTGAATACTTATTACTTTGAATTTCAGAACCACATTCAATAACGGGATTCAAGCTATTGTCAAAAGCTGGAATACTGTAGTGTGAAAAGATTTCATTAGGTTGATTCTGGGGCTTAACACCATCTTTATGATGTAGGCAATAGTCAAGAATCTTCCCTTCCTCCCACCCCTCATCCGCTTCTTCCACAAACCATTGCCGGAACAGGGTCTCGGCCATGGCTTCCAGGGTCTTGTTCTGGCGGTGCAGGAGGTCGATCTTGTCGTCGAGGCTGGAAAGCACCGCGGCGATGGCTTTTTGTTCGGAGAGCGGGGGGAGGAGGAAAGTATGATTCCTAACGACATCAATTTCTACTCTTTGACGGCCTGAACTACCTGTCATTGCAAGTATTGCTACATCACGAAATTCATCTGAAATTGAAAAGTAATAGATAAATTGCTTATCACTAATTTCTTTTTTTTCTCGTAATACAATATACTCAGTAGACCCAAACCCAACTTCGTCATTTCCAAGAATATCAATATAGGCTGTTTTCCCATTTTCAAGGCAAGGGGTAATTCTGGCTACGATTGTATCGCCATTCCTGAACTTCATACCGCCGTTGTATGGTTCCACTGAAAATCCTGTTACGCGCTTTGAAAAAGGTTGCAATAATTCCATCGCTACCTTTTTTGCAGGTTCGCCTTTCGCCAATCTTTCCGTTGGATTTATGTAAGCGATTTCATCAAGGACAGACAACTTCCACCCCTTCATACTTCCACCTCCACGCTGGACCAAGCCGGGGCCGTTGCGGCTACCGAAAGGGGTGCGAGAGTCAAGGCGATCATTTGAGCCTTGCGAAGCTGGGTGCCTATCACAGAGGGGGTAGCGGAGAAACGTTGACGCTTTGCGGCAACTTTCGGAGCGAGGGGGAGACTTCCCCCTTTATAGTTCATCAATTTCTTAATCATCTCTAAACATCCTCTCCAGTATCACAGCGGAGAATTCAGCGGATTCTCCTTTTTCTGGCAACTGAAATTCCCCATCGAAATACATATTTTCGTTTCTTTGTACGACACCGCGTATTTCTGGATGATAAAAGCATTCGTAACCACTTTTATAACCTGAAACAAGAACCGGCAAATCCCCTGGGTAGGCCTTGAGGATCTCTATCAGTTCAGCGACTGATGTGATATCTTCCTTCATACGACCCCCTCTTTTTTCAGCTTATCCAGAATGTCTACCGAGTTGATGTGCAGCTTAGAGAATGCAAACCATTTTTTGCCCAGATCTTTGAGGGATGCGCCAATGTGGTACACCGTCTTTTCGTCAAGGATAAGGAAGCGGTCGTGGGCTGCAGAAAACTGTTTTAAGTTTACTGGAGTGTATTGGGCATTGTATTTTTTGACATCGTGTTCCAGCTTGTTGCTGATGGTTTTGGTGCAAATAGTAATGGATACCTTTGGCTTGCTTTTGGCAAATAGCAAGAGGGTGCTGTCATCGATGTAATTGTCTATGAGTATAATGGAACGATTGGCAGAGCGGATCAGATCTGAGACAAAGTGCCAGGCGTCAAATACTTGGCCGTCATAGAAAATGCCTTGTTTGGGTTTGAAGTTGTTGTCTTCCAAAGCTTTGAAAATCTGTTCGAACCGTTCGTCGGTCTTGATTTCACCGGCTATTTGACGTTTTTCGACATGATCCATCCGACGGAATAAATCTGCGTTATGGCTCAAGAATTGCCGCATTTTGACGAATGCCCGCATGATCTCAATATTGATCTGAATGGCCCGAGTACTCGTTAACACTGCTGAAAGTGCAGAAACACCCTGTTCGGTAAAAGCCAGTGGTTTAGCTCCACCCAGGTGCTTTCGAGAAGGTATCACAGATTGTGATACCAAGTGCGATATTTCGTCTTCAGTTAGCTCAAACATAAAATCAGCTGGAAATCTGGCAAGGTTTCTCTTTACAGCCTGCTTGAGAGCCCGGGTTTCCGTTTCATAAAAAATAGATAGATCACGATCCAACATGACCTGTACACCCCGCATGGTAAATATGCGCTGCTCAATAGTGGAAATCTGCGCCATTTCACTCATACTTCCACCTCCACGCTGCACCAAGCCGGGGCGTTGCGAAGTTGTCCCCCGCAGAGGGGGCTAGTGCGAGGGAATTATAATGGGCAAAAAAATACCTGCCAGAGATGCGCATGCTAGACAGAGGTGTGGCAGGTGTATTAAAGATAGGGTAAAGTGGATTATTCTTTCTGTCAAGTTTACTAGTACTATTTAATGGTCTTAAGCGGTCACAATTTGTGACCAGTTGATTAGCAACCCTTGCTTGATTTTTAAACCCATCGATTTCGATGGCTTTAAAATCATGTTCCGTTAAAACATAGGGCAGGTATTTGCGATGCTGGCCCTGGCCACTCTTTAAGGTCACAGATTGTGACCTTAAAAGATCTTCATAAGAAATCGTATCATCCAGAGATAACATCCAGGGTCCGGGGCGGAGCCCCGGTGAGAGGGTAGCGGAAGACACCGCAGGGAGCGCAGCGACCGAGGAGGCTGGAGCGAGGGGGAGGCTTCCCCCTTTATTATTTCTAACGTCTTTTGTCATGATGGTTTTTTCTCATATATTAGAACAACTTCAGATAATCATCGAAAACGAAAATTCGGTTTCTTTGATAGCCTGTTGTTTCATTTAAAATATTTTGCTCCACAAGAACGCCTACCAGATTATTGGCCGCTTTTGTAGAGAGTCCTGTCATTTTTTGTACATCACTGACGTTGATCACTGGTTTTGTGAAGAGTTGGTGAAATAACTTTAATGCCTGTTTTGAACGTTTCCCTAATCCGATGATGTGATTTTTTTCAATATTCGCTTTAAGATCAATTATTTTCCCGAGTGTATTTACCGATTGTTCTGCAGTTGTGATTACGCCAGTTAAAAAGAACTTTACCCATCTTGCAAGATCATTTTTTGATCTTACAAGGGTCAGGTTGTCATAATAGAGGTTCTTGTTTTTTTCGAAAAAATCAGATAAATACAGTAGCGGTTTTTCGAGAATTCCATTGGAAACAAGATATAGTGTTATTAGTAAACGTCCGATTCTACCGTTGCCATCCAAAAATGGATGAATGGTTTCAAACTGGTAATGGGCAATAGCAATACGAATAAGATGAGGAACTTTTAAATCGGTATTATTTAAGAAGTTTTCAAGATCGGAAAGAAGGTCAGGGAGTTCTATATGGGCTGGGGGTATAAAAATGGCGTCCGAAAGACTTGTACCACCTATCCAGTTTTGAGAGGTACGAAAATCTCCAGGTGTTTTCCGCACTCCTCTTCCGCTCGAAAGGAGCACTTGGTGTGTATTTTTAATCAGTCGGTTTGATAAAGGTAGTGTTTTTAGTTCTTCAATGGCTTTATTCATGGCCTTTACGTAGTTGTTTACTTCTTGCCAATCATCGCGCTTTTCTGGATTAATATCTTTTTCATCTATAATTGCTTCTTCTATGTTGGTTTGAGTTCCTTCAATTCGGCTTGATACTACCGCTTCTTTAAAGATATGCATCTTAATAAACATATCTGTATCAGGAACTAGTCTGGAAAAAGAATTTAATTCGCCTAATTTTAAGGAGGCTTTTTCTAAAAGGTCGTTTATTCCGGGATCAGTCCAATAAAATAAATGATTTATCTTTTCTGGTAGAAAATACTGGTATTGGTACCCTTTCCCAAAACTGCCTGCTTTAAAGTCTTTTAAATCCATCAAAACACCTCAAAGTACAATATAATATTTTATATTGTACTTAAGTCAATTTAAGTAAAATATGGGTAATCTTATTTTACTTAAGGCGGATAAAGTAAAATAAGGAAGTTTATAGTTTACTTTCATACTAGTTTCACTTTCTTCAGGTTCTCTAAAATGGCTTTGTTGAGTTTGGCTTCTTCTTTGAGTTGGGCTTCGAATTCGGTTTTTAGTGCTGTAAATCTTTCGTTGAAATCAAAGTCGTCTTCTTCATCGGGGAGACCAACGTAGCGGCCAGGGGTGAGCACATAATCCAGTTCTTTGACGCGTTCGATGCTTGCGGAATTGCAGAAGCCTTTGATGTCTTGGTATTTGCTTTTGGGTTTGCGCCAAGCATGATAGGTGTTTGCGATTTTTTGGATGTCTTCTTCGCGGAGTTCTTTGGTACGACGGTTGATTAATACGCCTTCATTGCGTGCGTCGATGAATAGGATTTCGTCGGTTCGTTTGCGTTCGCCTTTTTTTGATTTATCGCGAGAGAGGAACCATAGGGAAGCTGGTATTTGTGTGTTCAAAAAGAGTTTTGCTGGTAAATTTACAATGCAATCGACTAATCGCGCTTCGATAAGGGCTTTTCGAATGTCGCCTTCGCCTGAGGTTTTTGAGGTGAGTGAGCCTTTGGCTAAGACAAAGCCTGCGCTTCCTGTGGGGCTTAGGTGATAGAGAAAGTGTTGGATCCAGGCGTAGTTGGCGTTTCCTGCTGGGGGAATGCCGAATTTCCAGCGTCCATCTTTTCTTAATAAGTCTCCAGACCAGTCACTGACATTGAATGGGGGGTTAGCGATGATGTAGTCAGCCTTTAAGTCTTTGTGGGCATCGTTTAGAAAGGATCCTTCATTGTTCCATTTGACTTGCGAACTGTCGATACCCCGAATGGCTAGGTTCATTTTGGCTAATCGCCAGGTGGTCTGGTTGCTTTCTTGCCCGTAAATGGAGATGTCGTTGATTTTACCCTGATGGCCAGCCACGAACTTTTCGGACTGGACAAACATACCGCCAGAACCGCAACAGGGGTCAAACACACGGCCTTTGTTAGGTTGTAACATTTCGACTAATAATTCGACGACACTTCGTGGGGTATAGAATTGGCCGCCCTTTTTGCCTTCGGCCAGGGCGAATTCTCCAAGAAAGTATTCAAATACATGGCCTAAAATATCGGCACTGCGAGCTTTGGCATCGCCTAAGGCGATATTGGCAATAAGGTCAATGAGGCCTCCAAGACTTGTAGGGTCAAGATTTCCACGAGCATACACTTTGGGGAGCACATCCTTGAGGGAGGGGTTTTCCTTTTCGATGGCATCCATGGCGTTATCCACTTCTTTGCCAATAGTGGGTAGTTTTGCCTTGGATTGCAGAAACGACCAGCGGGCGATTTCGGGGACAAAGAAAACATTTTCGGCCTTGTATTCGTCTTTGTCTTCAGGGTCAGCCCCTGCATAGTCCCCTTTACCGCTTTTGAGTTTGGTATAGAGCTCTTCAAAGGCATCGGAAATGTACTTGAGGAAAATAAGCCCCAGCACCACATGCTTGTATTCGGCGGCGTCAATGTTTTTGCGAAGCTTATCGGCGGCTTTCCAAAGCTGCTTTTCGATGGGTTCTTCATTGGGTGTTTTTGTCGATTTGGCTTTGGGCATGGGGGAGTTCCTTTATGATTTCCAAATTTCAAGTAATTCACAGCAGAGAGCATTTTCCCGCTGGGTGATCGATGCTTCATTCCAAACAGTTTCGCCGCGATCGTATCGGTCGATAATGTCCGCTTTGGTAATCCAGAGTTCGGAATACTGGCGAATGCCCTTTTTGCGGCCTTCACCTTCAATTTTTCTTAAAAAAATATAGTTCCGTAGCGAAGTATTGAGTCGGCTATTCAATAGCGTCATGTTGCCGATGGAATACACCTTACTATAGCGAACCTGCTTTGCTGTTTCAGGGTCTGCAATTGCATTTCCGGCATCATCCACGACAGGTACCGAGGCCCAATGTTCTTCCCACTTCTGGGGTAAGAGATGTTCCAGTGAATAATTGTATTTCAGTTCTTTTACGGATTGCTTTACATCTTTATTTCTGCGGAATAGCTCTATCCAAAATAGAACGATTGTCGCATTCTTGTTTGAAATGCTTTTAATTCCGGCTTGTATCTGAGCCTGTGAAACGGCATCGGCTTTTGTTTTCACCTGGGCTTCATTGTCTATAAAATCTTTGCAGAGTTTGTTGTAGCTTTTGGTTTCCTGTTTCGCCAATAAGCGTTTTATTACAAGTGTTTCCAGCTCCTTCAATCGAACTTTCAGGGTCTTTTCATCGTCTTTATATTTCTTCAATAAAAAGATGATATAAGGATGAAAGGTGGAAATATCGCAAGCATCCAGTATATGAAAAAGTCTTTGCACAAAATCTTCATAAGAATAGAGGGTACTACCGTCGAAGGATGGAATATTGTCTCGATAAATTGTCGCATATTCCCTAATTTCATTTATCAGGCCTCTTAATTCTGTTTCAGAATAGGTCGCTATTTTGTCTTTGTATAAATCTGGCAGCTCTGATAAAGTATGCTTTTCCGGGTCGTAAAGACCTTTTATTACAGCAATGGTTTGAAGAAGAATTTCGCTATGATCTCGCATCAATCGTCCAGTAGACTTTTGCGTCCCCCAGAAAACAATGGAGTCGTCATCCAAGGAAAATGTCTTTTCCCAACAGTCTTCATACAGGCTTATCACATCCTCTTTGGGTAACAATTCCATGGCTCGTTGAAACAACGCATTTTTAACGATGTCTGTCCCGCTTAGTCTGATACCCGCACTATTGATGGTATCAAAAATGGCTTGCTCATTATCGTGCTCTGCAAGATCAATTAATACAATGATCTTGTTCTCTGAGTTAAGCAGGTGATTGAATAACTTTATTCTAGTTTCTTCATCTTTATTTTGAAGCTCTGTATAAAAATACCTGTAGCACTGAAGAATCTTGTTTGACTGGTCATCTATCTTATCAATACTGGGTAAATCGGGTGCTTGTATGACCCCATCCTGGACTTCACCAATGACTTGTTTGAAGTAATTTGCGTCGACTCTGGAATGAGTGATCTTTATGTAATACTTACGGTCAGTAGCGTATTTTTTGTAGAACAGATATTTGACCAATTCGACACTGGTATCTTTTCTCATTTCCTCTGTAAATAAGTCATAGAGGGCTTTTAATAAAATACTGAGTGTCGTCAGACGCTGTTGTCCGTCAATAACCAATACAGACTTGGGTTCACCGGAAATGGCTTTTAATTGCTTTAATATTAAAGAGCCAAGAAAATGAGATTTATTGAACTCAAGCAGATCGGTGAGCATGTCATCCCAGTTCACTCTGTTCCAAACATACCCTCTCTGAAAAAAAGGAATTTGAACTGAACCTTCATCAGCTAAAAATGTGATTGACTTTGCTTTTGCTTCCAACTTTTAAATCTCCTCATTTTCTCTTCAGCCTGCCATGGATGGCGGGCGTTCTTGGGGCGGGGTTAAGAAATGTAGTTATCATCAATTCAACTTCCTCTTCATTGTCTTGGCGCTCTGCCTTTCGCATAACGTTTCGCGTGTATGTGACGTTGCGGTACTCCGCAATTTGGGCCAGAGCGAAGCGGAGTCGGCATATGGCTGTTGTGCGTCTGTTAGCCCGCTCTCGCATTGGCTTCTCTCGCCATGGATGGCGATCTGTAGTTAAATTATACTGGCTAATTTCATTATTCGTAAACGAATTCAGATACAGATGATTTTTCAATTTGAAATATTCCATCAAAAGCTTTCTCAAGTTTTGTTTCCATGTACATAGAATCAAATCGAATCATGTTCGGGATTGACAGAACATCTTCAGGCATGTTTTTAAAAGAGACAAAAGAGTTAGTTATTCCACAATCGTGAATAGATTTTTCAACAGAACCCTCATTGGGTTCCTGAAGTTGATAATTGTCGACCCGAAAACCGTATTTTGTGTCAGCTTCAGGGTAAAGTGCTGCTGTATGCCCGATATGTGAAGTAATTCCTAAGGACATGTAATCATCACCAATGGCCTCTTTGAGCCTTTGTCCCATCGGGATACAACTTAGAAATCCATCATACAGAATGGGTGTTTTCTGAATATGTGCATTATGTGCAACTACTATCACTTTCTGCTCACTTTGTGGGTTATTTAAATGCCACAACACAGAATCTGCCATGTATTTGTCCTTTGCACCCATATCGCCCTGCATTCCAGCTCCTGAAATAAAGCCCGCCATTGCTTGAACATTATAGTCCAGGTATATCAAACCGTTGATATAATGCAGAATTGTCTCATATTTTTCGATTCCATATTTCTCAATGTGAATCGGAGCCATAGCTTCAAGTCGTACCTTTGTTCGAGCTATTTGGCAAGTTAAATGGGTCCTCTCAGAATCTGTTAGCTCATGTAATTTTAGGGCTGCTTGTGATGTGGAGAAGTAATCTATCTTTTTAGCAATATTTAAAGCATCATCAATAATGTGCAGTGCGTCTTTATCTGCTGTTTTGAAAAAGTCATGCAATATCTCTATATTTGGAAAGTATGAACCTCCGTTTCTGGGTATGTCAATTCCAAGAAATGTGATTTTTTCCTGTGCTACTTTGTTGTACTCCTTTAGCCATAGAAATGTGGTTTTTAGCTCCTCTGGGTAATAAAAGTGTGTCAAGTATTTTCCTATATCATCATCAGTCCCTTTTCCATGTAACCAGTTATTGATGATATGACCCTCAGCAAAACCAAATTCAAAGGCAAACGTCTTAAACCCAAGTTCTTCGATGAAAAAGCGCAACAGGTTATGTCTTAATAAGAAAAACTCTTTTATAAAATGAGAATTTTCACCTAATGCTACGACTCGGGTATCTCCAATTAATTCGCTTAATGGCTTGAAATCATCGTAATTATCATCATGGTGATTCAACTTGAAAGGAATATGATTGTTTTTGACCCATTCTTCGAATCTCATATTTTTTTCTCCTACATTCAGTTTTTGGTTCCTCTTGCTGCGCACGATGCGCAGCTCCTAAAGCCAATGCTCTCTGTGGGCTAATTGCGCACAACTCCCAAATAGACGCAATATGGCGTCTATTTTCTTGCATCTATCCACCAAAAATAGCATATATTACGCAACTCAGTTGCGTCTATCCTGCCAAATAGGGGAGTTGTCAAAATCGTTAAAAGGGTTCCTCAGATTTCGCTCGTTAGATTTATTGAATATTTTTTAATTTATATTTTTTTAGAAAAGGGAAACTTTTTTTCTTGTTATTTGCTCTGTTAGTAAAAATAGTCTGATGCAAACAGACTTTTGCCTTGCTGGAAACGTATTGAATATTTTAACGACTTCCAATGGCGAAATACGGTGTGTGAAGTAGGGGTGGGTAATCTTATTTTTTTAGTTTATATCTCTCAACTTTTTTAATTTCTCCTTCACCATAAAAATCAGCTTCTTTTTTTACAGCTTCTTCTAATTTCTTATTGTAAGAGTAATTCTCATTTATAAAAGCCCAGTTAATATCAAAAAAATCTTCCATTTTATAAGCCAAAACACCAATGCATTTATTTAGTTTTCTTTTGTATTTATAGATTGATGTACAATTTATTAGAACATTTTCCCAATATTCAATTTTATCATCAAGTAGCGGAATAAATACAAAGCCACAGTTTGTTCTTGGAATATTGAAACGATATGGAAAAGAAAAATTTTGAGATTTTACATCTTCAACTATATTTTTTAAGCGTTTCTTAAACTCAAGCAATTCATTTCGTTTTAAACTTGCTATTTCTGTTAAGATAGGATAGTAATTCTCGGATTCCTTTTGTTTTTTCGTTCGAATTTTTTCTTGAAAATTATTTAACAGCCATGATATATCAAAGTCAATAAAATTGTCCTCTAATTTTGAAAGAGACTCTATATATTGTTTTTGAATAATTGATTCGTCGTCTGTATTTAGAAAATGACCTAAAATATACTGCTCTGGGTAAAGAGTAATTTTTTCTTTATGCTTTAGATAAAAGTGCTCTCTAAATTTCAAATATTCATCCAGTTCTGTTGGCGTTATAAGATATTTACAAACCAATAAATAGTCATCGATACTAAAAATATGAATATTGCCCGATTGTTTACTTTCGTAGAATTTTATTGACTTTTTCTCATCACTAATGGGTGAATTGTTAAGCATATAAATGATTATTTTATTAATTCCATTTTTATTAGCTTTAGATATGTCAATTGAATGATTTCTCATGTTTTTGATTTTAATTTCACTGTATTTATTTAAGTATTCAACCGAGTTTGTGATTTGCTTTTTAGCTTTTTTAAGAATTATATTGTCAAACCAATCATTTTCCTCTTTCTGAGTTTTTATTTCATTGGGATTTCTTTCTTTTACTTGAATTATAAATAATAAGTCACCTAACCATAGAACTGTATCTGCAAGTTCTTTATTACCATCTTTTGGATAGAAATTATTCTTATCAAAAGTGAATTCTTTATAGAATACATTTGAACTGATTTTTGCAACGATATTTTCTGATTTAGTTGTCATTTTATAATTGCCTATAATGCTTCCTACGTGATATCATTCCTAAAGAACTAATTATTTGAGCTTTGTTATTGCGTTTGCCTGTTTCCTGTGTTTAAGTAAAGATAGAAGCACTATCCACTCAGTGTTGTACACCTTTTGGGGAGTACCTCACCATTATCAATCAAATAAAGATTTTTGTAATGGATTATATGCACTTTGATGTGTGAATTTTAAGGGTTTGCCTTTCATCGTTAAGATGTCTTGTCTGGATTTTAAAAAATCACTTATTTTTCTTGTACTCCAGTCAATTTTTAATATTTCAATAATCTTTTTAGCTGAGAAAAAATCTGTTTTTAAGAGTTCAATTATTTTGTTTTCGATATGACTACTTAATTCGAGTTTACTACATAAATTTGGCTCAGAAGCAATTAAATTTTTTTCTTCATTAATTTTGTATTCAATTATATTACCTTCTAGATCAACTGCTTTTCCGCCTTTTAAGATAAGTAAGTTATTTGCATTTTTTTCATTAGGATTCGATTTTCTAATGTAGATGCTTCTTTCTTTTCTTAGGCCATCCATAACGCCTGACCATGTTCCTCCTTTATCACTTGATTCAGCAACATAGATTTCGGATGCAAGTCCATAAATGATGGGATTTCTTGCCATGGCTAGTTGGACGCTCCATGGAGCCTTTGGATGGAATGAACTGAGTACTAAAACATCTCCTTCAATAATTTGCTTATAATATTTTTTAAATCCGGATTGAAATGTTGTAATTCCCTGAGGAAGAACGATAATGCTTTGTCCCTTGTATTTAATGGCTGAATCAAGAGCTTGTTTATCTACGCCCTTTGCAAAACCACTCACTACCACTTTGTAATCTTTTGAAGCTTTTTTTGCAACATTATCCGTAAATTCTAATGAAATATCATTTGCAATTCTTGAGCCTACAATTGCAATTGATTTTTCTTTCATAATTTTCAAATTTCCCTTGGTGTATATTACTGGTGGCGCGTATGTTTTACCCAAGTTTTTCTTTAATGTAGGAGAATAGTCTTGTGATGTAATAGGGATTATCTGATAACCTTGCTCTAAAAGATCTTCAACCATAAAGGCATAATTGGAAAGGACTTTTTTTGCTTCATCTAAAAATGTAATTTCTGATAGAGTTAAATCATAAGTGTTTTTCCATTCAGAGGATCCTAGTTCAAAAAAATCAATGATTGTTTTCCCTTTTTCATAAAGTTGAACAATGATTTCATTTTTCTTTTTTATTTGAATCTTTGGAGTGTGAGCCAAAGCCAACCAATATGTTAATTCTTTACTCATAATCAACCTTTTAAATGTCTCCACCTACAGTTCTTGCAATTACCAAAGGTGCAATTTTTGTAACCCCAAATTTAGTTAAAACATTCCCGATTTCCTTAATTGTTGCACCACTATCAAATATGTCATCGAATAGAATGACTGATTTTCCTGCTAATTCACTTGGTTCTGAATAACTGAATTTTTGAGCAACATTGTCTTTTTTTAGATAGCCATTTTTGAAAACTTTTTGAGGTTGAGTTTCACCTGTCTTAATTAATCTGTGTGAAATAGGAATTTTTAGAACTTGTGATAATTTTTCTGCAAAGTTTTTCACTAAATCCCCTGATTCAGTTGGGGGTACATAAACAATTAAGTCAAATTTTTCTTGCCCATATTTTTTTCGAAATGCTTTTAAAGTAAGTTTTAACAAAAAGTCAGGAAAATCTCCACCATTTTCATATTTGCTCCGATGTAAAGCTGCTCCAACACTTGAAACACCATAATAACTTGAAGCAACACCATTGAGCAATTTTTCTTTCGATAAATGATTATTAATTAATAATAAAAATTGGTGTTGTTTTTCGGCTGGTAATTTATCGATTTTCGTTTTTAGGATGTCAATACTTTCAAAACAATATTCTTTTTCTCCTTCTTGCCCCAAAACTACGTTGTTCTCATTATCTAAAGTTATGTAATATTTCTTTTCATTGATTGTTTTAGAAGTTTTCGGTGCTGTATGAAGTGTTGGAAAATAGGACTCTCGAAAATCTGATAATTTTTGTTTTGTTGTTTCCTTAATATTTAGGACAAAAGGGGTAAGGGATGTATTATCGCAGTTTTGGTAGTGATTATGTGATTTGTCTCCCAAATAATCACATAAAAACTTCATTCTTGAATTTCGGGTATTAACATATTCAATCATTGAACTTAGCTCTTTCAATTTCTGTTCTCTAAGTTCATCAAAAGTTTTTGTGTTAAGTTCAGGTGCATTGAATTGATATTCATATTTTTTTGATTTCCCAAATAGAACTTCTTTTATAATTCCCTGCTCAATAAGGTCAGCTTTAATTACTTTGACTTGTGTTGATTTTAAATTAGTTGCTTTCATTATTTGTCGTTCGCCTAATTGTTCTTGTTTGAGGACATTGATTACTTTGTTGTAATTTTTAATACTTGGGCGACCACCGTCAATAAAAGCTTTCGGTAATTTATAATCTTCTTCAATTCCGTTTTCGTCTTTTGTTAGATTGTAGAACAGAATTAGTTTAGTGGGTTTTCCATCTCTTCCAGCTCTTCCAATTTCCTGATAATAATGTATTGGGGATGCAGGTATCTGTGTATGAATGATAAAGCGAATATCTGATTTGTCTATTCCCATTCCAAGCGCATTGGTTGAAACAACTGCTTTCCATTCATTATTCATTAATCCATTTTCAATTTCTTTTCTTGAATCAGAATCAAGTCCTGCATTGTATTCAGTTGTACCAATACCCAAATATTCAAACCATCTTGAATAAATCTCTGTATTAACCCTTGTTCCTGTGTATATTAAACCGTTTCCTTCTAATTCTGGTAGGTTTTCAGCTAACCATAATAATTTTTCATCTTCAGATTGTACTTTAATTACATATAATCTAAAGTTTTCTCGTATTAATTCTCCGCGTATAGTTTGAATGTTCCCTGATATTTGCTTTTCAATATCTTCTTGTACACGTTTTGTTGCAGTTGCAGTGGTTGCTAATACTGGTAGATTTTGTGGCAACAACTTGACAAGGTTAATAATCCTTCTAAATGCAGGTCTAAAATCGTGTCCCCAAACAGAAATAGTATGTGCTTCATCAATTACAATCATTGACAAATTCATTTTTCTAGTAGCTTCAATCCATTCTTGATTCTCTTGTCTTTCTGGGGCTATATATAAGATTTTCAGTCTGCCATTTAAAGCATCTTGAATTGTTTGAGAATTTTCTTCTGGTGTCTGTTCAGAATTTATGTATTTTGCTTTAATTCCTTTTTCATTAAGCCCTTTCACTTGGTCTCGCATTAATGCAATTAGAGGAGAAAAAATGACAGTCAACCCTTGAAATTGTGTTGCAGGAAATTGAAAACAAAGAGATTTTCCAAACCCTGTTTTTTCTATTAATAAAACCCTTCTCCCTTTAAACAATAAATCAATAGTTTCCCATTGTTCATCATAAAAATGGTCAAATCCGAAAGTGTTTTTTAATCTTATTTCAGCTTCTTGTTTTGTCATTTGATAGTTTCTTTATAGAAGAGTTTTAATGATTATATCTATTTTTCATTATTATTTTTATTTCTTCTCCGATTGTCACTTTTCCCTTTGTTTTATATTTACTTGTTATCCTATATAGTATGTAATTTACATATAGGATATCGCTGCGTTAACGCAGATCCTCTTATTTTTTTATTTGGTTTTTAATATATATTGAAAAAATAAATTTAGAATAAATTTTTGTGAAAATAATACCCCGATACTGCGCGAAACTTATCCCCCGAAAATTCCCGAAACGCCATTCGCGAGACTTATACCCCGAAACGCTTATCTCGAAATTCCGTGAGATACTTTTCGCAAAATCTAAAAGCCCCATAATCCTTCGCCCTCAACCCCCATATAAAAAAATATCGTAATCTGAATCTTGTGGTGTGGTATTTCTATTTGATTTTTATTTTTTTGAACTTAGATGCGTTATTTGTACATACTGCTGGATCATTTGGTACAGGTTTTAGTGAAATATGTGGGCCTCTTTCGTCGTCAATAAATTCATCATGTAAGATAATACATACGTCGCCTTTTGTTAAATTGATTTGGATTTCTTGAGCAAAATATAAATCGGCTAATGTTCCTTCACCAATTCTCAGCGTATATTTTCCAGGAAAAATAGGGTAGGCTAAAAATGTGTTGATTTTCATGGTTGCGATTTCTTCATCATTCACAAATATTTCTTGTCCAACAAGACTGCCTACTCTATTATCAGGTCGAATGATGTATAGAGTTCTTTCTGCTTCTTCAGAATACAAGCTTGTTTTTTTGTGAGCACTGTTAAAAGAGCATCCAACCAAGGAGATTATTGCGGCGAGTGCTATTATGTGTTTCATTATTTCCCTCTGATTTGTTTTTCATAAATCAAAATAGCTTTTTTAAACAAAAAAAACTCCTGCTATCAAGCAAGAGTTTCTTCTTTATATGTGCGATATAGGTCTCCTCAAAAAATTGCTTTGGTGAAGAAAATTTGATGGCGACTGAGTGGAAGCAGAAACGAGAAGTGGCGAATACTAGTTGTATTCGCCACAGTCAAATTTTTGAAAATGAATTTTTAGAGGAGACCGATAATTACTTATCTATGCTTTCGCAGCCGCAGCCGCAGCTGTCGTGTTCGTCGCCGCATTTACAGTCATCGCCACAATCGCAGTCATCGCCGCAATCGCAGTCATCGCCGCAGCCACAATCGTCGCCGCAGCCGCAATGGTGTTGTTCAAGTGCTGCTAATTCTTCTTCTGTGGCTTCATGTACAGAAATGACTTCAATGGCAAAGTTTAGGTTTTTGCCAGCGAGTTGGTGGTTCGCATCTACTGTAGCGTGTGTGTCTGTGACTTTCACTACGGTTAATGGCATTGGGCCTGCTGGGGTTTGTGCGTAAAAAGACATGCCTTCTTCTACTTTTTCTACGCCCTGAAATACGCTCAGTGGTACTTCTTGGATCATGCCTTCGTTGCGTTCTCCATACCCTTCGGCAGGGATTACTTTCACGTCAAATTTTTCACCAGCGGTGTGGCCTTCCATGGCTTTTTCTAATCCTGGGACTATCATACTTTTGCCTTGGATGTACTGTAATGGTTCGCGACCTGCAGAGGTGTCTACGACGTTGCCTTCATCAGAAGTAAGGGTGTAGTGCATGGAGACTACGGAGTTGGTTGCAATTTTCATGAAATATCCTTAAGGGTAATGAGTAAAAGCCAAAGATACAAAAAAGAGTTCTGTTAAGGAGTGTTAAGATTTCTTTTTTCGATTTATCCACGTATTTTCATTAAATAGTTGGCCCTCGGAAAGTCCGTATTTTTCTTCGATTCCAGCAAGTGATATGGCCTTTTCTATTGAAATTCGTTCAAATAAGGCATCTGCATAAAGGGCTACTTTTTTTCTTACATTTTCAATACTATCGTCAAGCATTTCTAGTCTAAACTGATAGACTCCTTTTTCTCGTAATGTTCGGAGTAATTTTAGGGCCGATTGGGGTTTGCCAACAAATAAAGTGTTTCGGCATTCGGCATCAGATTGTAGAAAGTGTCGTTCGCCTTTATGGTCTAAGATTTCGACTTGATGGGCTTGGCATATTTTTTGGCATTCTGGGAATTGTCTTCCGTTTGTGAGAAGTGCTGCAAATACGCAGTGTCTTGTATGGAAAGCGGGTATGTATTGGTGTAAGGCGATTTCAAATTGTGGTGCGTTCGAAGTGTCTAATAATTCAAAGAGTTGTGTGCTGTTGAGATCCCATGAGGGGTGTATTAAGGAAAGGCCTTGTTCAAAGAACCAGTCGGCGCTTAAGGTGTTGGTGACGTTTAAGCTGTAGTCGCCAAATAGGGGCAAGTCCGTTTTTTTAAGGATCGATAAAGCCCCGAGATTCCTGACTAAAACAAAGTCTGGCGCACACTCTTCAATTTTTTTGAGATAATGATTTTCGCCTGGTTGGTGGATTCTAAGGGTTGCTATCCCTGCCTTGAATCCAAATGTTTTGGCTTTTTCTAAAGAGGGTTTGTGATCAACGCCCCAATCAAAATCCATGATGACTTTTTGAATGGGTAAGTTTTCTAAAGCGTCTAGTTGTTTTGGATTTCGTATTAATACGGATAATTGTGGGGTGTTTGTGGCCCCTGCACGCGCCTTTTGTTTTACTTCTTCAATTAAAGAAGCATTTTGGAACACTTTCGGTTCTTTATATTGTTGTAGTCTTTTTTCGTTTAGCTTTTCAATGGCTTCTTGTTTAAGTACTCGAATGGTTTTTTCTTGTATAAAAGAATCATCATCCACATTAATACTTAATGTTCCTGCATAATAGGGGGTCGATGACAGCGCTTTTAATTCTTTCTCTATTTTAGGTGCAGTAGGCTTTTGTGCTTTTTCTACAAGCGTTCCTTCTACTTTCACGCGCATTTCTGCACTGGTGCCCATTTCTAGTGTTAGTGGTGTGCCTACACGAGCATTTAGCGTTATCTGAACAGGGATTCTTTTTTCTACTTGGCGGTCTGTAAATGTTTTACGGAGTTCTTTTTCTAAGTTCGGGGAGTCATTGCGATACGTGCGGCTATTGATATTGATGTCTGTGGCTTTAAATTGGTTAGAAAATTCTAAACGTACAATCCCACGAGATTCTTTTGTCGCATTATACAAGCGGCTTCCATTCGAATTCTTCTCGTCTTCAAAAAGGATCCCGTCTCCAGGAGCAGGGATTACTTCGCTTTTGATCCATACGGTCGATTGGTCTGCTTTGATAACAGTGCCTAAGTATTCGCCATGATGGTTCGAGAAATACCCATTCACAAGGGTTTGGTGGTTAATGCCTTTTAGAAATCCAGTGGAGAGGCCACGAGAAAATAAAATATTTAAGGCTTCTTTTTGTTCTTTGGTAATAGTGCCTGTGTCGATTTGGTTTCTATAAGCTTTTGCGGTAGCTGCCACATACTCTGGGCTTTTTAAGCGGCCTTCGACTTTAAAAGAGGTGACTCCAATTTCTATTAGTTCTTTGATTTGGTCTACAGCGCAAAGGTCATAGGGGCTAAAAAGATATTGGTAGCCTTGTTGTTTTTGTTCTTTGCCATCCACAAAGAGTTTGTAGGGGAGTCTGCAACTTTGGGCGCATTGGCCTCTGTTTGCGGAGCGTCCTCCAAACGATTCGCTCGTAAGGCATTGGCCACTGTAAGAAATGCACAAGGCTCCATGAATAAAGACTTCGAGTTCTATAGAAGTGCTTTCTTTGATTCGCTGTATTTGAAGGAGTGATAATTCACGGGCTAAAACGACTCGCTTAAATCCTAACGAAGAAACCATCTCAATCGCTTCGCTACTAGAGATTGTCATCTGTGTAGAGGCATGGATTTCTTGATCTGGAGCAATGCTATGTATTAAACGAGCAAGGCCCACATCTTGAATAATAAAGGCATCTGGTCTTAAGTGGACTAATTCCTCAATATAAGGGGTCAAAGACTCTAATTCTCGTTCAAAAACTAAAACGTTCATGGCAAAGAATACTCTGACGTCTCTTAAATGAGCATAAGTGATCATTTCTTCAAGATCATCTAACGAAAAGTCTTCTGTTCTGCCTCTCGCGTTCCATCCAGGGACTCCAAGATAAACGGCGTCGGCACCATTATGGATGGCGGCTGCAAGCATTTCTTTGGTTCCAACAGGAAGTAGTAGTTCTGATTTATTCAAGGCAAGGCTCAATTTTTAAGGATGCTGATAAAAATATAAGAATAGTATTGTATGAGTTTTATATATTTAAAAAATGAAGAAGTATATTTTAATGATTTTAATGGTCTTAGGTTTTGTGGCTTGTTCTGACCCTGCCAAAGAAGCAGAAGTGAAGACCCTCGAAAGTAAAGTCACCGACTTACAAAACGTGATTTCTAAAACCAAAGACAGCATTTCGGCTTTGGAAGAAAAAGAACGAGCTCTTAAAAAAGAATTGGAATCTTTAGATATGGTGAAGTAACACCAAAGTAATTTTTAGAGGTGACCTCTTAATGAGTCTTTTATTACGGATTCCCTTTGCTTTGGTGTTTTGGGTATTTACCGCAGGCTTAGTTTTAGCTTCTATAGATCATTTTCAATCCATTCGTCTCGCGTCTTTGTGGCTACTGGGTTTGGGCGCGGGCTTTTATCTTTTATTTGTTCTCATTCTTTCTTTTTTTAAGCGAAGCATGCATTTTGCACATACCTTTTGCCATGAATTAAATCATGCTTTTTTTAGCGTTTTGTTCTTAAAGAAAATCAAGGCGTTTCAGGCCCATGCAGAAAAAGGCGGGCAAGTTTCTTTTGAAGGCAAAAATAATCTGATGATTACGCTTGCTCCTTATAGCGTGCCTTTGTTTGCTTTGTTCACCGTATTATTAAAGCTCTTGGCAGAGCCTCGTGTGTTCCCTGCGATTCATTTTGTCGTAGGCTTTTTTATTTCATTCCATTTGCATTCGGTATTCAGCGAATTCCGCTTGTACCAAAGCGATTTACGCGTGTATGGCTTTTTCTTATCGCTTGCATTTGTCGTTTTTATCAACACACTCTTTTTGCTCTGGATTGTGAGTGTGGTGGCAGAAGATTTTCAATTCAGCTTCTTATTTTTAAAACGATCCTTCTTTGAACTACGATATGTGGGGAGTTTAATCATAGACTTCGTTTCATCAATCCCAAAGCTAATCTTTTTGTGAGTTTTTTTATAATTGCATCGTGATGAATTTTACGGTGGTGTTGCTAATAATAATATCGCTTTTATTAAAAATCAACTTCAGCAAAAGCACCAACCCAAAGCAAAACTCCTATTATCATTGCTATTTTCATCCATCCTCCTAACATTAAGAAATCTTTTTTATTTAATTAAAAAAATATAAAACACACAGAGATTTTGGTCAACTGCATAAAAAGGCTTACGAACCCAGTGGCCTATAATCCTATAGTATTAATAATATTGGGTGAACTCAGTGAATTTGAGAAAAGGATTTTTTCTGCAAAAAAAAGCGCAAAATATTGTCTTTTTTCTATATTCGGCTCAAAAATTTGATAGTTAGGAGGCTCACTTGCTTTTTCTACGATACAATTTCATTCTTTTACTTGCCGCATTGACTCTTGTCGCTTGTGGCAGTAGCGAAAATTCCACCACCTCGCAAAATAGCGATGAAGGCACTGTGCAACTCTATGGAGCCAAAGTGGCCACCAGTGCAGCAAAATTACCTACTTGCGATAGTAACCAAGTGGGGCAATTGTTTTATGTACTTGACGATGAAAAATTCCAGTTTTGTTCGAGCGAAGGTTACCAGAGTATTGATTTGAATGGAGATTCTGGCGCAGATGGCAAGAATGGTGCAAATGGTAAGGACGGAACAAATGGTAAAGATGGTTCCAGTTGCTCCGTGATCAAAAACACCAATGGCAGCAAGACGATTCTTTGTGAAGATGGTTCCTCCGCTACCGTGAACGATGGCGCAAGCTGCACGGTTGACGACAATGGCGAAGGCAGCTACGATCTAACATGCTCGGGCACAAAAGTAACTGTGCGTGATGGCGTGGATGGTGTTGATGGCAAAGATGGTGCTGACGGCGTGAGTTGCTTAGCAAGTAAAAGCAACGACAGTCTGTTTGTGGATTGTAACGGGGTTTTGGACACAATCGTCGATGGCCAAAATGGCGAAAATGGTGCTGACGGATCCAGCTGTACCATTAGCGATGATAATGCAGGCACACTCACTCAAACTTGTACAGATGGAACAAGTGCGAGTTGGCCTAAAGCCTTGTGTGGTACAAAACCCTACGATCCAGCGACTCATTTTTGCGAAGCGGGAACAGTGTTGGAATTGTGTGGGGACTTAACTTACGATCCAGCCACTCATTTTTGCGAAGCGGGAACAGTGTTGGAATTGTGTGGGGACTTAACTTACGATCCAGCCACTCATTTTTGCAATGAGGGGACAGTCTTGGATTTGTGCGGAGGCTTGACTTACGATCCAATGACGCATTTCTGCGATGAGGAAACAACGACTCCTATGCTTTCGTGGTCGGCACATTGTCTCGTTCCAGGAAATTGCGGAACATTCTCAGATTCCCATGAAACTCCTGCGAAACAATACAAGTGGACTAAAATCGGCACCCAAACCTGGATGGCTGAAAACTTAAAAGTCACAAAATATAACGATGGTATAGCTATACCAAATGTAACCGATGCCACAGCATGGAGTGAACTAACCACTGGAGCATTATGTGATTATGAAAATACCCCATCAAATTCTGAAACATACGGTAAATTATATAACTGGTATGCTGTAAACACAGGAAAGCTTTGCCCTACAGGCTGGCATTTACCAAGCGATGCCGAGTGGACAGAATTAACCGACTACCTTGGCGGAACAAGCGATGCCGGTGGGAAACTTAAAGAAACTGGGACTACGCATTGGAACAGTCCAAATACCAGTGCAACCAACGAAACTGGTTTTACAGCCCTTCCGGGTGGCTACCGTAACAATGATGGCTCATTCTACAGTATTGGAAGCCGCGGTTACTGGTGGAGTGCTACGAAGCTCGGTGCCAATGACGCCTGGTACCGGCGCATGTTCTACAATTCCAGCATTGTGGACAGATACTACGACGATAAGGGCGCGGGCTTTTCTGTGCGGTGCTTAAAGGACTGACGCGGCTGGGTTTACGTTTCTTTAGTGGAGATAAGGGGAGTACCCATCCGGGTATAGCTCTCCGTAATTTGCTGAAGCAAAACGGAGTGCACATCGACCCCCAAGGGGTTCTCATTTGTTTAAATGGAGATAAGGGGAGTACCCATCCGGGTATAGCTCTCCGTAATTTGCTGAAGCAAAACGGAGTGCACATCGACCCCCAAGGGGTTCTCATTTGTTTAAATGGAGATAAGGGGATTCGAACCCCTGGCCTATGCATTGCGAACGCATCGCTCTACCAACTGAGCTATATCCCCAAAGATTAGGCAAAATATATTTTAAGAAATATAACTTGGCAAGAGATTTTGACGCTAAGATAATGGTTTCAGAGGGGTAAAGTTGCTTTTGTGATTGAGTTACTGATACTTTGATACTCTTCTTTATATATTCCTTTAAAAAGATGATTATTTTATTGTATGGGTGTCATTAATAATAGCTTTTTAAGAGTGCTCTTATAAAAAAGGAATGTTTATGGAAAAAATTCTTGTTATTGGTGGAGTAGCGGCAGGTGCTACAGCAGCAGCAAAATTACGTCGTTTGTCAGGAGATGTGGAAATCACCGTTTTAGAGGCTGGGCCAGACATCTCGTTTGCTAATTGCGGGCTTCCTTATTATATCGGAAGGGATATTGAAAGTAGGTCTTCCTTGATTTTACAAAGCCCAACGAGTTTTAAAGAACAGTATAATGTGAATGTTTTTACAAATACAAAAGCGATCAAAATTGACCGCGAGCAAAAGCTTGTTTATACAGAAAACACCAAAACAAACGAAAAGAAAACTTTTGAATATTCCAAGCTGATTTTAGCTCAAGGGGGTCTCCCTCTAACGCCCCCGATTGAAGGAGCGTCTTTACCTCATGTTTTTACTCTTTGGACTTTAGCCAATATGGATGCAGTTGATGCATTTATCAAAGAACAAAAACCAAAAAAGGCAACGATTGTCGGTGGCGGTTTTATTGGGCTTGAAATGGCAGAAGCCCTTGCAAAACGGGGCTTAAAAGTCAGCGTTGTGGAGAAAATGCCGCATGTGATGAATGTTGTCGATCCAGAGTTTGCTGGGTTTATAGAAGAAGAACTCTTGTCTTATGGCCTAGAGGTTTATAAGAATGTGGGCGTTCAAGTGATTGGCAAAGATCAAGTGCTTTTAGACAACGGCTCTGCTATAGAATCTGATATGGTTCTCTTGTCGATAGGCGTTCGCCCTACACTTGATTTAGCGAAAGACGCAGGTCTTGAGATTGGCTCTACAGGCGGCTTGCTAGTCGATGCTGATTTGCGCACAAGCGACCCTTCTATTTTTGCCGCAGGCGATATGATTGAGATTGAACATCGAGTGCATCAAGCTAAAGTGCGTATTCCTCTGGCGGGCCCAGCAAATAAACAAGGGCGAATCGCTGCAGAAAATGCCTTAGGCGGAAACCACCTTTACCCAGGCTCTTTAGGTACATCTATTGTGCGAGTTTTTGAAGCGGTTGTGGGGATCACGGGCTTATCTTTGAAGGCTGCGAAAGCTTCTGGCATTGATGCCGCTGCTGTTACCGTCCATAAAGAACATCACGTCGCTTACTACCCAGGCGCACAAGAGGTGACTGTGCGTTTAATTTACGATAAAACGACAGGTTGCGTTATTGGTGGCGAAACCGCAGGCTATGCAGGCGCTGATCGCCGTTTAGATGTGATAGCTACGGCTGTTTTTGGCCGCATGACGATCCACGATTTAGCAAATATTGATTTTGCCTATTCTCCGCCATTAGGCACTGCAAACGATGCGATTAATATGGCTGCATTTAGCGCAGAAAATCGAAATTCTGGTTATGCTCCTTCTTTGACTCCCGAAGAACTAGATGAGTGGGTGAAAAAAGAAAACCCTCTTATTTTAGATGTTCGAGATCCTTTTGTTTATAATGCAGGCCATGTTGAAAACGCGCACTACTTGCCTCCTGAAATTTTGGAATTAGAAATGGCTAAAATCCCTAAAGGGCATTCCGTTTTAGTCTATGATGAAAACGGGAAAAAAGGCCATCAAATGCTTCGCAAAATTCAAGGAATATGCCCTTGTAACGTAGTGAATGTGAGTGGCGGCTACACCTCTTTACAGCGGCATGCAAGAGCCATGGGCTTTTCTGTACTTCAGGTCCCGTTAGCTCCTATAAAAGCAAAAAGCATACAAAAAGGTTTGCCACAAGAAGCGAGTATCGCGTCTAATGCGTCGTTACAACAGGATGGTAGTACCGCGAATCGTTCGTCGTTACATCAAACGGAGCGTTCCGCCGCAGACACAAATACACCAATAATCGTCGATGTCAGAACCTCTCGGGAATTTGCTCGGGGTGCTTATCCTAATGCAATCAATATCCCGTTAGATGAGTTAGAAGAACGGATTGATGAATTTGGACCTTTGACTCGAAAAATTACGGTTTATTGTGCTTCTGGAGCTCGTAGTGAATATGCAAAAGAAATACTTGAACGAAAGGGTTTCACAAACGTAATCAACGGCGGCGGCATCATTCAAATGATGCATCGAAAATAAGCTGGATCGTCTTATAATACCGAGCTTGCTCGGTATTATAACCGCACAATGAGTTTGAAAAATACCGAATCATTCAGGATCGCCTTTTTGAGAGTGATTTTGACAAAATGCTTAAACGTATTGAGTCTTTAAAAAAGACGAATGCTAGCGATGAATAATAAGAAATATAATGATCAAGGGTGCTTATGTAAGCTAAAGACCTTATACAAGAAAAAGTTAAATTCATAAGATCATACTGAGCAAAATTAAAAATCAGGGAAATATGGATACGTTCAAAATAAAACCGAATCCCGATATCGAATTAAAAAATCCATCGGTATATCCAAATGACGGTGTATTAAAAAGTCTGTTGGGTAAATCTTTTGAGGCTTATGCTTCTCTTTTAAAACTATTTGGCGCGAGTGATATGACGTATGAATGGCGATATTATAACGATGGAAAACTTTGGCTTTGTAAAGTACAGCATAAGAAAAGAACGATTGTTTGGATGTCTGCATGGAAGGGTTTTATTAAAGCGACAATTTATTTTCCAGAAAAGTATATCGATGATATTTACAATTTAGATATCAATCAAAAAACAAAAGATTATATAAAAGAGACAAGCAATACAGGCAAGTCTAAACCATGCATTTTTGAAATGAAAACGTCTTCTGTACCAAAAGACTTTTCAAAAATAATGCAGCTTAAACTAAAGGCGAAATAAAAAAAGCCACTTATTTCGGTCAATAATAGGTATAGCGATGGCCTCAATCATAAAGTCCCGCGATGAGCGGGATTTTTGGTTTTTAAGGATTTCAGTGAATTATGGCACCCGAAGGCTTGAGAATATTGAATGCCCCTTAAGTCTTTTCTATTTTTAGAAAATGGATGAAATTCAACAAAGTGAAGATGAAAAGTTCATGCGTTTGGCTTTACGCCAAGCGGAAATGGCTTTTGATGCGAAAGAAGTGCCTATTGGCTGTGTGATTGTGAAAGAGGGCAAAGTCATTGGAAAAGGCTATAATCAGGTAGAGACGTTAAAAGATGCCACGGCTCATGCAGAGATTTTAGCGATTGGAGCCGCTTCTTCGGCAGTAGAAAACTGGCGTTTAAGTGATTGTACGCTTTATGTAACATTAGAACCTTGCCCAATGTGTGCTGGGGCAATCTTGAATAGCCGCATTTCAAGAGTCGTTTATGGCTCTCCAGATTCCCGCTTTGGCGGCTGTGGTACTACGGTCGATGTCATTTCAAATAACGCTCTCAAGCGAGATGTCGTTATAACTTCTGGGGTCCTTGCGGAGGAGTGTCTAGGTCTTCTACAACTCTTTTTTCAAGAAATGCGTGCCCGTAAAGGCGATACAGGTGCAAAACCCTTGTAAAACATTAGTTTTCAGTAACGTTTCTCTCATTTAAGATTTATTTTTAGGGGCATGAAGAAATCTTTGCTTTTAGCCAGCTTTTTATTATTGGCTTGTGATCAACAAACGACCAATTTAGTCTTTAATACTCAAAACATCGCAGACCAAAAATTTGTCATGAATGCCGACATGAATGTCTTTGTAGACGATTCTGTGCCAGTAGATTCTTTAGAATCGATGAAAACGTCACTTCGTTTAATTGTCACCTCTTCTTTATTGATGGCTTATGATGATAGTTCGGCCCGCTTTGAAATAAAAGTAGATTCTGTGGAATACACGTCCGATAAACGTTCTGTCGAAGAATATCGCTATGTGGAACAGTATTTGAGCTCTCAAAATTTTCAGTTTAAAATAGCTAAAGATGGTTTGATGAGTGAGCCCGTGATGGATAATTATGTGTCTCATCCAGAAAGTAATGAATTAGAAATTGCGAAGCTATTTTTGAAAATCCAACCCGTGTTTCCTGGAAAGCCTGTTCGCGTAGGGGAATCGTGGGAACGCCAGCACGCGATTACTGGAGAAAATAATGAACAAATAGTGGTTTATAAAAATTTTACTTTAGAAGATGTATTTAATCGCAGTGGCGTTTTACTTGCAAAAATTCGTATGAATATGCGATACAAACAAGTAAGTAATAATCCTCAAATAAAAATGACTAGTGAAGATTTTATTGTGGGTAGCGGGTTTCTTCTTTTTAACGTCACTATGGGTGTAGTAGAAGAATCCGTTTTAGAAGTGAATGGAAAAGTCAATGTTTCTGATAAATATTCAGAAGAAGAAATTCCTAAATTACGTGTGATCCAGAAGCTGAAATTAAGGAGCTTTGTGTGAAAAAATCACTGTTTTTTTTCAGTGTCCTTTTCTCATTAACATGGGCAGAAGTTCCTTTTCCTGTGATTGAATCAGGGAAGGTAGTTCTTACTGAAAAAAATAGTCCCTACTTGTTAGAGACTAGTGTTGTCTTTTCTGGTACAGATACTTTGATTATTGAACCTGGTGTTCAAGTCTTTATGATGCCTTATGCGAAGCTCCTTTTGCGCGGCCCAGTGCAAATATTGGGCACTGAGAAAAAGCCTGTTGTTTTTAAAAGTTTAGATACCACAGAAAGCTGGAGTGGGGTTCATTTTGTGTCTAATACGGCGCCTTTTTACGTAAAAAATCTAGTGGTAGAAAATGCCTTTAGAAATTCAGTGACTCAATCTGGAGGCGTTTTTGAATCGGTGCAATTTATAAACAATTACTATGGGTTATGGGTTAATTCTTCTAATCAAGTTTATTTGAAAAAATGCTCTTTTTCTCGTAATCGTTTTGCTCTATCCGTGGGTGCAGGTTCTGTAAATGTAGATGCCACAGATATTGTGGGGAATGTTTTTGGTTTGTATGTGGAAAAAGGGGGGAAGTTTTTGGGCAATTTACAGTTAATTAAAGAGAATTTAGAAGCCAATGTACGTAAAGAAAGTGATGAATTAGCTGGAAAGGGGAAGAGAGTCTCTACATCGGTATGGCATCGTATCGAATCAGGCTTTTAATTTTTTTGGATTTGGTATATTTTCAACGTGGACGAATCATTTCGCAGAGCTATTCGAAAAATGACAGGCACAAGTATTGTGCGTTTTGGGTCGCGGCCTAATCGGGCTTCGATGATTGCCAATTTATCTCAAAGTATGAATGCGACATGGTCTATTGCTTTATACGAACATTTAGACGCCAATGATTCTAACCCTTCAGCTACAATGGCTGGTCCAGAAACAATCTCTTTTAGCCCTTCTGCATGGAAATTATGGGAGTCTGAGTTCCCCCATTTGCTAGACGAATTTTCTACTAAATTCGATGAATTCCGTTTTAAGTGGAATCAACGCTTTTCTACAGATGAAATTCACAGGCAGTTACTTCAAAGTGAGTGGCTTATTCAAGAAGATCAAGGTTGGCGTTTTTCTTCTAAATTAACAAAGCAAGAAGTTAAAAATCTTTATTTTTCTACAATCCATTTAATGGTTGGCGATGCTGAAAAGCTTTTAGTGATGATGTCTTCTCGGGCGTCTCATTTGCAAGAACGTTTGAGCTCTTATTGGTATAAAGAAGGGGCAACCGATGCGCTCTCCAAAGTGCTACCCTGTTTAGAAGCCTCTCTTCGCCAACAAGAAACCGATTTAGTGACGAGTCTTAGGGCTTCATTAGCAGAAGTGGCTCTTAAACGTTTTTTTGCTGGTTTTAGTACGAGCGCTAAACCTCGTTATTACCCTACATCTATGAGTTGTGCAAGAAATGTAGGGCGACTTTGGGATTTGAATGGTGCTTATGAAAACCCATTCTTAGCTTATACAGATGATTTTTGTGATTATGCGGCAGGTCTTACTTTACTGATCGGCAGATGGTATCAAGAGAAGTGGTCGCTTTTTTTACGTGGATTTTCGCGAGGGCAATTAGATTTGTTCGGCCAGAATTCGCAGTCTTTTAACACTAACCCTTAGGATGAAACGGATGAAAAATAATTCCAAGCTAATCCTTTTATTGACCGTTATAGGCTTTTTAGTCCTTGTTGCCAGTGCCTTCTATTTTGGAGCACCATTATTCGGTTGGATTGTTGTCGTAGCTATTTTTGCCATTTTCCTCGGTTCTCAATGGCGAGATTTTAAGCTCATGAAGCAAATCGAGAAAGAACGAGAAGTATTAAAGGCTCATTCTAACGGTTTAATTCTGGATAAAATAGAACCAGGAATTGTAGGCGATCGCATTGCTGTTGTAAAAAGGCTTGCTGCTCATAAGGTGCCATTTTCTTCTCAACTAGTGACTGAAATCTTAGACGTGAAAGCGACGGTTCAAGTTGGGCGGAGCATGGGAGGCGTCGTTGTTTTATTAGGCCTTTTAGGAACGTTCTTTGGTTTGATGCTTGCTGTATCTACGGCAGGTGCCGCGATTGATAACTCGACGACTCAAAATACTTTGGATTCTATCCAGTCGATTTTCTCTAGTATGAAGGGTATTTTTGGAACTAGCTTGTGTGGCTTGTTCTCTGCTTTAGTTTTGAATGCGTCTCATGCTCTTGTTGAAAAAGAAAATTCAGATTTTGTTTCTGATTTAGACAAGTTTACTTTGCTTGAATTGATTCCGACATTTAGCGTACAAGAAAAATCTTCTGACTCTCATGTACACGAATTGATGGCTGCTTTAGCTGAAAATATGCAAAAGAATCAAGAGGCTACACTCGCTTCTATTTCAGAGACGTTTATTTCTTTGCAAAAAGAATCGGTACAATCTATCACTCAAGTGACTCAGAATCAATCAAAATCGTTAGAAGAATTTTTAAGTCAGATGCAAAAAAATTGGTCCTCGATGGAGCACTTTGCTTCTGATGAAATTAAAAAATCTATTCAGCAAATGGCTAGTACTTTTGCAGAGACTATTTCTGGTCAGGTGAACGCATTAAAAGAACAATCGAATGCATTTATACAGTCTCTTAAAGAAGAGTCTCTTCGTTCTTCTCAATCATTTGCTTCTTCTATGGAAGCCACTCAGGCAAAACAGCTGGAGGGTGTGGAACATTTACGTTCGATCGCATCTCGTGTTATTGAAAAGACAGAAGTGGATGCCTCTGCATTTTCTTCTTCGATTCAAAAAGAATTTGGTGCGCTTGCCGAAAAGATTGGTGTGGAATTTAGTCAGTTGACAGAATCTTCTTCTGCTTTAGCTGAAGTTCAAAAACGCTTAGTCACCGACGTAGAATCTAGAACGACTAAGGAATTGGAAGCCGCCGATGTGCTTGCGAATAATATTTCTGAAGCAGCCACATTAATGCGTGTGAATCAATCGGAATTTGCGGCTAACTTAGAAGTGCTTCGTCGTGGTTTAGAAACGGTTATTGAAAAGCTTTCTGGCGATACGGCAGAACATGAAGATGAAAATAATTTCATGGAACAATTGCAAGCCTCTTTACAGGCCTTCCATGAAAGAGCTAGCGAAGTGTTAATGGAAAATGCGGTGAAGACCCAAGAAATTTTATTAGAAGTTTTAGAACAAGCTCAGCGTGTTTCTGCTGCTTCTAATGTGAAATCGGAGGGATAATGCGTAAAAGCAAAAGCGAGGAAAATGCGTCCTGGTTTGTCTTTACGGATTTGACTATCGGTTTATTAGCTCTATTTATTTTAGCTTTTGTAGCGATGGCCACCCTTAAAGAACAAAAAGCCGAAGACTTAACTCGAACAGAAGAAGAAGTTTTAAGTTGTCAAGAAGAAATGCGAAAAATTGCAATGGAACGTAACGCATTGCTCTCTAGTAGCTTAAAAAGTACAATTGAAAAAGGCTTAATCGCTTTAGAAGATGGTAATATTCAAATCCAGGCATCCTTTTTATTCCCTTTGAATGGGGCAGAACTCACTCCAGAAGGCACTCAGGTGATTCAAGCGATTGGAAAAGGCTTATTAGATATCTTGGATACAAGTGATGTGATTATGGTCTCTGGTTTTACAGACGATACACCTATTAAATCATCCACTTATACAAACTGGAACTTATCTGCGGAACGTGCTATTAATGTGGTCAAAACGTTGATTGCTCAAGGGTTCCCAGCAGATCGTCTTTTTGCCGCGGGCTTTGGAGAATATCACCCCAAATACCCCAATACAACAGATGAAAATAGACGCTTAAATCGAAGAGTAGAAATAGGTGTAACTCCTATTCGTAAATCGGAGAACAAGCATTGATTCGAAATCGTATAACAGAGCTTCGAGAACAAGTTGAGGTCATTCGAAAATCACGTCGGATGCCTTATTGGAAGCTTTCTTATGCTGATTTTATGTTGCAGCGAGTAGAAGAATATCTTTTAGTAGATCGAACACCAGAAGCCGTTTTGATGTGTGATCGCTTAGACTCTTGGGTTTCAAAGAATAAGCCCTCAAAACAATGGCATGAAGAAATCCATAATCCAAAAATTGTTTTTTGGTCTGCTCCTTTTTTAAGAAAAGTCATTGCAGAATTAAAGACGACTTTAAGTCAAAAGAAACAGTTGATTCCTGCTCCAGAACGGGATTCTTTTTCTCGTCGTTTAGATAAGATTGAGTCTTGGATTGAAGAAGGGAAAATTTTAAAAGCTCGAGAAGATTTGCTCGCGGTTCGTTTGAGTTTGATTGCACGATTAAAGCGATCATATAGGGCGAGAACTTTGACGTTTGCGCCTCAGTCGAAAAATAGTTCGATCTCGAGAGCGTCTTCAACTGTGGTGGGGCTTTATAACTCTCAGCATACGCTTGAAAATACATTCTCGTTGATTGGGGAGCGCGACCCAATTTGGGTAGAGGATTTTTTAGAAGTCTATAACAATCTGTTTAAATATGTGGAACGCTTAGCGGTCAAAGACAAAAAAAAGAAGTAAGTCATTGATTAGGGGGTTGGGGGCGAGGATTCTATATGAGACTCTATTTATACGTTACATTAGTATCACTTTTTTTGATTTCTTGCTCTCGTACGGAGGAGTGGTGGGACAGCGAGCGTACTGTAGGATGGGTTGTTGGCATTGTTAATGATTCGTTAGCCTTACGAACATCACATCGTACTTTTCATTCGCAGACTGGAGGTATGATTTTTGGCATGGTATCAGCAGACGCAAGTGAAAGTTATAGTGTCAAAGATAATGGTGGTCTACATCTTGTTAACTATAGGAGTAAGCAACCTGTGGTCTGGGCCGATACTGTCAATTGGGAAACAAATTTGATAGGGCAAGTGACAGATTCGATGGTGTATGGAGGTGATTTATGGAATGAAATAGTTCTTTGGAAAATCGGTGAAAAGCCAAAAAAAATAAAACCTAAATGGAGTGGCGATTGTGCATTTAAACTACGTGAAAGTTCACTTCCCGATTTTCGAGTAAGGCCTTGGCGTGACGGAAAATTCTTGCTACTAGGAAACACGCCGACAAAATCAATTCGGGCGGATACATGCCAATATGCCATATTAGATACCACAACAAGTGAAGCCGTATTAAATCGATTTAACAACAAAGAGGAAGCTTGGCTTTCTGAATGTAGGGATATTCGATATTCAGACAATCAGATTATATGTCTACAATCGGCTGGAGGTCAGATAGATATTGTAGTAAACGGTGAATTATCTGATAGTCAGAACATCAATGGAGCACTAGAATTTATCGAGTTATGGGGAAACCACATAAAAGTACATGAAAGCATGTTTACTGATTTAATTTTGAATATAAAAAACTTAAAATTTAATGAAAACTATTCCACCATTTGGATTTATACAAGCCCACTAAGTCGTTATTTTGTTGACTCTCTCGGTAATGAAATTTGGTATACTAGTGAAGAATTTTCCCATTTGGAGAGCAACCCTTGAAAAAGCTAATCTGTATCCTCGCTATTTCTGCGATAGCTGTTCTCGCAGGTGGACTTGTTGCTTTTTACAGATTATTTTCGCGAAACGCCTGCCAATAATTTTCACAGACCGATTTCCATGAAAGCATGTATTTTTTTTTACATAAAATTGTCAGATGTGGGGTGTTGGTTTTATAAATAATTGTTAGGTTTATAGAAAAGGAGAGCAGATGAAAAAAATAATATTCCTTGCCGTTACATTTTTTGCGCTTTATGGGTGTTTTTCAGACGAATCGTCGGAAGTCGTAACCCCTCAACCTGTTGAAATCCAATGGTCGCTTTCGGGTACATTTGGCAATGCTACCATAGACTCGATTAATGTCGATACTGAGTTACCGGAAATGATTAACCGCACTGGAACCTCGACTCTTCACCTAGACGGATTCGATACAGCCTATTTTGAAAAAAAGATAACCCTTCGGCACTTGCAAATCGGTGCAGGAGCAGACGTCGATATCGACGATGAGGGGAATTTTACCTTCAACAACATGGAAGTTTTCGGTTTGTGCGAAAATACAAATTCCATCGAAATTTTTCCAACAGTCAAAGAGAATGTAAACCTGAATCCATCGTCTGTAACTCTTTATTCCTATTAGTAATCTATTGGAATTTTGATGGTACCGAGAAACATACAAAGTAGATTTACTGTTTTGTTAAAAAACTTTATTTTTTTTGCGAACGGAGGGCTCTATATGAAACTCTATTTATACACTACACTAGTAGCTCTTTTTTTGATTTCTTGCTCCGGTACAGAGGAGTGGTGGGACAGTGAACGCAATGTAGGGTGGGTTGTTGGCATTGTTAATGATTCATTAGCCTTACGAACGTCACATCGTACGTTTCATTCGCAGACTGGTGGCGCGATGTTTGGCATGATATCAGCAGATGCAAGTGAAAGTTATATTGTAAAAAATCATGGTGGTCTGCATCTTGTTAACTATAGGAGCAAGCAACCTGTGGTCTGGAGCGATACTGTCAATTGGGAAACAAACATCATAGGACAAGTGACTGATTCAATGGTGTATGGTGGTGATTTATGGAATGAAATTGTTCTTTGGAAAATCGGTGAGAAACCCAAAAAAATAAAACCAAAATGGAGTGGAAACTGTGCATTTAGGTTACGCAAAAGTTCTATTCCCGATTTTCGAGTAAGGCCTTGGCGTGATGGTAAATTCTTGCTACTTGGAAAAACACCGACAAATCAACTTCGGGCGGATACATGCCAATATGCCGTATTAGATACCTCAACTAGTGAAGCGGTATTAAGTCGATTTAACAGCGAAGAGGAAGCTTGGCTTTCTGAATGTTTGGATATTCGATATTCAAATAATCAGATTATATGTTTAAAAGCAAAGGGTTTATATCAGATAGATATTGTTGTAAACGCTGAATTATCCGATAGTAAGAAAATTAATGGAAATCTAGAATTTACCGAATTATGGGGAAACTACATAAAAGTAGATGAACCATCTTTCACTGATTTTATTTTGAATTTGGAAAACTTAAAATTTAATGAAAACTATTCCACTATTTGGATTTATACAAGTCCGCTAAATCGCTATTTTGTTGACTCTCTTGGCAATGAGATTTGGTATACTAGTGAAGAATTTTCCCACTTGGAGAGCAATCGATGAAAAAGCTGTTCTGTATCCTCGCTATAGCTCTTTTTTTGATTTCTTGCTCCCGTACAGAGGAATGGTGGGACAGTGAGCGAACGGCAGGACGGATTGTGGGAATCGTCAATGATTCTTTAGCGTTGCAAACATCTCACCGCACTTTTCATTCGCAGACTGGTGGTGCGATGTTTGGCATGATATCTGCCGATGCAAGCGAGAGCTATAGCATAAAAGGGAATGGTGGACTGCATTTGGTGAACTATAGGAGCAGGCAACCAGTGGTCTGGGGCGATACAGTCAATTGGGAAACAATCATCATGGGACAAGTAACGGATTCAATGGTATATGGAGGCGATTTGGAAAACGGAATCGTTCTATGGAAAATCGGTGAGAAGCCGAGAAAGATCAAGCCGAAGTGGAGCGGTAGCTGTGTAGGGAAACTACATCGGTATTCTGCTTCTCCAGCTTCTCGTTTTCAGATTCGACCTTGGATGGATGAGAAATTGTTGGTGCTGGGAATGGGAATCATGCCTGCAAATACAATAGGTGGCGATACTTGCCAGTATGGTGTATTAGACACATTGACTGGGATCATACTTCTAAAACGCTTTAATGCGGAAGAAGCTTGGCTTGCTTCATGTTTAGATTTTCATTTTTATAAAAACAATATTATTTGTGTTCAAAAAAATCAATTAAATAATCATCAAATAGATATTTGGGCTGATGGAGAAAAAAAAGATAGTGCAATAACACAAATGCAAGGAATATATACCGAGTTGTTGGGAAAATATGTAAAAATTCAAGAAAGTATGTTTCTAGACTTTATTTTGAATATAGAGGATTTGAAATTCGATAAAAACTATTCCACTATTTGGATTCATGCAGATCCCGTAGATCGTTTTTTTGTTGACTCTCTTGGCAATGAAATTCATTATACCAGCAACGATTTTTCTCACTTGGATACAAAACCATGAAAAAAATATTCTTCACATTGGCTATCTTTGCGATAGCTTCTCTCGCAAGCAACCAACCGATGGAAGCCATCACCAATTACAATGTCATCATGGTGCATGGTGCATCTGATGAGAAAAATGGTCTGCCGAATTGCTCAAGCATGGATGAAGATGCATTCCAATTTCAAAACAATCACAAGGAAGAAGAAATATGTGATGAAAAATACCAAGGCGGTATTGCCATCAATTCGATGGGGCAATACTGGAACAATAACACTTGCAAAGGCGAATATAAAGGATACAATTTAACTTATTGGTTAGATTCACTCATTTTTGAAGACAGAACAATCGATTCAAGCGGTAACTGGACATTAAACAAGGAGAATCTTTATAATTCTCCCTACATCTACGCTCAGCGCTCCTTCATCAATCCAGCAGAATCTCCTGCCGTAAATGCACATGAGCTAGGGAATCCGACATGGACGGGTTGCAATGTTAGACGGTCGCTTATAGAAGAAGCACAAGAAGTCAAAGCTCAAGGTAGAAATTTTTTGCATGAGTGGCGAAAAAATGGCAATTATGACCGTCTGCCTCCCACTCGTAACATTCTTATCGCCCATAGTATGGGAGGTGTCATTTCTCGCGAGTATGTGCAGGGCGATGCCTACAATGAGGATGTGGATAAGGTGATTACGCTGGATTCTCCACATGGAGGCGTCCGCTCGCTTGAGCTCTTGGTATCAATGCACGACTGGACGAATACAGGCATTTATTCAAGCATGGCTTTTGTGGAAATGGAGATGGCTTCCATCCTGCTCGCTGGTTTGACGAACGACCCGATTTCAACTGGAATTGCATTGTTCTTGAAAATCCTTGGGTTTGCGAATCTTGGACAAGGCGTGCTTGCTATTGGCACAGATATTGGCTTGCAAAGTATGTTTGGCTACAAAGAAAGCGATCCGATGGTCACCTACATCAATCCAGACAACACAGATGCAGGCATCAATGTTTTGAAGCACAAGGAATTCAATCCGAACCATCAACAGCCCATGTTTCGCTTGGTTCATGCAACAAGAGGGCTTACCGCTTCAAGTCCCAAGACAGGCGGTATGCAAATGACTACAAAATTATTGGTAACGGATGTGTTGCGTGTTCCTTTGATGAACGCATGGGCACAGATTTTAAATGATAATCCGTTTGAGATACAATACGCTGAAGTCATGACTGCTATGATGGCAGGCCTAGCAGGATTTTGGTTGACAGAAAATGGATCTATCATTGTTCCAGACTGGTCAAGTAAAGGACAGGATGTATCTTTCTTAAACGATGAGAGACTAGATGTGAAGCGCTATCCTTATGATGGAGCATTCAATACAGCACAAATGCCTCCAGAAAGATCCTCTGTATTGGTCAGTGCTGCGATGATTGCGATTCCTATGGTGGGCGTGAGTTTGTCTTGGAATCCGTCATTATCTTTACCGATAAAAATAGCGATGGTTACATCAGTTGCGTTAGTGGTCGGTGCTGAAATTTTTGAAACTATATACCCTGTGGCATTAGACTTCATAGATTCTCACGCCCAGCCTGTAATGTCCAAATATCAATCAAAATGGAATGGTCCTTCCAACACCTATTCCCAAGTTCAGGGCGATACCGCTACCGTCATACCTTACCTTATGGAAGATTTTCTATATGAGAAACCCTTTGTGAACTTAGCGTTATTTGTAAGTGATTCCACAAAACGCACAGTGGATGCAAAATGTTATTACGAGCAAAATAAGAATGATCCAGAAGCACTTTGCGAAATTGGTCTTTATGGGGAAAAAGGTTCGCTCAAAAAGGAACATTACACGTATTTTCAAAAAAATTCTTTGGACCTTAAGTCTCGAGCAAATTGGTCAAAAATGGGTATGAAGGTGGATCGCTGGGAGCGTGTGGATGGACTTGACTCAAATGGAAATATTACACCTAAATTAGTTCCCATTCGTCATGTGGAACGTTACAATGTTCCTACAATTACTGTAGATAATTGGATTGAAAAATATTCTTTCGTTGTGGATGATTTGATGCCGCATCGTTTAAGACAAATTAAAATGAGTTTCAACTACCAGGAAGAAATTGCTTGGGAGTGTGATATTATGAAGGATCCAGACGAAAATGATGTATGTGAAGTTTATAAGCGCACTTCTGGCGGCGAATGGACGAAGCTTCGTTCTGAAAAACATCCTGTTAAGAAAGATGGAACGTTCAGTTTTGAAGCGACCAAGTACTACGACAACCTTCTTTCAATTCAAAAAGATAATCAAAATACAGTAACAATCAGCACGGTGAATAAGATTGGGTTATCTAACACTCAGCGATTCTATTATCTCTTTAAGGCAACAGATAATATGCTTGAACCTATATGGCCTACTCTTGATGTTGTACTAAACAATGTCAATGACTTTGAAGCGTATGCTAGTGTTCTTGATTATCAAGGGTTCCGTGTTGTAGGTGCCTATGATGCTATTTTTAAGGATGGCGAACAGAATAAAATAATGTATAACGAAATGGAAGTGATGCTGCAAGGGAATCGCGATGCAACGTTTAAGTCTAAAATATCTACGGATTCTTTGAATCTAAAAACAGGTGAATATATTTGGCGATTTAAAACGGCAATTGTGGATTCTTCTACAGGAACTGAAAAACCAGACACTAGTGACATATATAATATTCGTTTTATTGTAGACAAAACACCTCCAATTTTTGACATTACATCGTCTTCAGTGCAAAATCCAGATAGTAATCTTTTTGCAGCGCGTTTTTCATGGAATGATACGATAAATGATCCTGACATTCGAATTATGCGGTGGACTCTAGAACGTGAAAATTCAAACAATAATGATTCCATGGGAACATTTACGTATATTGGTGAATTTCCTGCACTGTATGATATTATATCCAAAGATTTTGCTGTAGCATGGAGTGACTTGAATACAACGAATACTTTGAATGACGGCTTTTACCGAGTGAAAGCTTATGCGGTGGACTTTGCAGTGCCAAATAAAGTGATGTATGATTCATTGAATAGATTCGTCGCAAATATAGCTGCAGGAAAGAAATACCCTTCCGATTCAGAATGGAAAATAGTGAATGATATAAACTTGAATCATTCAACGGAATACGCTTATTTACGTATAGATAGAACTGCTCCTATTCTTAGTATAAATAAATCAGGAGCAGTGGACGCAGGAACTGGCGGAATTTATGAAAAATTGGTTCGTCCTTCACGAGATGTAAATTACACATATGTGTCAGAAGATAGCTTGTTAAGTATTTCTTATTCTGTTACTGAAAATCTTTCTGGTCGCGATTCTACTCCTGTTACAATTGGATGGGATTTTATACATGCATTAGATACTACAATAGTTGATAGGGCTGGCGATTCCATTTGGATAGAAGATAAGATAAGTAATTCCGTTATTGGGACATGGACCGAAATGCAGAGTATTAAGCTATCTGACGGAGATTATAACATTAGTGCTTCCGTTCGTGATGATGCGAAAAATGCAGCAGTATATTCAAATTTAGCAAAGGTACGCATAGATAGAAATTCGCCAAACATTAAGTCTTTGGTAAGTAATAAATTAGTATATGCTGATTCTTCAAAGAACTATGGAGCAACTATTAAAGTTTCCGAAAATAATGATGTGGTTACAAACCGAACTGGAATGAATTGCTATTATAGTGTTCAGGGCTTGGATGCAGATACTTCATGGCAACCAATTCTTCGTAAGGATAATTCTTCCCTATTACATACTGATTCGATTGAATTTGTCATTCCAGTAAATATTGTCGGTAATATGAATGGAAAACGTTATTTGACTGCTGTTTGTTTAGATGCTGCAGGAAATGCATCAACTAAAACTGATTTATTCCACATAGGCGATCGTTACCCTTCTATTGTTTCACCAAACTCAAATGACTATTTAAAATCTCCTGTAGTCGCTATTTCGGGAATAGCCCCTCCTTCAATGAAATCTGAAAAAGCAATCTATCGTTTACGATATCGTTTTGATGCTGATTCTTCATGGCATACAGAAGGCATAAGTGTGGTTTCCGCAAATCAATCCGATTCATTTGCTTATCTATCTAAAACTTCTCAAAGTAATGAAGGAATTCTTGGCTATTTACAACGTGAAGCTTTAGAAGATACAGTTCTATTTATAGAACTTGGAGTTAAATCTTGTGATTCGTGTAAATGGGTAACAGATTCTGTAGAAATAACACTTGGTACTTTAGATCCCTCAACAGATTATCCGAATGTTGTATTTGAACCTAGTAATAATTCTTCTATAGTGGCTGGTAAGGAATCACTAGATGTTAGTTTGCGTTTAGAGGGCGCTTTTGATGATAACTATCAAATACGTCTTTACGCCGAGGATTCTAAAGGCAAGGGATTATTTGAGAAATCACTTAATGGAGTAAAACAAAACCCCTTCTATGGAGAACCAAGAGATACCACGAAGTCAAAAGGGGTGTGGTTCTATGAATATAAAGGTAAGTATCATTTACAATGGAATGGACTCTCAAATACTGATACCTTAAATGTGGCTTATGATTCAAAAAATTTCGAGAATACGTGCATGGGAGCAAATGGAGAACATTTCCTCGCTTGTCGTATAGACAAAAACCCTTTCGTAGGAATAGACCTTGATATTAATCGTATAAATTCAACATTAGGCTCTGATCTTGGAGCTTTCTCAGAAATTTTACCACTTTCAGTAACAGACAGTATTATGAGCCTCTTTTCGGAAAAAGGCCATATTGTCTTTGAATCAGAAGGAGCTTTTCATATTTCACGGAACAACATATTCTCTATAAATGATTCTTCTAAAACTGATTTTATTCCTGTATATTTTGGTAATAGTGATAAAGATGGATTTACTTGGATTAATATTAGTAGTGAAACTCTGGATGCACTTAAAAATGGATGGACTGTTGATCCAAAGAATTATGGAATTCATTTTAAATGGAATGGTATGGCAAGTTCTGGTTCTTTCCCAAGTGAAGGAAAAGTCAAAATCTATTCTGAAGTTATTACTAATAATCCAGACAAATTATATGCTAGGTTAGATACAATTACAGTAAATGTAAAATTACCTGATTTAGAAATCTCTTTACCGAGTAAATTATCTGACTTTATTATTCTAAAAAATGATACTGCAACGGCTTCTTGTGATACTTGCGAACGTCGTATATTTCAACTCACTTATATGGATATTCCATACAGCATAAAATATCGAGATGCCTATGTTACCATAGTTATTAAGAATTCCAAAGGAAATGTCGTAGATACATTAGTTTCATCCGCTTTACAGAATGCTTCTGCTAGAGACTCTGCATATCATGTACGATGGAATGGAAAGAATAGTTTAGGAACAACTGAAACCAATGCGGGAATATATACTGTAGAAATCTCTGCTAAAGATGTAAGTGAGAATATTGTGACCAAATCATCTAGTTTCAACGTAAAATATACTGAATCTATGCGTGACATGTCTAATAGTAAATCTATATACATATCCGAAGCATGGAAGGATTCGTCCATTGGAGATAAATATCGTTATGAACCTGTCGCTGATTATCTTATTGATGCTAAATTAAGTGGTTGGACATTATCTGATAGCATTGTAAAAAATGGTGTACATGTTAGTGGGACTTTTTCTGGAACGCAAAATATTATAGGCTATGAGCCAAAAAGATTCTCTTTAGGAATTAAGCGTCACAGGGAGAATTTGGATTTGGTTGTTGTGAGACGTGTGGAACGGGAAATTGAATATATAGATTGCTGGATGTTTTTTAATATTAAATGCTGGGAAACGGGTCAAAAAACAAAAATTTCTTATTATGTAGATACAGTTCATTTTTCTTCATCGAATTTAAGTCAAGAACTAATAACTCATACAGTTGCGAATGAAGAAGATGAGAAATATGGATATAACGATACCTACTCTAAGAACTATTTTGATATGGTTGTCTTTTCTCTTGCTGGATGGGAATCTGTTAAAAAAGAAACAAAAGATATTACTGATACATCTATTTGGTTTGCAACAATCAAGGGGCGTTCTGAAGTAATATGGTCACTAGAGGATATAACTGGAAATACAAAAGGCTTTTTTATTCCACCACCATCCTCAAATATTTCTTCTCATTCTTATTTGTCAGATACATTAGATGTAGGTTGCGAACCAAAGTATGATGAAAATAACATTTTGACAGAATCCTGTTCTTATAATGGCAATGAATCTGAAACGGCAGAAGGATACAATCCAAACAAGAAGTTATTTAATGTTACTTTTTCAGCAATAGAAGATGGGAAATATTATGCTGTATACGACCGACCCAATCCTAGTAGTAAAACTTTTCACGGCGATAGTTTTAAGAGATACCGCTATATTTATTTTAATATAAAATTAACAATACCTGATACGGCCTATTGGAACGCTCCTTTTGGAATGGATAATCTTGTTAATCGTACGATTCGTTTTGATCATACAAATAAAACGATTTACAGTAATGATAACAAAGGTTATTGGTCCGCTATAGAAAATAACGATATAAACAACTCATTAAAAGGATGTGCTTTTTTTGGCACATATTTTGATGGATCAAATTGGCAAACGAATCGAAGTTATGGACTACTTACTCCTTTTGAAATGCAGTGTTTGCCGTTCCTTCCTGCAAATGTGCTACCTGGTGGAAAAAATATATTCCTCTTTCCTGATGAAAATGCCACCCATATGTACCCGTCATATTTTGACTTGAAATTTTACGGTGTACAAGATAGTTCTGATTATTATCAAGTACTAGCTCTTGGAGTTGCCGCTGCAAGTGATTCTTCAAAGTGCGATCCTATCATATCAAATTATGATGCGGCGTATTGGTCTCTTGACACAAGTAAGCCTAAATATTTCCGGTGTCAGACTTCTTTGACAAGTCTTGATAGCGTTGGTGTCAAACGTACTCCATTACTACATCATGTAAATGTAGACTTCTATGTTGGACGTAACCAATTATGGAGTAATAATATGAATGCCCATAAGCAGACAATTACTTATCCAGCTTCTTTGAATTGGCGTTCAGAAATTATGGATTCCTGTTCAAACAAAATGGATTACACTGATTTATTAAATGGAAATTCTCATTGCTATAAATATTATGATGTTGGATCTAAAATTCAGTATCAAGTAAATGATAAATTTGATTCATTATGGTCTATTCTCATGACAAAGAATGGAATCATAAAAAACAATGTAAATTCTCCAGCTGCTTTTTGGCCTCCTAATTTAATTTCGAGTACATTGATTGATCTTACTAGAGAAATGGGAAGTAAAGAGATCCCTTCAGATTTTACACTTTACGCTGATACAAATAATTTTGTAATTAGACAAGATAAATTTGGAGTAGATAGAGGTGCTTTTTTCTTAATTCTAGATTCACTTGAAAAAATAGGCAATGTATTGAAAAGTGGAGACGTCGAGCGTAAATTGACTATTTCTAATCCAGATTCATCAAAAATGACATTGAGCGATACAAAAGACACTTTATATATACATGCTGATCAGTGGAAGAATAGTAGTATTTATCGTAGAATTGACGATACGACAGCTAAATTACCTGAAAGACCAAATAGGTCAACACTTTTTACAAGTAAAATTTTCTTGAATAAAAACGAATGGATAAAGAATATCGCTGTTGACTCTGCAAAACTATTCCATTTAGATACAACAGACCATTCTCATTTAGAAGTAACGGGTTCGTTCCCAGCAGCAAGGGAATTTTACATTAGTTATGAGGTGCTCCCCAAAAAGTGTACAAGATTGAGTGATAGTTCTTCTATCTTTACATAAGG
>LIUM01000044.1:27450-28022 GCA_001462345.1 Fibrobacteria bacterium AD312 | reverse complement strand
CGATTCGCACAGACAATGAAAGCGTATTCACATCAAAACTATTTCGATTAGGGTTATGGATTCTGGGAATTAGACATCAACAAACACAAATCCATTCTCCATGGCAAAATGGTCGTATCGAACGATTTTTTGGAACCTTCAAGAACTATTCGGACAAAGTGATTTTTAATGCAAAAAAGATTCAATTTGCACTAGATGAATTTCAATATTGGTACAACGCAGTAAGGCCTCACAGACACCTGAACGGACTTACCCCAGACGAACAATGGAATGCCGTAAATCCATATGAAATGTTACCTAAACGAATAAAGAAAGTCAGTCTATGGAACGGACTGTTAAAAGGATACGCATTGGATTACAAGTAAAGTAAGCTCACTTCAATGGGAATGCTGTACACTGTCCGCCACTTTTTTGATTTTACCCAATGAAAAACCAATTTTTTTAGAGAATATCAGCACCAAAGATGATGCTGCGAGGAGATATTTTTCAAAAAGGACAACGGACGGGGCAATTGGATTACAAGTAAAGTAAGCTCACTTCAATGGGAATGCTGTACACTGTCCGCCACTTTT
>LIUM01000044.1:0-27420 GCA_001462345.1 Fibrobacteria bacterium AD312 | reverse complement strand
CCAAAGATGATGCTGCGAGGAGATATTTTTCAAAAAGGACAACGGACGGGGCAATTTAACAATGAATATGATTACTTAATTTACCCTCTTATTAAATCACACCATGATCCAATAAGTGATTTTTCAAAAAGGACAACGGACGGGGCAATCCGCTACTTTACCGACTTTAGTCAATGAAAAACCAGCTTTTTTAGAAAATATCAGCACCAAAAATGATGCTGCGAAGAGGTGCTTTTCAAAAAGGACAACGGACGGGGCACCGCCACTTTTTTGATTTTACCCAATGAAAAACCAATTTTTTTAGAGAATATTAGCACCAAAGATGATGCTTGAGAAGAGATGTTTTTCAAAAAGAACAACGGACGGGGCAACAAAAACAATCCCACTTAAATGATTATAACGACTCATCGAATAGCTCCATAACTCAACTAAATGCAAAAGATAGCAAGAAAAAAACAATCATAATCCAATAAGAAAAAAAGTTCTTTGAAAACAAAGAATTTCGTTATTTTTGAAAAAATTTGCCTTTTTATAAGACATACATATCAACTACATGATATTAAAAATCCCCATTATTACCTATTACAAAAAAACCAAACGCTTATCCCTAAATCCTCTTAAAACACCTAAAAGCTAACGCAGAAAATAGTATAAAGGCAAATATTGAAATGGTAAAGGCAATGATAGGGATACTTATGCTGCTTAAATATTCTCTTGCACCCCATTGTACGAGTATAAAGAGCGGGAAAATAATGATGATAGAACTTTGTGTTGCCGAGCGTACTGTTTTTGCTCGAAGAGAAATTAATAATGAAAAGCCATTGACCAGAAGGCAAGCAGAAATAGCCGCTAAAAGGGTTTTTAAATAGATGGAAAATGTAATGCTCTCTACAAACAGAAAGAAAATGGTTTGTATTGCAATAGCAAAAAATAAAGGGAAAGGAATTACAGCTAAAAATTTTCCTAAAAAAAGTTCTTTAGAAGACACAGGAGCAAGTAACAATAGTTCTAGTGAATTACGTTCTCTTTCTCCTGCAAAGCTATCTGCTGTGAGTGGCGACGCCATTGGTGCCATCATAACGCCTAGCAAGAGCATGATATAGCCCTGAATATCCTCACTCCCAAATGCGTCTCCTTGGTTTGAAAATACAATCCACTGAGTCACTATTAATAAAAGAGGAGGGAACAAGAAGGGCACCCAAAAGCGCGGTTCTCTAAAAATCAGAAGCCATTCATGTCGAGCGACGGTCCAAATCATAGGATTATTTATATTGACAAAGATAGCCGCAATCTTCAAGTACTTTTAATTTAAAAGATTCATTCGCAGCCACTTCAAAAGAAGCACCCTCTGGATAAGGCACAAAATCAGTCTCATTAGGTAGTTGGATAAACCATTTTCCGCTTACTAATGTCATGACTTCAATGCAAGAGGTCTTAAACTCATACTCGCCAGCGACCATGACTCCAACGGTAAACCGGCCAAAACTGTTAGAAAAGCTGAGAGAGGTTACTTTGCCTTCAAAATATTTATTCACAGGTATCATAGAAATCTCCTTTTCAGATTGATTAATTAAAAATAGTCTTTTTAAATTCTTGATTTTTCAATAAAACGATCAAGAGCATCTTTTTGCCTTAGTGCATCTTGAAAGCCCAATTCATAAAGCTTTTCTAATTTAGCCCCACTTCTCTCTAATCGTGAAATGGTAATATTCTTTGAAGGCCTAAAAACAAAAGCTTTTTTTTCTTGAGCTTGTTTTTGAACATAATCTAACGTTTCGTTATAAATGAGGTGGCGTTCCGCTGATGCCTGTATAAAACGAGGATAATCCTTATATTTTTTTTGGATTAGCGAAAAGAAACTGACTGGCTTTTTACGGTAAGTGCTTGGACGTGTTAAAACGACGATATTGTGATCGAAACCTTGTTTTTCCATAAAACGAATAGGGATGCTATCGCTTATGCCGCCATCTAAATACTTTTTCCCATCTATTTCTACGATTTTAGAAAGTAATGGTAAAGAGGCAGAAGCTCTTAAATAATCCATTTGTTTTTTTAAGTCAGTCATTGGAACATATTTTGCTTCGCCCATTTCTACATCAGTACAAACGACATAAAAAGGAGTTTTGGATTGGGCAAATGTTTCATAATCAAATGGATCGATTTCATTTGGAAGAATGTCATAGCAAAACTCTTTACCAAAAAAATCACCAGTCTTAAAAAACGACCTAAAACTCATAAACTTAGGATTTCTCGCATGAATCACATCAATACGGTAATTTCTTTTAAATTGCTTAGATATGAAGTTACAGGCATGGGTGGCTCCTGCCGATACCCCAACAACGCCGTCCACTTCTATTTTATTTTGCATAAAAAAATCAAGAACGCCTGCGGTATAAGCGCCCCTCATTCCACCGCCTTCAAGAACTAATCCTAGTGAACTCATAAAATCTTCTCTCATCAATAAAAATCAATTATTCTTAATAGTCAAAAAATAGAAGTTTTTTGAGCCTTTTGTGGAGAATAAATACAAGAAATCCATTAAAATAGGGATTTCTTATATTTAATTTTTTTCTAATTTGTAAAACATTATGAGCGAAGAATCTTTATCTATATCTAATAAGCTTGCACAGACTGCAAAAACCCCTAAATACCGTGGTGCTATCTTTCAAATTGAAGCCGATGAAAAGGGCCTTGCTCTTATAGATATTAAAGAATCAAGTCTTAAAGTTTATTTAATGGTAGACCCCGATTCGGATATTATTTTAGAGACTCGCTTTTTCACTTATGGTGGCCCTATTTTTACAGCCCTCGCCGATACGTTTTGTTCTTTAATTCAAAATAAAACGGTGGAAGAGGCTTCTAGTATAAAGATCTCAGAAATTGAAAGCTTACTCAGAGATACTCCCCATACAAAAGCTCTACCAGAAGATGCTATAGAACTCGAGTTACTACAAAAGTTGATTCTAAATATTAAAGAAGTGTATCCTGAAAAGAAAAACGTGGCTCTGGCCGCTCGTGAAGCGATGGAAACCATTAAGTATAAAACGCAAACAGTCGAAGGCCGTGCCGAAGCCGATGCCGAATGGAATGTTTTTACTCATGAAGAAAAACTTCAAAAAATTGAAGATTGCCTTCATGAATATGTTCGCGACACGCTTCGCATGGACGGCGGTGATTTAGAAGTGCTTGCTTTAACTAAAGACAATCGCCTTCAAATTCGATTCCAAGGAGCTTGTGCTGGTTGTGGTTCTGCTATGGGTGGAACGCTCTTCTACATTGAAGACCAATTAAAAAACAATGTCTATTACAATATTGTGGTAGAGCCTGAAGATCCTTTTGCCTCTTACCCGCCTCTTACTGATGAAGAGATGCCTAAAACTTTAACGCCTTAATTTGTTATGAATGAAAATTATAAATACGGGTTTGTGACAGACATTGAAAATGATGCTTTTGAAAAAGGCCTTTCTGAAGACGTTATTCGACGAGCCTCTAAGCTTAAAAACGAACCTGCTTTTTTATTGGATTTTCGCTTAAAATCTTACGAGAGACTTTTGAAAATGACTCCCCCTACTTGGGGCGAACTCCATTTTCCTCCTGTCGATTTGCAAGATATTGTTTACTACTCGGCCCCTAAAAACAAGAAGCAACATGAATCGATAGAAGATGTCGACCCAGAATTGCTGGCTACTTTTGAAAAGCTAGGCATTCCTCTTGATGAACAAAAGCGCTTAGCGAATGTGGCTGTAGATGCTGTGTTTGATAGCGTGAGTATTTATACGAGTCATAAAAAGAAGTTGATGGAATATGGTGTCATTTTCTGTTCTATTTCAGATGCAGTAAAAGAATACCCTGAATTGATTGAAGAGTATATGGGTAGCGTTGTTCCTGCTGGTGATAATTATTTTGCCGCATTAAACAGCGCCGTTTTCACTGATGGGAGTTTTGTGTATATCCCGCCTGGAGTAAAATGCCCAATGGATCTTTCCACTTATTTTAGAATCAACAATAAAGAAGCTGGGCAATTTGAAAGGACTTTGATTATCGCCGATGCAGGCGCGAGCGTGAGTTACCTCGAAGGGTGTACCGCTCCTGAGTTTAGCAGCAAACAGTTGCATAGTGCAGTCGTTGAATTGGTAGCAAAAGACGATGCTAAAATAAAATACAGCACTGTACAAAACTGGTATGCAGGCGACCGAGAAACAGGGGAAGGTGGCGTTTATAATTTTGTCACAAAAAGAGGCAAGTGCGCTGGTAAAAACAGCCATATAAGCTGGACTCAAGTAGAAACTGGAAGTGCTATTACATGGAAATACCCTGCTTGTTTGCTTGTTGGCGATAACTCCACTGGTGAATTTTACTCTGTGGCTCTAACGAATGGCCATATGCAAGCCGATACTGGTACTAAAATGATTCATATTGGTAAAAATACCAAGAGTACTATTATCAGCAAGGGAATCAGCGCCGATCAAAGCAGCAATGCGTTTAGAGGCCTTGTCGATATTCACCCGAAAGCAACTAACTCGCGTAACTACACTCAATGCGATAGCATGCTTGTGGGTACAGAAAGTGCCGCCCATACGTTCCCTTATATTCAAGTAGCCAATTCTTCTGCAAAAACAGAACACGAAGCAACTACTAGTCGAATTAGTGAAGACCAACTCTATTATTTTGAATCTCGCGGCATTAAAAGAGAAGATGCGATTCAAGCGATGGTCAGTGGTTTTTGTAAAGACGTCTTCCAGGAACTCCCTGGCGAATTTGCCTCTGAAGCAAGGCAACTTCTGACGCTTAAATTAGAACATAGCGTTGGCTAGTGTTCCCATTAATGCTTATGGTGATGATGCCCTAAAACGCGGTGTGGTACGCCATGAGCGATTAAATCGACTTCACAGCCATACATACTCTCCATCATATCTTCAGTAATCTCTGATTCAGGATGGTAATGCACCGTTCTATTGACGCATGCCACACTTTTAATATGGTTTGATAAAACCATTAAATCATGGCTCACCACAACAAGAGTCATCGTTTTATTAAGATCATAAAGCAACTGGAATAAATTTTCTTGGCCTGCAGAATCAATATTACTAGATGGCTCATCTAAAAATAAAATTCGTGGAGAAGACACTAAAGATCGAGCCACTAAAACGCGCTGCCGTTCGCCGCCAGAGAGTTCACCTAAACGCTTGGCTCTATAATCAATCATCTGGACTCGTTCTAGAGCATGGTACATCGCCTCTTTATTTTTCTTTTCGCCCACTAGCCCTAAAGAAACACATTCTTCTACAGTGATTGGAAATTCAATATTATAGTTCGTATTTTGAGAAACGTAGCCCACTTTGACTTTATGGCTCGGGACTTTTTTTTCAAAAAGACGAATACTCCCAGATGTTGGCTTTAAAAGCCCGAGAATCAATTTCATGAGAGTCGTTTTACCGCCTCCATTAGGGCCTATGATTCCTAAAAAGTCACCTTCTTCTACGGAAAAAGTAACCTGATCAAGAACAGGTGTATTACCATAAGAGAAAGACATGTCTTTGATTTCTATTGCTTTCATTAGATCTACTTTTTAGAAGCTTCTAAAAGGGCTTGAATAAAATTTCTTAAGTTCATTTCGATATCATACGCTAAAGGATCTGTAGAGACTACCACCGCATTCAATTGCTTTGCGATGGATTCTGCAGAACGTTTGCTAAACTGAGGCTGTACAAAAATAGCATGAATATCATTTTTTTTAGCTTCAAGAATCAAGGCTTTCAAATCCTGCGGCTTGGGCTCTTTGCCCTCGACTTCAATCGCTCTTTGAATTAAGCCGTAATCACGAGCTAAATAGCCATAAGAAGGGTGAAACACAATAAAGATCCGACGTTTTTCAGGGATTTGAGACACCATTTTTTCTACAAACTGATCTATGGATGTCCATTTTTCTATAAAAAGTTGGTATCGAGATTCATAATAGGATTTAGATGCAGAATCTTTTTTGATCAAGGCAGAAAGTACATTTTCAGCCACTTTAATCACTTGTTTTGGAGATGTCCAAAGATGAGGGTCTAAAGAAGCATTTTCATGATGATTTTCATCATGATCTTCATGTTCGTGTTTCTTTTCATGATGATCTTCGCCATCATGATCTCCATGATGATGGTCTTCTAATTCTTGCATCCAAGAAACACCACTAGAAATATAGGCCGTTTCTATTTTTTTATTTACAGAAAGAAATCGCGGTAACCATACTTGATCTAAGCCAGAACTATCACTTAAATAAAGCTCGGCTTTAGAAAATGTTTTTAAGACACTGGGCTTTGGCTCATAAGAATGAGGGTCCGCATTTGGAGGGATCATGGTAATGACAGAAACGCGGTCACCACCGATTTCTTCGACTATCTTTGCGTAGGGCTGAAGAGTCACGGCCACATTCAATTTAGAGGCCGAAGCGATCGAACTAAAAGTGCAAAATAATACAATCGCTAAATAAAAAGGGTTCATTTTTGAATATTCTCCAGTAAAGAATCAAAATCAATATCGCTCACTTGATTCACAATCATTTCAGGCAAAATACTTAAGCCCCATAAATCTTTTTCTTTAGTCTCTCCACAAAGAGGGAGTGCAAAACGACAACCTGATTGCTTCGCTAATTCAAAATCGGTGTACAACCGGTCGCCCACAAATAACACCTCATCTGGAGCAAATCGTTCAAGCACAGGCGCAAGCATTTCAGGATTTGGTTTCCCGAAACTCCTCTCTGGTTTTAACCCGTAGGCTTTTTCAAATAAGGCCATAAAGCTCCCGACATCAGGCACAGGGCCTCGCGCATCTGGGCATACAAAATCAGAATGAGTCACCCACCAACGCGTTTTTCGTTGGATACGCCAAGAGACTTCGCAAAGTTCTTCATAATCAAAAGAATTATGATAAGCCATCAAAACAAGTTCTGCATCTTCTACTGAAGATTTTAGATTAAGAGAAGAATCTTGTGCGGCAAACCATTCGAATACTTCTGGATTTGCAAAGAAATAAAGATTCTTGAGTTGTTCACGTTGAATTGCTTGTAGCGCTAGGCTTAATGCAGAAATAATCGCGCCATCGAATAAGGGTAATCCCATGCGAAGCAAACGATTCTCATAAAAAACTGGCGATTTACTCGTGTTATTACTGAGATAATAAACAGGCACTTGTTTTGCCACGCGATTGACGGTTTCCACCGCTTTAGGGTATGGCTTTCCGCTCAAGTAAAGCGTGCCATCTAAATCAAAAACAACTGCCCGAACTGGTTTTTTATTTTCCAGCATGCTCTTTTTCCAACTGAATGTAAGAAGCTAAAGAATCTTCCCACTTAGGGACTTGAATAGAAAAAGTGGATTTAATCTTTTCTTTAGAGAGCGCAGACCAAGATGGACGAACCGCAGCAGTCTTGAACTGTGAGCTCAAAACGCCTTCTATAGGGATCTTTTTGGAAAGCAAACCTTCTTGAAGCCCTAGTTCTTGAATTTTTAGAGCAAAATCACACCAAGTAGTGATCCCTTCTCCTGTAAAATGATATATCCCGAAATGGCTGCCCGATTGAAGCACCGTTAAAATCGCACGCGCTAAATCGACTGTCCATGTAGGGTTACCAAACTGATCATTCACCACACTAAGCTTCTCTTTTGTATTCATTAAAGAGAGCATCGTTTTCACAAAGTTTTTACCATTGATCCCGTAGAGCCATGCGGTTCTAATAATCCATACCGAAGCACCGCTTTCTAACAAAAAGCGTTCCCCTTCCATTTTTGCTTTTCCATAAGCATTCACAGGATGGTATTCATCTTCAGGGTTTAGAGGGGCAGGAGGATTACCGTTCAACACATAATCTGTAGAGATATGGAGTAACGGCACTTTTTTTTGAGCGGCACATTTGCCTAAAACTTGTGGTCCAATCGCATTGACTTTGTAATTTAAGGCAGTTTCTGTTTCTGCTAAATCAACAGCAGTATAAGCCGCACAATTAACGATACGATCTGGCTTATTATTTTCTAAAAAAAGAGTCACAGCCTTTTCGTCAGTGATATCGACATCAAGATCTGTTAATAGGCATTCATGCCCTTGCGCTTTTGCTAAGCTTGTTAGGTCTTTCCCTAACATACCGCTTGCTCCAGTAATCCATATTTTTAACTTCATATTTAAAATTTAGTAAAAGTTCTTATTCAAGGTGAACAATTGAATGAATCACCCTCTATTTAAGCTAAAAAGAATTTTATCTTTAACAAATGAGATCACCAGATAGTCATTTTTTTCATAGTCCGCTTTCTGTTGGCGAATTAATTCTCAACGAAGAAGAAAGTACCCACGCCATACGCGTTTGTAGAGCTCAAAAAGGCGATTTTTTACGTTTATGTGATGGTGAAGGGCATTTTGCTAAAGGAATTATTTTAGAAACAAACCCTAAAGAATGCCGCGTTTTAGTAGAAAATATCGAAACGGCTTCTGGCGAAAAGCCTCGTTTTTCTTTAGCTCTCGCCTGTTTAAAAGACGACGGCAACGAAGAAGTGGTGTTTCATGCCTCACAAACAGAATTAAATCAAATTGTATTTTTAAGAACCGATTATTCTCAAGAGCCTAAAAATTCGGACTGTAAAAAAATAATCCGTCGCGCGGAATTAAAAAGCAAAGTGAGCTTAAAACAATCACTAAAGCCTTGGCTCACCGCCATTCAAGGACCAATTGTACTTGACGATTTTTTAGCGAATTATTCTGGCGATCTTATTTTAGCCGATATTGATGGCGACCCAGAACTAAAGCCATTAAATGAAAATGTAGAGACGACTCTTCTCGTAGGGCCCGAAGGTGGGTTTTCTGCTCGCGAAATAGAATTGATTAAAGCTTATAGTCGAGGGCAAGTTTATTTATTGAATTTAGGAAAAAACAGGCTTAGAGCAAAAACAGCAGCAATCATTGCCTTAGGCAAATGTTTACATTAAAAAAATTAGTGTCCTATTTTTTTGGCAATTATTTTGCGGCTTTAAAGAAATGATTTAATACGAAATAATTTTTTCGAAAAAAAATGTGAATAATATTTTCGCGGAGAATTAATTCAGCAAAATCGTTGTAAAAATAAACATGAGCCATATTTCCAAAAATCGTTGTGAATAAAGGTTTCGCGGAAAATCCATTTCAAAAAACATGGTAAAAAGAGAGAAAACCAATTCGTAAAAATTGGTATTAATACAACATTAAAGGTATTAATTTAACGCGAGAATTGTCGCCCTAAAACCGTTAATTTATATGTAAAGACTTCTTAATGTTCTTTAAAATAAAGGAACATTTCCCGAATAGTATCTTTCAAGTCTCGCCCACCCCAATAACGCTCAATCCTTGAAGGATTGCAACAGAGATAAGGATTCTCTACAGGACGCATTCGAGCTGAATCTTCTATCACTTCTATTTTACAAGAAGAAAGAGACAAGATATAGTCTAATAAGTCTTTAATACGATGCACCTTGCCAGAACCCACATTAAAAATAGATTCCGTTTGATCTTCTTCTAAAAGCATGCGATACACATGAACGACATCGCGTACATCGGAAATATCTCTGTAAGCAGATAAATTACCAACCGCGATTTTTCCTGGAACACCTCGTTTGTCAATTTCAGCCACCTGCTTACAAAAAGAAGGGATTACAAATTGATCTGACTGCCCTACTCCCGTATGGTTAAAAGAACGAGTGTTAATGATTTTTAGACCATATTTTTTCTGATATAAAGACGAAAAATTTTCTTGAGCTATTTTAGAGACCCCATAAGGATTTGTTGCCAAAAGAGGATCCGTTTCTAAAATAGGACGATCACAAGGAGCGTATTGTTCGCTTGAACCCACAAGTAAAATACGAGATGATAAGAGCCCTACAGAAACTAAAGAATCCAAAATATTCAAAGAACCATTGACATTCACTTGAACGGTTAAGCCTGGGTTATTCCAAGAGGCGCTCACAGAACTAATGGCCGCTAGATTCACGACAAAATCAGGTTTTACTTTTGTAAAAAAAGCATCTAGCGTTTCTCGTTTTAAAATATCAACTTCTGGAAGATCCACAGGAAAAACAGAATACCCTGCTTGAGTGAACTCTTGAACCAGATAAGGGCCAACAAAACCACTGGCCCCAATAATCGCTACATTTTTCATTTTTTTAAGGATTTTTCTACTAGTTGCAAATCGTTACCAACCATTCGGCTAATCAAATCATTATAGCTAATAGCTCGTTTCCAACCGAGTAGTTTTTCCGCTTTAGAAGGATCTCCTATAAGCAATTCTACTTCTGCTGGGCGATAAAACTCTGGATTCACACGAACTACGACGCGATCCGTTTTTTTTAATGTAGCGTATTCTTTGGATCCTTCACCATGCCAATCTAAATGCATTCCAGCCGCCTTAAAAGCAAGAGTCACAAATTCACGTACGGTGTGAGTATCGCCTGTGGCAACCACAAAGTCATCAGCGACTTCTTGCTGAAGCATTAACCACATAGCCTCCACATAATCTTTAGAATGGCCCCAATCTCTTTTCGCATCCAAATTTCCAAGCTCTAAAACGTCTTGTAATCCATGTTTAATTTTGGCGACAGCGATGGTGATTTTTCGAGTGACAAATTCGGCACCACGACGCTCTGACTCATGATTAAAAAGGATTCCAGAGCAAGCGTACATCCCGTAACTTTCTCTATAATTCTTGGTAATCCAATGCCCGTAAAGCTTAGATACACCATAAGGACTTCTTGGGTAAAATGGAGTATCTTCATTTTGAGGAATTTCTTGAACCTTTCCAAACATTTCACTTGTAGACGCTTGATAAAAGCGGCATTTAGGGCGAATCAAACGAATGGCTTCTAAAATGTTGGTCACACCGATCGAATTAATATCAGCAGTAGATAAAGGCGTTTCCCAAGAGGCGGTGACAAAAGATTGAGCGGCCAGATTATAGACTTCATCTGGAGTCGAAATTTCAATCGCTCGAATTAGAGAAGCCAAATCGGTCATGTCTCCGAAAATAAATTTTACTCGACCCTGTAAATGACAAGCATTACCAAAATCTAGCTTACTCTTTCGGCGCACTAAGCCATAAACCTCATACCCTTTTTCAAGAAGAAATTCGGCTAGGTAGGAGCCATCTTGACCTGTAATACCTGTGATTAATGCTTTTGTCATTCGAATCCCTTTTAGATTTTTAGAACCATTTCCTATACTAAAGACGCATGGAACGTTCTTTGAATCACATCTAATTGTTGCTCTTTAGTCAACTTAATAAAATTCACGGCATAACCAGAAACTCGAATAGTCAAAGAAGGATACTTTTCAGGGTGTTCCATTGCCTCTAACAAGGTTTCTTTATGTAGTACATTCACATTCACGTGATAACCACCAGCACGCACAAATCCATCCAAACAATTCGAAAGATTATCTATCCGTTCTTTGGCGGTTCGACCAAGAGCTTCTGGAGTCGATGTAGCTGTCCAAGAAATACCATCTAAAGCATCATCATAAGAAATCTTTGCCACAGAAGCGCCAGCAGCGACAAAGCCAGAGACATCCCTACCATTCATAGGATTTGCTCCTGGTGCAAAAGGCTCTCCACTGCGACGTCCATCTGGAGTATTTCCAGTCTTTTTGCCATAAACGACATTAGAAGTAATAGTCAATACAGATTGAGTCACTAAACTATTTCGGTATGCCTTTTGTTTTTTGAGCTTTTCCATAAAACGAGTCACAAGCATCGTCGCAATCGAATCGACTCGATCATCATTATTTCCATAAGCAGGGAAAGTCCCTTCGATCTTAAAATCAATCGCGACACCCATTTCATTACGAATAGGATACACTTTTGCATACTTTATGGCTGATAAAGAATCGGCAGCCACAGAAAGGCCCGCGATGCCACAAGCCATCGTGCGAAGAATATCACGATCATGCAAAGCCATTTCGATACGTTCATAGTAATACTTATCATGCATGTAATGAATCGCATTTAAGGCCTTCACGTAAGTATGAGCAAGCCATTCCATCATCAAATCATACTTTTCCATGACCTTATCAAAATCAAGAACTTCATCGGTAATGGGCTCAAAACCTGGAGCGACTTTGATAAAGAGCTTTTCATCTATGCCCCCATTGATTGCGTACAATAGAGTCTTTGCTAAATTCGCTCTTGCTCCAAAAAACTGCATTTGCTTTCCAATCTTCATCGCAGAAACGCAGCAAGCAATGGCATAATCATCGCCCCATCTTGGGCGCATTAAATCATCGGACTCGTATTGAATGGCGCAAGTATCAATAGAAACCTTAGAACAGAATTCCTTAAAATGAGAAGGCAAATGTTCTGACCAAAGCACCGTTAAATTAGGCTCTGGAGCAGGGTCTAAGTTATAAAGGGTATGTAAAAAACGGAAACTACTTTTTGTAACAAGAGTCTTACCATCTTCACTCATGCCACCAATAGATTCAGTAACCCAAGTAGGATCACCAGAAAAAAGAGCATCATAATCTGGTGTTCGTAAAAAACGAACCAATCGCAATTTAATCACCAAATCATCAATTAACTCTTGAGCATCGACTTCTGTAATTGTGCCTTCAGCTAAATCGCGTTCAATATAGATGTCTAAGAATGTCGAAATACGACCAATAGACATCGCGGCACCATTTTGTTCTTTAACAGCAGCTAAGTAAGCAAAATAAGTCCATTGAATGGCTTCGATTGCATTTTCTGCAGGCTTTAACAAATCAAAACCATAAGAAGAAGCCATTTCCACTAATTCTTTAAGTGCTGCGATTTGTTCTGAAAGTTCTTCTCTAAGACGGATCACGTCTTCGGTAAAATCAGCATAATCGAGTTCTGCTTTTTCTTTTTCTTTCGCTTCAATTAAAAAGGCAACACCATAAAGAGCAACACGACGATAATCACCAATGATACGGCCACGCCCATAAGCATCTGGAAGCCCTGTAATCACACCAGACTTACGACAAGCGCGAATATCTGGACTATACACATCAAAGACGCCTCGATTATGATCTTTACGATACTTGGTGTACACTTCTTTAATCAATGGATCAATCGTGTAACCATAATCTTCAAGCCCTGTTTCGACCATACGAAGGCCACCATTTGGAGCAATCGCCCGTTTTAATGGAGCATCGGTTTGTAAGCCTACAATTTTTTCAAGAGCTTGATCAATATAACCTGGTTTATGAGCCGTAATCGAAGTACCTACATCGACACTTGCCCCTAAAATTCCTTTTTTCCTTTCTTCTTTTAAGAGAGCATTAACTGATTCCATCAGTTTTTGAGTGCGCGCGGTGGCACCTGCTAAAAAAGAGTCATCGCCTTCGTATGGAGTTCTATTTTTCTGTATAAAATCTCTAACATCAATTTCAGAATTCCATGATCCTGAAACAAAAGAGCGCCATGCGTTTTTTTCTATCATAAATCTATAACTACCTTCTCGCGCATTTTTTTGACTACTTCAAGAGCTTCTTCAACGTTTTGTCGACGAGCCAGTAAAACACCCATACGACGATGTCCTTTTAGTTCTGGTTTTCCAAATAAACGTATTGCTGTATCTTTTTCAGCAAGGACATCTTCTAGATGACTAAACTTTAATTGTTTCGACTGACCGTCACATACTATGGCTTTAGATGCCGAAGGACCATGAAAGGCAATATTTGGAATTGGTAAACCTAGCACGGCGCGAGCGTGTAGGGCAAATTCCGATAAATCTTGAGAAATTAATGTGACCATCCCCGTATCATGAGGTCGAGGACTCACTTCGCTAAATAGCACTTCATTTTTACAGACAAAAAGCTCGACACCAAAAATGCCGCGCCCACCTAAAGCGTCTGTAATCCGAAGAGCCATTTCTTTTGCTTGTTCTAATAAATGAGATTCCATTGGCTGAGGCTGCCAGGATTCTTGATAGTCTCCATCGACTTGATGATGACCAATAGGTTCGAGGAAAGAAGTGCCGCCCACGTGACGAACGGTTAAAAGAGTGATTTCATAATCAAAAGGCACAAAACCTTCTACAATAACTCGACCAGCTCCAGTCCGACCTTCTTGTTGAGAAATATTCCAAGAACGTTCAATATCGCTTTCTGAACGAACCACGCTTTGCCCATGACCAGAAGAACTCATTACAGGTTTCACCACGCAAGGAATCCCTACTTCATGAATCGCTTTTGAGAAAGATTCAAAAGTTTCTGCAAATCGGTAAGGAGATGTTTTTAGGTGAAGTTCTTCTGCAGCTAAACGACGAATTCCCTCTCGATTCATGGTGAGTTTAGTCGCTTTAGCGGTTGGAATCACACAATACCCTTCTGATTCCATTTCTACAAGAGTGTCTGTGGCAATGGCTTCTACTTCTGGAACAATATAATCAGGCTTTTCAAGTTCAATGATACGACGTAGTTCAGCACCATCAAGCATGTTAATCACATGGGAACGATGGGCCACTTGCATGCCTGGGGCATTTGGATAACGATCTACAGCAATCACCTCTACACCGAGGCGCATCATTTCAATAATCACTTCTTTTCCAAGTTCACCCGCTCCACAAAAAAGAACTCGAGTTGCAGATTCACTTAAAGGAGTACCAATGATTGCCATAAAACCTCTTTTTTTAACAAAAACGTTGGTGTTTCAAACCAATTTATCACTTACGTTTTTACAAGATATGGTGCACTATTAGGTTAAAGAGATACTACATCTTGTTTCACTAAAATAGAAAAAAAACACCATCGTCCAATCTATTTTTTTGATCAAATCAGTCAAAAAAAGTATTAGAAATCACAATTCCTGATCTAAGCCAGAAATCCTTTTCTTTTTCGCCTTCTTGATGCTCAAAATTCTGAACAAAACGGGCACCTCCGCCCAAATACAATTTGACAAAACGGACACACTCTCTATAATAAATTAAATCGGCAATATATTGAGATTCAACCACGCCCGAAAGACCATTACTGGTTTGAATCGCCGTTTCATAATCTGTGTAGAGATTTTTATCCCCTTGGCGTAAGTAACCTAGTTCTAAATTGGCCTTATGAATTCCTTTTTTCCATGAGACATCGAGCCACATATCTAAAGCATCTGGGCCACGCCTATAGCCTAAAGGATAATCGACAAAGTACATGTCGGCAAAGTCTGGATCCGTTTGACTTCTATAGTTACTACGATACATACGACGGCTCGTATACTTCAACAGAGGAAGTTCCTGGTTATTATAAGCGGGGTCAGTATAAACCACATCAAAACGGAAAATAAAATCACCCTGACTTAACGTTTTCCATTCGTACCGAAAGCCTGTAAAATAACTGACAATTGCCCTTGTCGTAGTGCCTTCTGTTTCACCTACTGGGCTTGCCACATCTTCTAAATTCACTTGCCAATAAAAAGAACTTTGAGGTACTGGCCTAAAGCCCCATTCAAAAAGACTACTTGCCTTAGTATAACCACTTCCATAATTATCATGTAAGAACATAAAGGGGTTCATTGATCTAAATTCTATTTGCTTTCCACCCACAAGGCTCTGTTCAATAAACTTGACCCAAAAGCGTTCAAAATCAAGGCCAAAACTATGGTAAATTAATGTTTTGTAGGGTTCACTATAAGAACGATTTCTTTGATTATCCACACTTCCATAAATCTGCTTATAAGCTTCTGTAGAGTCTCCTGGCATTACCCCTGTAGACTCAGGAGTCCCATGTAACCAAGGATTTAAGGAGGATAAAAGAAAATCATAACGGAATCGGCTTGCGAAAAATCGCCACAAAATGGCGTCATGGTAAGGTGCTCCACCAACAGCTAAAATATTAGGAGAAGGGCCTAAATCGGGCTTGAAACGACCCACCTGAACAAAGCCTGCTTTATTATTCCATTTAGCATACGCATCTGTAGGCACATTGATATCTAGATCACTTGGAGATAGCGTCCAGTTCGAATGAAGAGGACTATCATACCAAGCCTCTAAATCTTTTCGCAGTGGAGCCTCTATATGAACACGAAAAGAATCTAAACCAGCATCAAAAATCAAAGCAAAAAAGGGATCGATTCGCTCATAATAGCGACCATTTTCCAGCGGAATCTCTAAGCCTCTCCAGTTCGAACCGTAGCGATCCACTGTGTCTGAGGCGAAAACAGACGCCGAAGGGCCTCCAGAAAAGCCTAGATTAAGCTTCGTGGTCACATGCAAATAAGGAGACGCCCAAAGAGAGGATAACCCAATAGTCAAGAGAAAGGGAAAAACGTAAAATGAGAAGTGCATAATATTAATTTACAAATTAATACTCTTTTTCCCTTCTGTTTTCGTTTTTTTCAGTTCGTGAATCTGTTCTATTGTTAAATTTACCTCATGAATTTGACTAAATATATACTCCAAATACACTGTCCTGACCAAAAAGGGCTTATTGCCGGAACAACACAAGTGCTCGCCAAGGCAGGCGCGAATATTATTGACATGACTCAACATACGGCAAAAGATATCGAAACCTTTTTTTTAAGAGCGGTCTTTGAAATTGAAGAAGAAAATATTGTTGAAATAGAACGCCACGTGCAAACCTTAGAAAAGCATCTTCAACTCAATTGGAAACTTTTCAACACCACAAAAACGCCAAGAATTGCGATTTTTGTAAGCAAAACAGACCACTGCCTTTATGATCTTTTACTTAAACATCGCGATGGTGTTTTGCCCTGTGAATTTAGTTGCATTGTCAGTAATCATACCGATCTTGGCCCTGTAGGTGGTTCTTTTGGAGTTCCATTTTATTATGTGCCAAGCAACCAAGATAAGTCGATTCAAGAAAATCGATTCCGTGAAATTATTTCTGAAACTAAAACAGACGCTATAGTTCTTGCTCGCTACATGCAAATCCTTTCAGCCGAATTTACCCAAGAATATCTCTACAAAGTGATTAATATCCACCACGGCTTTTTACCTGCATTTAAAGGCGCCAAACCGTACCATCAGGCATGGCGTAAAGGCGTAAAAATCATTGGTGCCACCGCTCATTTTGCAACCGAAGATTTGGATCAAGGGCCTATTATCTGTCAAGATATTCAACGTGTTCCAGAAACAGTAAGTATTGAAGAGCTCGTTCAACTAGGTAAAGATATAGAAAAGCGCACTTTATCAGCCGCTCTTAAACTTTGGCTTGAACACCGTGTATTTGTTTTCGCTGGAAGAACTTTTATCCTTTAGGAGAATCCGTGACTATGCATGATGACATCACCTCTTCCGAAAATTCGGAATCTATAGATACAAATCCTATTCAAGAAACCCCCGTTATTGACGAAGCTGAAATCGCGACACCTTCTGCTCCAGAAGTCAAAGAATTTCAACCCACAGCCCCTCAAGTGATTGTCGAAAAAGAGAAAGGCTTTGCCTACTATGTTGGTTTTGCTTTTTTAACCGTTCTTGGCATTACGTTTTTCTTTATGCCAGGAATCTCCATTGTTTATCTCATTCACCAGATTAATCCAGTCAATGCACCCACAGCTTGGATTTTTGCCGCTGTTTTAAGCATTATCCTCTGGATTCTGTTTAAGTTCAAAATTTCTGGCATTGTAAGAGCCACTTACTTTTATTTGTGTTTTTGCTTATTGATTTTTGCTGTTTTAGCAGTAATTTACTTTACTAGCCAAACAGGAAATATCTTTGGTAATATCTTAGCCATGCTTTTAGGGGCTAACCCTTAAAAGGAAGAGGATCATGTTAAATAAAGATGAATTTGTCCATTTTTTAGCAAATACTGGCGCTCTACGTTTTGGTGATTTTATTACTAAAAGTGGAAGAAAAACACCTTATTTCATTAATACAGGTGAATTCCGTACAGGTCAATCGCTTTCTACCTTAGCTTCTTTTTACGCCGATGCCTTTGTTGAACATTTTAAGAATAAAGCTGAAAATTTATTTGGGCCAGCTTATAAGGGAATCCCTCTTTGCGCTGCTACCGCGATGAAGCTTTCCGATGCTCATAACATCAATCTAAGCTTTACCTACAATCGCAAAGAAGCGAAAGATCATGGAGAAGGCGGTACTCTGGTAGGTTATACTTATAAAGAAAAAACAAATGTAGTCATCATTGAAGACGTGATTACCGCTGGGACTTCTGTAAATGAAACGATGGAAACATTAAAATGTATTCCTAACGTGAATGTCGTGGGCCTTTTAATTTCTGTGGATCGACGCGAACGCCTTGAAAATGGGCTTTCCGCTATGCAGATCGTGAGCGAAAAGTATAATATCGAAACGCATTCGATTATCAATATTAACGATATTATCGAGTTCCTCACAAAAGAAGAAAATCGTAAAAAAATCAATGCTCCAGAAGACATTTTAGAGCGTGTATACAATTATCGAAACGAATGGGGGGTTGCCTAATGTTTTTAACAAGAAAAGCCATTACTCAAGCCGTAGAATGTGGCGATATTGTCATTGAGCCTTTTCATCCTGAGAATCTTTCTCCTAATAGTATTGATGTTACCTTAAATGAAAACTTGTTAACATACACTCTTGAAGGTGGCTGTCTTGACATGAAAAAAGAAAACCCCACCGAACATCTAATTATTCCAAAAGAAGGCATGGTTTTACAACCAGGAATTCTATATATTGGAATGACTAATGAATCTGCGATTAGCCATCGTTATATTCCAATGTTTGAAGGGCGCAGTTCCATTGGTCGCTTAGGGATTAACACGCACATTACCGCTGGGTTTGGTGATGTGGGTTGGGGTTTTGAAAAAAGTGAAAATGGTAAAATCATCTGCCATTACCCCACTTGGACTTTAGAAATCGCAGTCGTTCATCCTGTTAGAGTTTATCCAGGAGTTCGAATCGGCCAGGTTTATTTTGTGGAACCTAAAGGAGACGTTGAATGGTACAAAGGAAAGTACAGCAAACAACGAAAGCCTCAACCAAGCTGCGCCTACAAAGACTTTACAGCATAAAGGCTCTCCTTTTTTGTTTGTTCTTTTTTGTTGCTTGTACTTCATCACACCAATGGAGTGCAGTTCATCCGTCTTATAAAAAAGGAATCTCTTCCAATGACGCTATTGGCATCGTTGGTACACAAAATGCCTTTATTTTAAGCCGAGCCAAATGGTTTTCTAATCGTCTCGAAATTCCAATGGATAGCATCCACCAAAAAACGGACCACTTGATTATTTCGAATTTTATTAACGAGTTTAAAATCAATTACCCCCAAGCAAGTGTTTTCCCTGATTCCGTTGAAAAAGATTGGCCTACAGAAAGTCAAAAATTAGACAAATCTATTTTCTTAAAAGGGCGTTTACCAGCTCAAGGAATTGTAATTAGTCATGAGAATAAAACCCCTCCCTATTTATTCATTCTTCATGAATTTTTAATAGGCACCGATTTAGATCGTAATCTTTACTATGATTACACCCAAGGGGATCAAGAACTTGAAATCAAAACGACTGTTCATCATATTACAGCGATACTTTCTTATACTTTGTGGGATAATCTAAATCAACGCCCGCTTCTTTCTTCCGTTGTAGAAATCCAAGAGCCTTTCTCCACACGCTTAACTCAAGAGCAATTAAAACTAATCTCTCAAAAAGCAGTGAAGCAAATACATAAAGAATTTTCACGGAGGATAATCCCGTGAAAAACATCCTCATATTATTTCTTTTGCTCTTTTTTGTAGTGGATTTATCTGCTAAAGAAACGGTATTCAAAAACGATTATACTATATGGAAAGATGCCGATATTTTAATCTGGACAAAAGATTCCAATTTAGCAGTATCTCCTAAAGAATTATGCCTTTCTTTAAAAAGAATTAATGCCTCTATTGGAGAGCCCAAGTGCCGTACTTTTGGCGAATGGGAACGCGATTCGGTGACTGCATTATATGGCGAGTGGCTTAAAAACAATTTAGCCCCCAATCTAGATGCCGATCATCTTCGGGCAAGAAGTCCAGAGATGATAAAGAAAATAAACAACTTAGAAGACAAGACTGTTATTTACCTCACTCAAAAAGACAATCAGCTCTACGTTGCTCTATTTGAAGAATTATCTGCCTCTCCAAAAACAGTACAAATCTTACCTTATACAAAAAATCAAATAGAGCAAGGGGATATCATCGCGAATGCACTATTTAAGAATAAAGCAGAGCGACGTCTCACCAAAGAAGAACGTAAGAAAAAGGCAGAGGAACCAGACCCCTATTATAAAGAAACGGCAAAACACCACTCTTGGGTTGGCGTTGCCTACGGGAAAACACAAGCCTCTCTTCCACTCACGCCAAAAAGTTGGTATAAGAATAAACTGGATAGTCGCATTAAAAGCTATCGAAATACAAAAGATTCTTTAAGTTTATGGAATTTTATTGAAGACGAAGCCCCTCTTGCCTCTATTTATTTTGGACGCACTTGGTATGGTTTTATCGGAGCTGAATTTTTCTATCGCTACTCCTCTCACAAAGCGAAAATAGATAACACCGACCCCATTTACCAAGAATTAGATTATTGGAAATTCAATCGTCATGAGATTGGAATTAGCCTTGTTTTTTCAAAGAACTATCATTCTTTTTCTTTTCTAGAAACATCGCCTTATGCCTTTATTGGATTTCAATACAGCTTTTTTAATGAAGAGATTGGCCTTAAAAAAGGCGTAGAACCCTCTCGTTTTTATGAAACGCGGATTAAATTTGAAAACGTCTATAAAGGAGCCCTCTTTGGAGCAGGGACTCATTTGATTTTTTTCAAACATTATGGCCTCAATTTAAAAGCAGGCATAGGGAGTCGTGGGCGCATGCTTGATAGCGATCCCTCTTCTGAAGCAGCCTCTGAGCCCACAATTATAGGCGGTTCTACAATCGATTGCTTTATAAATCTTGGAATAGAATACTATTGGAGCTTAAAATAAAACGGAAATCATTTCTTTTTTCTACCTTTACACATTATGAGTGATACTATAGAAGAAAAAACAAATCCGTTTTTAACACCGATTCAAATTATCGAGCCAAAAAACAAACTCCCCGACTACACCTTTGATCAATTACCTTCTCTTCAAAAAGAAGTTCTTACAGCTCACGGCTGGACCGATTTAATGCCCGTTCAAAGAAAAACAATTCCCTACATGCTTAATGCAAGGGATATGCTAATCCAATCAAAAACGGGATCTGGCAAAACGGGAGCCTTTGTTCTCCCTCTATTACAAGTCATTGAACCAACGCATTTGTTTCCACAAGCCCTTATTTTAGTACCCACTAGAGAACTCGCTTTACAAGTACAAAGTGAAATTGAACTTCTCGCCAAAGGGTCTGGTATCCGTTCTACCCCTATTTTTGGCGGTGTAGGGTACGAACCTCAATTACGTGCTTTACGCGAAGGCGTTCATATTATAGTCGCTACACCTGGTCGCTTATTAGACCACGCTCAAAGAGGCCACATCGACTTTCTTTCTGTAAGAGATTTAGTTATGGATGAAGCTGATGAAATGCTTTCTATGGGTTTTTACCCAGACATGCAGCGCATTCGCAAATACCTTCCTAAAGAAATCGCTTGCACCATGTTTAGTGCTACTATTCCTCAAACAGTAAAAAGCCTTGCTCGTGAATTCCAACGTCCTAACGCCGACTTTTTATCCTTGAGTTATGACCAAGTCATTGCCAATAACTTAGAACACCGCTACTACATGTGCGATGTAATGGAAAAAGACACTTTAACAATTAAAGTTTTAGAGTGGGAAAATCCAGAAAGTTGCATGATTTTTTGCAACATGAAAAAAGATGTTGCTTATTTGGAACAAGTCCTAACTAACTTCGGTTTTGTGGTAGGAGCTCTTTCTGGAGATGTTCCTCAAAAGCAAAGAGAATCGATTCTAAACGATTTCCGAACAAAAAAACTTCCTATCCTCATTTGCACCGATGTGGCAGCAAGAGGAATCGACGTTTCTCACGTTACTCATGTCATTGTCTTTGATCATCCAGACGATCATGAAGTCTATGTTCATCGTAGTGGTCGAACTGCCCGTGCAGGCAGAAGTGGCGTCGCCATTTCTTTAATCACTCCAGTAGAAGAAATTGAGCTTCAAAAAACGGCTGCCGATTTTGGAATTCAGTTTTCCAAAATGCCTCCAATTACAGAAGAACAAATTGCCAAAAAAATTAGAGAACGCACTCGCATCTATCTCGAACGCCATAAAAGAACATTAGGGCAACGTAGTCAAGAACGCATGCGCCGCTATTTACCATTAGTCGAAGAACTCGCTCAAATTGAAGAAGACAAAGAACTTTTAGCCTTCTTATTAGATCGTTATTATTGGGAACAATATGGGAAAAATTAAGATTAAATCACCCAAAGAAATCGAATTGATTCGAGATGCTGGTGCTCTTGCCGCAGAAACATTAATACGTGCTGGAGAGCTTTGCAAGCCAGGCGTTTCCACACTTGAAATAGATAATTTCGTTGGAGAATACACAAAAAAACATGGCGGTATTTCTGCTTGTCTTGGCTACCATGGTTACCCAAAAAATTGTTGCATCAGCTTAAACGAAGTCGTTTGCCACGGGATTCCTGGTGCTGAGACTATTCTAAAAGATGGCGATATTGTAAATATTGATATCACGACTATTTTGTCTGGTTATCATGGAGACACTAGCGCTATGTTTCTTGTTGGCGAGGTCTCTCGTCAAGCAAAAGAACTTGTCGCTGTAGCTAAAGAATGTATGGATGCAGGGATTCAAGCCGCAGGCGAACCAGCAGCAAAATACCTTGATATAGGCGAAGCCATTCAAAGTATTGCTGAAGAACATGACTTCAGTGTCGTAGAAGACTACTGCGGTCACGGTATTGGCCGAGGGTTTCATGAAGAACCAACCATTTTACATTTTCGAAACAATGAATTAAAAGCCATGATTGAAATTGGACATGTTTTTACCATTGAGCCCATGATCAATATGGGGCGCTGTTCCACGAAAACATTAAAAGATGGTTGGACTGCAGTGACTAGAGACGGTTCATTATCAGCGCAATTTGAACACACGGTCGCTCGCACCAAAAATGGAATTGAAATTCTAACGCTTGCAAGGTAATCATGGGAATTCGTGACGAGGCCTTAAAAATCGCTTTGAAACAAAACAAAACGCTTCAAAAGCTAGGCACATTGCATTCTTTAAAAATAGATACCGATTCACGCAAAATAGAATTATTAATTGGCTTAAAAGGAGAACCGTCTCCCCTACAATTTGAAGCCTTTTATGATATTGTCACAGAACAAAATCATACTTTTGCCCATTTTTATAAGATAACCTCTGAAAAAGAATGGATTTCAGAAATTATAAACCTTTGGCTTGAAAATAATGGCCCTATTCGGCAAGAACTCCCTGGTTTTGCTGGTGGTCTTGCGAAATTATTCTTCTAAATTAAAAGAGAGTTATATTATTATAAGAGTCTCTAAAAATCCTTATTAAAGACAAGGAAGCATTCGATGGAAGAAGAATTGATTTCAAATGATCCTGGGGTTTCTGGCCTTATCAAAGAAAAAACAAGTAAAATCCTTTTTGACTTAGTCACAGCGATTCCAGAATCTTTAGTAAGCCCTACAGAAAATCCTGAAATTAAAATAAAAACGCTAATTAAAAAAGCCTCTGTAAAAACAGGAGTACTTAGCGCTACCCTAGCAATCCCTGCAGGGTCTGTAGGCGTGCTCACGATTATCCCTGATTTAACAGCCATTTGGCGAATTCAAGCCCAATTAGTCGCCGATATTGCAGCCTCATACGGGCAAATAGCCGTTCTCAGTCGAGAAGCTATGGTTTGGTGCCTATTTCGCCACACCGCCTCTCAATTAGTTCGAGACGTTGCTGTACGAACAGGAAGTCGAATAATCATGCAAAAAGTATCTGTATCGGCATTACGTGCTCTTCTCCAAAAAATAGGGATTCAAGCTTCATCAAAACTTCTTGGCAGAGCCTTATTTAGAGCTATTCCAGCTCTTGGAGCTATTGGGAGTGGAGCTTATGCCTATTATGACACCCAAGAAGTTGGAAAAACTGCACAAGCCTATTTTAAAGGCCTTGCAGATCAAAATAAAATTCAAAAAGAAAAAACACCTGATTAATTTTTTCAAAATAAAGTCTGTTTTTTTTATTTCAAAATGCGTGCCTAAAAAAAGAAGCGAAGTCTAAAAAAGACTAAAGTCATAAACGATTCTTCTTTTTTAGAATTAAATCGTAATTTTTTCCTTATTTTAAAATTTCTTTAAATAAAATAACAGAAAGCATAAACACCCATAGGCTATCTCCAAATAGCCATTTTATTTGTGTTTTGTGAAAAAATAACCACATCTTCTTTTCATAAAAAAACGTTTTTTTGTATAAAAGCACGGTTTATAGCATAGAAAATACTCTGGATAAAAAAGAATATCTTGAGACCCCCCTATTTTTTTACTATTTTGCGCCCCAACAAACAAAAAGTTCATCCATAAATCCATGGAAAAATTATGAAAGACATAGAAAAACACAGAAATATAGGCATATCCGCTCACATTGACTCGGGTAAAACAACTCTCACCGAACGCATTCTATTCTATACAAATAGAATTCATGCCATCCACGAAGTACGTGGTAAAGACGGTGTTGGTGCTACTATGGATAACATGGAACTCGAACGTGAACGTGGTATTACTATCCAATCTGCAGCTACCTATGCCACTTGGAAAGACACCACCATCAACATTATCGATACCCCGGGGCACGTTGACTTTACCATTGAAGTCGAACGCTCACTTCGCGTATTAGACGGAGCTATTCTTGTGCTCTGTAGCGTTGCCGGTGTTCAATCCCAGTCTATTACTGTTGACCGTCAAATGCGTCGCTATAATGTGCCACGTATTGCATTTGTCAATAAATGCGACCGTTCTGGAGCTAATCCACTTCGCGTAGCTAAAATGCTTCAAGAAAAATTAAACCACAAGCCTTGCGTAATGCAAGTTCCTATAGGTCTTGAAGATCAATTGAAAGGTGTTGTTGACCTTGTTAAAATGAGAGCCTTCTATTTTGAAGGGGAAAGCGGACAAACCATTCGCGAAGAAGAAATTCCAGAAAACTTAAAAGCTCTCGCTACTGAATACCGCACCAAGTTAATCGACTGCTGCGCTGACTATTCCGATGAAATCATGGAAAAAGCCCTCGAAGGCGAATACTATGATATCGACGAAGATCTTATCAAGACCACTATCCGCAAAGCAACCATTAGCTTAGATATTACTCCAGTCTTTATGGGTTCTGCTTATAAGAACACTGGTATTCAAAAACTTCTTGACGGCGTTACCGATTATTTGCCAAACCCAACAGAAGTGAACAACATTGCTCTAGATGTCAATAACGAAGAGAAACAAGTTGTACTAACAAACAATGATAACGACCCTCTCGTTTGTTATGCATTTAAGCTTGTAGATAACCGTTATGGTCAATTAACCTACATTCGTATTTATCAGGGCTCTCTCAAAAAAGGTAACTCTATTACCAATATTGCTAATGGTAAAAAAATAAACGTAGGTCGTTTGGTTCGCATGCACTCCGACAATATGGAAGAAATCACAGAAGCAGGTGCTGGTGATATCGTTGCCCTTTTCGGTGTTGATTGCGCTTCTGGTACTACCTTTACAGACGGATCTCTCCGTTACAACATGACTTCTATGCACGTTCCAAATCCAGTGATCGAACTTGTGATTGAAGCCAAAAACCGTGACGACTTAAATAATTTATCAAAAGCTCTTAACCGCTTTACTAAAGAAGACCCAACATTCCAAGTTATGGTCGATAAAGAAAGTGGACAAACCATTATCAAGGGTATGGGTGAATTACACCTTGACGTTTACATCGAACGTATGCGTCGTGAATATAAAGTAGACGTCCAAACTGGTGCTCCTCAAGTGGCTTACCGCGAAACGATTACTCGTTCTGCTCCATTTGATTACACTCATAAAAAACAAACTGGTGGTTCTGGTCAATTCGCTAAAGTCGTTGGTGAAATGCGTCCAATGGCTGTTGAAGGTGACTCCGATAAGGTTTATAACTTTGTGAACTCTGTTGTTGGTGGCCGTATTCCTAAAGAATACATCCCTTCTTGCGATAAAGGTTTCCAAAGCTGTATGGACGCTGGTTCCTTAATTGGGTTCCCAGTGGTTGGTATTGAAATGGAAGTAAAAGACGGTCAATACCATGATGTGGACTCTTCTGATATGGCGTTCCAAATTTGCGCTCGTATGGCTTTCCGCCAAGCTTTCGAAAAAGCTGGTGCACAAATTCTTGAACCAATTATGAAAGTGGAAGTACAAACACCTTCTGAATTCCAAGGTGGTGTTGTAGGTAACCTTTCTCAACGTCGCGGAAGCATTGTTGGAACAAGTGAAGAACTTGGCTATGCCACAATCGTTTCTGAAGTACCTCTTGCAGAAATGTTTGGTTATGCTACCGACCTTCGCTCTATGTCTCAAGGTAAAGCAGAATTCACTATGGAATTTGCAAAGTACTCTCCAGTACCACGCAATATCCAAGACGAACTCATTAAGAAATACGGAGACAAGGCTAAAGGCGCTCAACGCTAAGCTTGTTTTGCTTAAAGAAAAAAAACCAGTACTCTCGTGCTGGTTTTTTTTTGTTTTTTTCATGAAGAATAAATCTTAATAACTATATGGTTGACGAAAAGCGTTTTTTCATTACATTTTAATATCACTCTTGTTGACGGAAATGGTTTTACTTTCTCGCTCCGTTGACTTTATTCCGTTTTTTTATGAACATCACTGTGGTTGACGGAAATGATTTTACTTTTTCACTCAGTTGTGTGCCACACAAAATTCGTTCAAAAGTAAAAAGTCATTTTCGTCTAATAATTCACTATTATGATTTAATTGAATTGTAATATTTTTTTATTCGAGCCTTCGCTATTTGCTTTCCAAGCAAATGACGCTTGGTTCTTCATAAAAAAAACTCGGTTTGTTTAGATGAGCGTTTTATTGTCTCTTCATGAAAAAACTGGGTTGAGTTAGAGGGGCGTTTCTTTTTCGTGCAATTACATTTCAAGAGGAGTTCGTCGGCAACAGCCATTCCCGTCTGCTATTTTAATTGTATCAGTTAATATGAATGATATTGTTTTTTCATTTGAATCTGCACTATTTGTTTTCCAAACAAATTACGCTTGATTCGACATTAAAAAAACTACAAAGACTTGATTTCGTCTTCGGAGAGGCCTGATTGTTGTGATATTATTGAAATGGCAACACCTGCATCACGCAGTCCTTTCGCCATTTCACGTGCTTTTTGAAGAGCACCTTTCTCAATACCCTGCTGAATACCTTTTTCTATGCCTTGTTGAAGGCCTTGTTCAATACCCTTTTTTATCCCTTCTTCAATCCGGGTTTTGGTATAGAGCTCTTCAGC
>LIUM01000043.1 GCA_001462345.1 Fibrobacteria bacterium AD312 | reverse complement strand
ATATAGCTAAATTATGAACAGAAACTATCACTTCAAGTGTCCATCACTTGGGGGCATCTCAGAGATACGACTTATGCCGAAAATTTTTTGAAGTATGCAAAAAAATATTCAACCTATAATTTATATGAAGATCAAAATTATTATATAAAAGATGTTCTCATTCCATTTGTCGAAACCTTTATGAAAGATACACGTGATTTTGCGAAAGATCCTTTTACACGTAAGTATTATTCAGGTGGTTTAGAAGTATTTTATTCTAAATCAAAAGTCTTTTTTACAGGAGAGGCCTCAAAATATTATTCTCATAAAAAAAGTGAAGATAGTTATATGATAGAAGGAGTTTGGCGAAAGAACAGATTTTTATTTGGTGTATCGTATGCTTCTTCATTTTATTTAAGCCGAAATTATAATGATTATTTTGATTATGAATCCTCAATCGGATCCATTCAACTTACTCTCGGTTTTAACGCTTTTGACTCTCGCTTTTTGAGAATAGAACCTTTTATTGGGCCATCATTTATCTCCAATGCTACAATGACAGAAGACCAAATTCATTGGGCTTTAGGCTCTAATATAGATTTGCGTCTTTATGCTACAAAGCCAAAAACAATTAATGGAGCTTCTTTTGCCTTATTGCTTCGTTTCAAGTATATGGTACAATTTGCTAGTATAGACGATGCTGAATATAAAATAAATAATGTAGAAACTGGTTTAGAAACGGGATATATAAATCATTACCTCAGTCTTGGTATAGGTGTAGGTATCTGGTAAAAAAAAGGACCCCAAATTAGGATTTTTATTCCATTTGGAGTCCACGTTTCAAAAAAGTTCTAATTTAATTTTTTCTACGTGCGGTTATATTTTTCCACGCTTCGAGAATATCGAGCTACCGACGAGAGCGCCCTCACGCATTAACCGCATAATGTACACGCCGTTCTTCATGCTTGCTATTCCCACGCTGAAGGTAGAGTTTCCAGCAGGCAACATTTCTGCTTTCACAAGGCGTCCGTCCATGCTGTAAATTTTTAGCGTGACGTTCCCTTGCAGGGGAGCGCCGGTTTCAAGCTCCAGCGATTCTTGAGAGGCACGGGCACGGAACTGCGGCACCGAATTTACAACAGCGGCATCGCGGCCAACAATAATCTTAGTTGTTTCTGGTTTTGGCTTGTTACGCAGCAAACGCACGCCATAGATACCGCCGACCATTCCAGCACTCGCTTGGAATTTCACGCGAATAATACTCTTTTCCTTGACCATCTTGTCTGGAATCGGATATGTTACGTTCACGAATTCGTCCTTATTCCATTTACCCGAAATATTTTCGCTCGCAAGCTTTTCATTGTCGATCATAATATCGAAAGCACGCGTGCAACCTTCGTTACCCCAGTAACGCACCATCAGACTTAGCGAATCTTCGCTATTTGTTTCAAACTCGTAGCTAATAGAGCCGCCTTCGCCGCCAGAACACTGACCCGCATCGCGGTAGAATTCCCCTTGGTGTGTTCCCGTCGTTGAATTAACAATTTCCATTTTGTGATCTACTTCAGGTTGTTGTTCCCCAGGAGCCACTTTATCTATTGTCTTGTTATCAAGAGCAAGAGCCTCCTCCTGTTCCTTTTTCAGACGATCCAGAATTGAGGGGTCCGTAAGCACCATCCAGTACATCATGTAGCGTGCATCGTGCACTTCGTAGAAAGGCTCCAGCAACAGATTTGCATCCTTACTGTTTGCAAATAGGTAGGGTGCCTTAAAGTGCATCGGTTCACCGATCACTGGTTCCACTTTCGAGGGAATATCCGCCTTTTTGCTAGCTAGCATAGGGGCACCATCCAAAGATTGCAAGCCGCCGCCTGCAATATGGCTCCAACGACCGTCATCGGCCACAAGGCCGCTCAGGTTATCAGTTCCAGTCTTTGCCGAAAGTACAATCGGTCCATGCAATAACGCCACGTAATCCGAAACACCCGGCAAGTCTTCCACATGGGTGTGCATCGGGTACAATATTTCAATCTTGTCGCCCGACTTGACTGTTCCCGCCGAAACGTAACTCGATGGATTCGACGTCGCAACAACGGTATCGCCGTTCACAATCACTTTGAACTCGTTTTCAGCAACCCAATACGGGTGACGCACCTGCAGGTCAAAACTTCCACTCCCGGAAACGGTAATCATAGAGCTTTCGCCCTTGGGGAATGCGGTTTCTTGCTTGAGAATAATGCCTTTTGCCTTCCAGTTCAGCACCGAGGCGGCAAATAAATTCAAATACAACTGATCGCCGTCTTTTGTGTAAATAAACTGGTTGTATTTTGCTGGGTTTTCCATGCCCGAACCAACGCAACACCACATGGCCGCATTGACCTTGGAGTACACGCGATAATGCCTCGGACGCGCTGGCGTAAAGTAAACGTAACCGCCGTGATTCGGGTGGATTGTAGACAATATGTGGTTAAACAGAGCACGTTCGTAAAAGTCCGCATAGGCGGCCTCGTGCTTAATATTGAATAAGCGTTCCGTCAGCTTTAGCATATTGTAGGTATTGCAAGATTCTGGCCCCTCGCGCTCTTCGGTATATTTAGCGTGGGCATTTGTTGCAGGGAAATGTTCCGATATGCTGTTACCGCCAATCGCAATGCTACGTTTATTTACAACGGTTTTCCAGAAAAAATCCGAGCCTTTGGTATACGTTTGATCGTTCGCCAGTTCTGCTACACGTACAAATCCCACAACCTTTGGCACCTGCGTATTCGCATGCACATTTGTCAGATTGTCATTTCCGGCCGACATCGCGTTTAACAACCACTTGTGCGACCACTTTTTAGCCGCAGTCAAGTACTTGGTATCTTTTGTCAAAGCATAAGCGTCCGCATAGACTTCTGGCATGCCCCCATGTTCAGTACCGAGCATCGACTCCATTTTTGAATCGTTTAGCCCGTTCGTAATGGTAATACCCCAGTCGCAAAGCTTTAAAAACATCGTTTTTGCTTCGGAAAAGCCTGCATACACATAAGCATCGCGCAGGCCCGCATAAAGCTTATGGATATTGTACCAAGGAACCCAGTAACCATTCTGTGCCCCAGCATCGCCGTTTTTCATTTTGAGCCACATGGCCTTGCCATTCGGCACACCACTAATGTAACCCACAAAATTAGCGTCCTTGGAATTTACGCTCTGTATCATCGAAAGTTCTGTCAAGATATACTTGATACGTGCCTCGACTTCGGCATCGTTGTTATCGGCATAATGCATGGCGAGCGCACTTAGGTAATGCCCGAGCACGTGTCCGTCAAGCCCCGCCCAATTTGGAAACTTAGACGCTTTCGGTTGGAGTCTTGCTTCTTCATAAAATGGTGCTAGCAGACGATCCACGTCGTACGACAAAAGCGTTTCCACATTCAGGTTCTGACGTTCTTTAAGCGGACCATCCAAAAGTTGCACATCTGAAAGAGGAAACATATCAGGATAAAGAATATCCTGCGAAAATCCGATGCTCGCAGCAACGCCAAGCAACAGAAAAAAACGACGAACTTGTGTCCGTAATGAAATAGAATGCATACCAATCCTTTTTTTTCGAACGATAATCCCTTTCGCCCGGAGACATAAATGCCTCAGAATTAAACTAAAATAAAAAAGGATTCATATACCAGGATTCGGAATATTTAGTATTGATAAATTAACAATAACCAAAATTTTACTTACTTGATTCCTCAGAAAATCACGGATAGAGATGCAGTTTTTTTAATTGTATCAAAGCAGTGAGATGCCCACAATTTATTTATAGCGTTTGCCTATTTTCAGCTTTATATGTTTTATCACTTGGTGTTGTGCTCTTTTTGGGGGCATTTCAGCAAAAAAAAAGACCGCTTCGTTTCGGTTTGAAACAAGAAAACGGTCCAATTTATGTCAATTTTCAGTGGTCTATTATCTTTTGAAATAAATCCTAATGTTTTGTCCAGCGTTATTTAGGACTATGTAGGTTCCGTTATGGAAACCGGCTTTTTTTAGCTCGTCTTCGAGATTACTTACCGATGCACCGCCATTCAAGCGTACTTTGCCGAGCAGGGTTCCCATTAGGTCGAAGACCTTATAATCGCCAGCTGTTTTTACAAAGTCCACTACAGGAGACGTTACCAATTTTGGCTTAATGCCAGTTGTTCCGTTTCGTATTTCTGCGGCCCCTTTTTCGCTTGTTCCAAAAACAATCCAGTCCAGGTTCAAGTAGTCGGTGGTAATCAAGACCTTGAGCACATGCTCGCCCTTGGTCAATTCTTTTGTGGTTTTGCCTTTAAAGATAGAGTAGGTATCAAAATCTTCTGTGCCTGTCAGAGTAAGCGTATCAGTAATGGCCTCGTTGTCTATAAAAAGCTGAGCGCCAGCACTTTCCATTCCTGTCGCATACGAAAGTTCAAAGGGGAGCACTCCGCTAGCCTCGACTGTGATAGTGTATTCCAGCCATTCGCCCTTCTGAGTGTAACCCACGGCATAGCCATCGCCATTGGCGTCTTTCACAGCAACGATATCGACGCGGTCTTCGCGGTATTCCTTGCCTTGGTTTTCGGTATCCATATCATAGTAGGCCTTGCCTTGCCCACCAAGGTCATAATTTTCAAAATCGATAAAGTTTTTTAGTCCCTCAATAGTAGCACCTACAACAGGTAATTCGCAGTTGACTTCAGGATTCGTAAGTTTTGCCTTGCAGAAGGGGCTTTGAGGAACGGCCGTCTTGCTGTCCTCGAATTCCCAGTAGTCCGCTTCAAAGTCGCCAGCGAACACAAAAAATACGTCGTGCTTGCCTACCGCGCCAGTCATAGGCACTGTCACGAGTCCATCTGCAGAAAATTCCGCCTTGCCGATAACTTCTCCATTGACCTTATCCAATAGAACGGTGATGGAAGAAGCTTTCTTGACGTTTAGCACGGAAGCCGAGAAGGACTGCGCACCGGCATCGCCGAATTCCACGCCGCTAATTTTGGTGTATTTTCCTTCGGAAAGATTGGTGATGACCGTATTGCCGGCAGCACCGCTCTTACGGACCCTCACGTCTTCGCCCCAGGACATGGTTTCTGCTTCTACACGCTTGTACGGGTCAAAATCTTCCAGCTGGGCCACACCATTATCCGGCCACCAGTCAATCTTCTGGATGGTTCCGTCGGCATTATACTTCATCTCGGCAACGCCAACAGAACGGCGTTCCTTGTGCTGGAACTTAAGGCCCATTTTATCGGATTTCTGGTGCCAAAGCTTGTAATGATGGCCAAAAACATAGGATTTACCCTTATAGTCAATGATTCCCGGGTGGTTTCCATTACTGCGGGAGGAATGAGGCATGATATCGCCCTTGTAGGTCCAGGGGCCCGTGATTTTATCACTCATGGCATAGCCAATCCCTTCGGGGCAGCAAGTGGATGCAAAAGCCATATAATAATAATCGCCACGCTTGTAAACCCAAGGACCTTCTTGATAATCTTTGATCTTGGGGTAGGTCACGACGGATCCTTCCGTACTAATCATATCTTCCTTGAGCTTTATCATATAGAGGTCGGGATTGCCCCAGTACATGTAAGCCTGGCCGTCGTCGTCAATCCATACGGTGGGGTCGATGTCGTTCCAATGTTCCCGTTGCCAAACCAAGGCCTTGTTCAGAGGTTCCTTGAAGGGGCCGTAGGGATTATCTGCCACCAGGACAGAAATTCCGTTACCATGAATGGGGACGTACATGTACCATTTGCCATTGCGAAACACAACCTGCTCGGCCCAAGCGCCATTGGTCTTAGTACTCCACTGGATATCGTTCAGGGAGGCCACAGCCCCGTGGCTAGTCCAGTTGACCATGTCTGTAGACGTGTGTAACAGCCAGTCGTACATGGCGAACCCTTCGGCGTCATCTTCGTCGTGGGTCGTATAAAGATAGACCGTGTCGCCGTGTACATAGGGGGCTGGGTCCGCCGTATAGTTCGTTGTGATTATGGGATGTTCGGCAAAGGCCGCACAAGCAAGAGCTAACAGAGAAGAAATAGACAAGATTTTAGAAAACATCTTATCCTCCAATTAGATTTTAAATCTAGTTGAAAGATATTCTCCATAAAGGCTAAAAAACTATCTTGTACAAATAACATCATGGACTGTTTGTCCATAATCTCCTGAAATGCCCCAATTTAATATATTCTATCACTCAATGATATATACTTTTTTGGGAGCTCCTCAGAGAAATCATAATCAAAGCAAATCCAATCACAATTGTAATTAAAAGCGTAATAAAATCTTTAATTTTAAATGGTGCAAAATATTTTTTCATAAATCATATTTTTGTTTACCAATAATAAAACTAAATAATTTCTTTGGGTGATTCCTGATGAAACTGAATATTCCTTACGATGGTATCTCCGGGTGATGCTTTCTCGAAATCAGGAGAGACTTCAATAGCAACTGCTTGATATTTCTCCTCACTTTTCCGAAACTCCACAGTGACATCACCGTTGTGAACCAGCCAGCGCGTGCCCTCTAAATTACTGGCCAAAATACAGTTACTCAATAAAAGTGTTGTGACAATAAACAGTATCGATTTCATTATAAAAATCTCCTCAGAAAGAGTAGCTCAATTTTACATATACCATATCATTGTCATCGAACTGACCGAAATAGCCACTATCACCGAGAAAGATATTTGCGCCAAGAGTTGCTTTGAGTCCGTCTGAAATATCATAAGCCACAGTAGGACGAATCAAAGCGTCAGCATCATTTAAGCCAATGTATGAAAAAAGATCCAAGTGCAATGTTTCCCTCAACACTGATTTATGTATAAGCACTGTAATCATATTCTGGTACTGTTCATCCAGAAAAAAATCATCGTGATCTAAAATGATCTTCTGGATAAACTGTCCGTGTAGGTCAATTCCCGCAAGTGTGTAGGATACTCCAGCCATATAATGAAAGTAGTTTCCTTCAACTATACCGTCAGAATAATTCGGATCACTGGTTCTGAACATTTTTCCATAGTAGTAACCCGCTTCACCTTTCAATACCAAGCCTTTCAGGGTTGTACTGAATGCTCCGCCGCCCATGGCAAGCCTATGATATTCCGGAGAAATGACCAGAGAATCGAGAACAAACCCACTTGAAGTTGGGTGTCCTAATTTATTCAGATGAAGTGCTGGTTCATCATCCCACATCCAGGCTCCGACAATTTCAAAATCTACAGCACTCAGCATTGCTGACCAGCGAAAGAATGCTTCGCTGTTTGAAAGTTTAAGTGGTACATCTTGTCGTGTTGTGTCAATCCTAACGGTATTCACCGGAAGGTCCATCTCAGGTTTCCAGATGGAGCCATCTTCCGGTTGTGTCGTTGGACGGAAAGCAGGGGAAAGAACAAGTGAAAAAGTATGATTTCCCGCATATACGCTGGTATTCAAGGCATCAATACCTTCACGTATCTCGGTAAAATCAGGCAAAAGAAACTCTCTAAGATCTTTTGGAGATACCACATCGGTGATAAAGACGCCGTCTGCCTTTCCCCAGATTATCTGCTGACGCCCCAGCCGAAAATCGAGACTGTTGAAATAAACATCAGCAAAGAGCTGTTTAATCCGTATTTCAGGAACAACATCGGTGCCATATTGGTAGGCATATAGGTTCGTGACAAATGCACCTTTTCCGCTCTTTTTTTCAAAGTCCAAGCGAAAGGTATTTTGTAACATCGCAAATTCTGGGTCGTCCTGAAGCCGGAGTGCGGTATAGTTTCTCACCATACCGCTTATGTTCGGCTGTGCCTGTGTATAAACAAAGGCACAGAGTAGAAATATCACAATGTATTTCATTACAGCCCCCTCATCATCATCCGTTCAGAAAATTGGGAGTCGCTGATACCCTGGTCTACAGTGATGTCTTTAAGAAGCATCCTTGTGCGGTGGCTTTTCTGAAGATTGTGCATTTCTGAATGTGTAATCATCCAGTAGTTACCAATTTTCTTACTCTCTGTAACGGTAAGTGTTTTGAGATGGTGCCCATCTTCGTCATAGAACTCTTTCTTCACTCCAATCCATTTTTCTTTATCTATCCAAGTTATTGTTTTACTGTACATATACTCGTCATCACGGGGGGTGCTTTCCACGACATAGCAGGCAATACCATTAATTGATTCTTCACGAACAAGTTTGTGAACATCCTCTGCGGGACGACGATCACCAAGATCGTCATAGGTAAAATCAGATCCCATGAAATAGTCACTTTTCCCTTCGCTTGAAATTCGTTTTGTGCGTTTAAGTGCGGGAAGATATATCCACTGATCATCTTCTCTTCCATCTTCCGAGTAGCTCCAGTTCATAAACGATGTGTTACGCACATCCGCGGGAGAAAGAAAGAACATGATCTTTTTTTTAACCGTTTGATCATCTTTGATAAACTGCCTGATTTCGCGCACCCGTTCTTCGTTACGCGAGTTTATAAGCGACATGGTCAACACACCTTGTTGATCTTGAGGTTGTGCACGATTATACACATTTTCGATAATTGTCAATCCATTAATGGGCTCTTGTGCCAATACATTTCCCACCATCAAGCAAGCAGTAGCAACAGTGGTCATGATTTTCTGTATCCGTTTCATAGACGGCCTCCTTTTGAAGTAAACAACTTTGTTTTTCGAATAAGCAGGTACATAACTGAGACTGTTCCAAGAAAACTGAGGAACATATTCAGCGAGACTAAAATTCCGAGGGTTCTATTCGGAGGAAAAACCGAGAACAGTAAAACCAGGAAACCCAGAATAACGACAAGAGCATTACCAAAAATGGCTTTTCCAGAATGCTGTATTGTGAGAATACCAGCCTTTTCGGGACTACGCCCCTCTCTGATTTCACTGCGATAGCGTTCAAGAAAATGTACGGCATAATCAACACCGATTCCCATAGCGATACTCGAAATAAGTGCTGTCGTGGTACTAAGTGCAATATTAAACCAACCCATTAGTCCAAAGGAGACAATGGCAGTGAATACTATAGGGATAGTTCCAATGAGCCCAGCTTGAACATTCTTAAACATCAACCCAAGCAAGAGGGCAACAATAATAAACGAGAGAAGAAGCGATTTAATTTGACCTTCAAGAATCAGCTCCGTAAAAATGAGCGCCTTGTAACCGGAACCAGCGTAGGCAATGTGTATACCATGTTCGTTGAATTTGTTGCGGTACTTTTCGATAATTGCGAGAGCTTCATTACTTGCTTTGGAATTATCGCTTTTCAACTGCAACGTGACATTGGCGGTGCTGAATGAGCCATCCACAACTTTCCACAAATTTTCAGGATCTCCGGACATTTCATAGAGTAGCAAATATTGGGCAATGAGGTTCTGATCATTGGGTATTATATCGTACTTTGCACTATCTGAATGCATTACACGGTTCATACGACGGATATAATCAGCAAGGCTGAAACTGTTGCCAACCCACGGTGATTGAGACACTGTGGTATTCTGCAGCTCTGACATGAGTGTTAGGACTTCAGGCTTCTTAAATGTGTCCGGTGACTTCGCATCAAGAATTACATTGATCGTACTGGTGCCCCCAAACTTACTGTTTACAAAAGAGTCCGTCTGAACAATGGCACTGCTTTTTTCAAAGTTGTCAAGAAAGCTTGAATTGATCCATACCTTGCTGATTCCCCATAGGGAAAACAGAATGAATACTGTGGTAAGGCCAAGTGAAAGAACCGGGCGCCGGTTCGCCCCTTCTGAAAAAGAAACAAGCCAGGACATTGCTGGTTGATTTCTTCCACTTTTCTTTTGTCTTATCGGAGAAATGCCGAAGACCATAGAAAATGCAGGAATCAACAGAAGCGAAAGTGTCATTGCCACCATCACACCAAATGCCGTAAAGAGTCCGAAATACTTAATGGGATAGACTTCTGATGTTACCAGAGAGATAAAACCCACCGCTGTTGTTACGGAGGTTACAACAACTGGGCGCCACATATCCTTTATGGTTGTCCTGATCACAGAAGTTTTTTCAGTCTGGGGGTTACTTTTTTGAACCTGTTTCAGGTGATGAAAAATATGGATGCCATCGGCTACACCGATTGCAATTAACATTACGGGGATCATGGTGGAGACGGCATAAATGGGTATCCCCACTATTGCCATTAGACCAAAAGTCCATACAGTACTCACTAAAACAACCAGCATGGTTGCGACAGTGGCTCGAATGCTACGCAGGAAAAACCAGAGAACCAATACGATGACTAAAATAACAATGGGCACCATCTTTTTCATATCTTTGGGGGCAAGATATGCCATAGAACCTTCCACAATGGGACGACCGGCAACATGAATTTTTTCCGGTCCCGAAAATTCATTTGCAAGAGCCAGAAGTTCTTGATAAAATTCCTGGGAAAACAGATCATCATCGATTTCCGCCACTATAAGTGCGGTAGTTTCGTCTTCTGATACAAGGCGGCCTGCAACCATATCATTTGATCGCACCGCCTCACGGAGTGCTGCAATTTCTTCTTGTGATGTGGGTACTCTGCGAAAAAATGGTTTTACATCAAGAGTCCCATCGCTTCCCACAATATTGTCTGCATCCGCCAATGAACTTATGCCACTGGGGTCAATCTCGTCCATTTGTGCAAGGCGCTTGGAAAGATCTTTGATTTTCTGAATCGTTGCAGTAGAATAAATAGAGCTGTCAGATTCTATAGCAAGTAAAACACCATCGCGAATGTTGAATCGGGCTTCTGCAGAATCGCTGAACTGAAATGCTGGATGATTCTGGGGCATGTATTTATCCAGATCCGTTTCCATACGAGAATTCTTCTTGACCAGTTGAATCGATAGAATCGATAGTACTAGCACCAAGGGAAGAATCACGCGGATTTTTGCAAAACCTTTATCTGATATCATTTCTCATCTCCTTCTTCTGTTTTACAGGGGACAATTTTTAACAAATTACAGGCAAAGGATTTACCTTCGTGAGAAAGGTCAAAATCAAAGTTTGACAATCTCCACTTAGCCACAAGAAACCGAACTGAACCCAATAACATCCATGTAATATGTTCAGTAGGAAGGAAGGCGTTAATTTTCAATGCTTCAAGTTGACTATTAATGTCGTTCTGAGTTTTTTCCATCATATCGCTCACCTTTGCTCGAAGGCTTGGTTCATTCTGGAATATTTCTTCCGAAAAGATGATTGCACTGAGTGCAGGATGCTGGGCCAAATTATCAAGAATTGCAGATAAAAAATCCTTAATTTCACTCAGTCTCTTACCTTTTAAATGGTGAGATGCTAAATCGCGGTGAACTTGCCCGAATCTTTCCAGAAGTGCTTCAAGTATGGCAATTTTATTGGGAAAATGCCTGTAAATTGCCGGTTCACTAATGCCTATGACACCTGCTATCTGTCTCATCGTGAAATTCTGTACACCCTCTTCGGATATTATCATGAGGGATACATCAAGAATTTCGTTTTGCCTTACGGTGAAAGCCATAATCGCTCCTCGGGTTAGTTATCGTTAACTAACATACCCTTTTTTTCAGAGATTGTCAATACTTTTTCCGTAATTTTGCGATATGAGCTTAGAAAGCGGTGAAATCCAGCTTAATGGGGCATTCTGCGTGTTTGCATAGAATTATGAATTTTCTATTACTTATCTTTAAGCCCGCCATGGACGGCGGGCTTCTTGGGGCGCGGGGATTTTAAGGTCTTCCACATTTCCATTCTATCTTCTTCTTCTTTCTGTCTTGGCGGGGTAATGCTTATAACGGTTTGCGTGTATGAAACGTTGGGGATTGCGAGGCGCGTCCGTATCCCACGAGAAGAAACATGATACGGGTGCAAATGCATGATAACAGACTAACCCCCAATGTTTTATACCCGTTGTTGGGCGCTGCCATTTATTCTTTTTGTCATTCTAAAATTAATCAATTCTTTGTTTCTTGACTTTTTGAATTGCTGTTTTTCAACAAAATATCCATGTCTTTCAAAAAATCCTTTTGCAGTAATGCTTACATCCGAATATATCAAATCATTACCTTGTTCTTTTGCTTTTTTTTCAATCTTACTTATCAAATTACTTGCAACTCCATGTCTTTGGTAATCTTTATGAGTAAACATAAAATCGAGATATCCATCAGTTGATAATGAACTAAATCCAACTGTTTTGTCTTCAATCATTGCTTTAATAAAATACTGTTTTTCAATTTTTTCCTGCCATTTATCATGGTCAGTCCACCATGATGACCAGTCATCTATTTCGTCTGCTGGGTAATCTTTTGAGTTCACATTTTGGATAGTATCTCGAAACAGCTGAGTTATCATACCGACATCTTGTTTGGTAGCTCTATAAATCTTTATTCCTGTGTTGGTCAAATCCAAACAAAAAAGTCCATTAGCATTTTGTTTAAAACCATTATTTTCAAGCACTTTTATGGATGATACATTCTCTACAATTGGGTCAGCTACAATGTAATCATACTCGTTTTTTGATTTGATAAAGTCAACCAATAAACGAACGGTTTTTGAACCATATCCTTTCCCTAAATATTCAATATCTCCTATGAGATAATCAATACCGACAGTTCCGATTGGTTCGTTCGACCATTCTCCTTGTGGTGCCTTATCTGTTTCATAATACTGAAGAAAACCTACTGGCGTACCACATTCTACAATGAAATATTTAACCCAATCAGCACTTATATTTTCAGATATTTCTTTAATCCAATCATGCGGGTCGCCAAAAAATTTTTGAATGTAGTCTTGTCCTAACCACATTCTCATAATATTCAAATCTTCAAGTTTAAAGTCTCTAATTTTCATTGATGTCGCTGTCTTTCATGGTTGCGCACAACGTTTCGCGAATATGAGAAGTTGCCGGAGCGAAGCGTAGGCAATTTGGATGGAGCCGAAGGCGGAATCTCATATTCGCTGTTATATGCCGTTGCCAGCGGTTCTGTTTATGCTTTCAGTTGTAAATAAGTCATTCTTTGGTAAAACTCAAACTTTCTATAAAAATCAAAAACAGATTCATGCCCTTCTGCAACAGAAACCATAATTTTTTTACATTCATTTGCCTTTAGCCATTTTATGCTATTCTCAACTAATTGTCGCCCGAACCCGAATTTTCTATATTCTTGCTCAATAAATAGTGAATCAATTTCACCTGTATTTTTTTCTATTGTTGATATGCAATAACCAACTGTTTTATTATTATCAATAATCACTTCAATTCTGATGTTACTGTTTTTAATTTCGTCGAACTTTTCACATCTTTCTTCAAATGTAAAATACTTGTAGTGATCTTTAAAGTGCGTGGAGTCTTTTAAATGAATTTCATTTAATTTTTCCCATAATGTTTTTATACTATTGATTTGTTTCTTTCCAATTACTAAAATTTCACAATTCACAAAATGTTCTCCTTTGAGCTGGCAATGGCATATAACGGACGGAACTATATGCAGTTGCCGACTGCGGATTGCTTTCCTGTCGAGCCGCACCGCCGTTGTTGCGGGCTACACGGCTTGTTGTCAGCACGGAAACGGCAATTGACATATAGTTTTTGTTAACGCCAGTATTTCTTATTCATTTGAGTCTCCATTTTCTTCGTTAATTAACTCAAGTTCAACTGGTTCTTCTGCGTCGTCTTCCAAAACCACAGTTATGTTTTGTTTATCAATATCTTGTTTGATTATTCGTTTGTCTAATTCTTTAGATATTGCATTAACCCTACAGTCAAAAAACTTATTATAGTCATCTTCCCAAATGCCGAATTCATCCAAATCAGTAATTAAATGTGTTGACATGGTTTGACTTAGATTTGAATTATGTTTTAAGAATCTTTTCATATATTTTGAGGGAGCTTGAGCCCTTATTTCCCTTTTGTTTAAAAAGTCATCAACAATCGTAATGTTTGCAATGTGATTAATGAAAAACTCTTCTTCTTGCCGCTTTCTTAAAAAGGCACGAGGAAAGAAATGATGATAATTCTTACTATTTGCTTGCTTCAGCCAATAATTACTAATATTTACAATTGATTCGTCATTGAATGATTTTGGCTGATGATAGGCATATAAACTCAAAATAGATTTAATAAAAGCCTTACCCGCATTGAACCAACCATATTTTATAATGAAGTCTTTTGAAGTATCAACAGACCATTCATAATTCGGAAGTTGATTTGCTAAAATATTGTCAATTTTTTTAATATCCTGTGCAAGTTTACTTTCAACGCTTGATGAATAGCGACCACTGATGGAACAACGCCAAAAGAAATCTTGAAGATATTTTTGTTTATCACCCGTAGGCTTATCCTTGTGATGATAGAAAAAATAAGAAAATGGAACAATTAAAGCATTATATGGAAGTAATTGTGAAACAGGAATTCTATAGAAACCTCGAAAGTATTCGATCGAAGATTTAATCGCATCCACGGCCGCAGGCCAAGTATTTATAAACTCTGATTTATCAAGCTTTAAAATAGCTTTTTTTGAGCAGTCTTTTGATAAAATCATCGCTACGGTTTGAAGAACTGTAGCGTCAGAAATCGTTTCATAATTTACCGGTGTCAAATCAGAAATAAGTATCTTGAATTTATCAGATAAATCGAATATATATATCTTTTCTTCATTTGTGTTTAAGTCAGTTACTTTTTTGTACTCATAGGTTTTTGCAACCATTATCTCAAATAATGACAAAGGTTTACCTCCAACATTGATCCTAGTAAAAATCTCAGTCGCTATATCAATTGGAGCCTCTTTAATTAAGATAATTGAGTAGTTGTATGATTCTATCCTTTTTTTGTACTCAGATATTGTTTTATGATATTGACTAGGATAGCTAACTAATTGTGTTAATTCTGCATACAATAAATCTGTAATCCGTATTAAACTTTGCTTACTCTTGTCTATTTGTTCAAGTATAACTATTTGCTCGTCCTCTTTCGCTTCCAAATCAACATATAACTCTGCATAATCATCTGTTTTATTCTCATCTCTTTTTATTTTAAGTCCTTTTAAACTTGCAAACAAACTAGTAAGCCTCTGTTGTCCATCAAGAACATAATTGACAAAATCGCCATCCTCAGGCTCTGGCAAATTAAAATCTCCCATGTTCCTTACTGAACGTAGCCTTTCGTTTGTTTTCCAAAATATAAATGTACCTATTGGATAACCTTTTATAATACTATCCATAAGATTTGCAGACTTCTTTATATCCCACACAAAATCTCGTTGAAACTGTGGTATTTTAATCTGTCCTTTTTCAATTTCGTTCAATAGATTCGAAAATGTTGTCGATTGAGGTTCTGGTAAAGTCATATTATTCTTCTGTTATTAGATGTGTTGCTGATTCTTAATATTGGCGTTAACGTTTAGTATAAGAATAGTAGCCGACTGCGTGCCACTTTCATGTCAAGTTACAAGAAAGTTGATGCGGGCTACATCCCTTGAATCTACTACTATTTCGGCTATTATTTTTATACATTGTTAGCCCCAGTTTTTGATTACCAATGTGGTTTAAAATATTTTTCAGTTATCTCTGTTGATAGGTCATTTCCATCTTTATCCCACCCAAAAATCCGATTGTTAGTCATTCTATGCTCTAACTCACAGATTAAGTTTCCTGAGTCTGGTTCTATAACATATGTAAAAATCCAAGGCGAATGCTCCTTCCATTTATCATCATTGTAGGCTCTCTGCGTTGAAAATTGACCTTTCATTTCATTTCCTTCATATTTCATTCCTGAAATTTCCAAGAATTTCTGTTTCTGTATTTCTGTAAGTGCCATTTATAAAACGTCTTGATATGATTGTTCAATTAATCCAAAAATATAATCCAACTCATCTTTTTCCTTTATGTAAACTCTATGATTTAGAGTCCAATTATAACCATCTGGAATCTTTTCTACCATTTTTTTAGGGTCATTGTATTCAATTGGTCTTAGATACATTTTAATCTGATTCTTACCGATATGAATTTCTGCAAATGATTTCGTCACTCGGTAACCAATATACATAGAAGTTGCTTTCTCCTTAATATTCTCGTCAATTTCAAAAATCCGACTGCGTAAATCCTGAAAAATATTCTTTATTTTTTCTGATGGTTTTTGTAAGTGTTGTTCTACTGAATAGTCAATCGGTGATTTTGATGGATTATCAACAGTTTCCTTATTTGATGTTTTTTGTTCGGATGCATTTAGAGGTTCCAGGCTGAAAATTCCATTCTCGTAATATCTGTATTTTAAAAGTTCTATACGCATTGGAATAACTTCTACCGTATCAATGTCGAATTTACTATATGATTCAGCAATGCAAATCACTCTTGGGTTTTGCCAGTCAATTTTAAGTTCTTTGGATATTTCATTTCCTAATGTTTTGATTATTAACATTTCAAAAAATTCCACTTTTTGAGCTTGTAACCATTTCAAATATGATAATGCTTGATTAATTACATTATCATTCTTTCCTCTTTTATATTCAATAATTACAGGTGCTCCATTTCTATCAACTGCTAATGTATCAATTCTGCCACCGAAAGTCGTTGTATATTCTGTTGCAAGAAAATGCATATCCAAAACTTCCATTAAGTTTTGCTCTACTAATTCCTGCAATTTCTTTTCCTTATCAATTGCATATGATTTCAGTTTCTTTAAGCTTCCGTTTTTCTCTACGTATATTGGCATAATTCTATTGTTTCTCAGTTCTTCTAAATTGGGGCTAACGGTTTGCAGCTACACGCAGGCAGGGATTATAACCACTGAACTTCCTACGAAGAACTGAACTTCAAATATAGCACTTTCCTGTCCTACGAAGCACGAACCCCCTGCTTGCGTGTAGGTGCTGTTAGTGGCTGGGCTTATTTTATTTCCGCCTTATTTTGGTTAATTATTTTAGATTTTTTCATTGCTAATTCAATGTCATTTTTTATACTGAAATTGTCAATGTTTTTAAATCCATTCTCAATCATTGAAATTTCTTTTTCAGTAAAAAGAAGTTGGTTTTTAGTTATTGGTGTCAATTTAAAATCTTCGTAAACGTACCAATACATATTTGCTTTACCGTACAACTGTTGAGATTGAAAACTTTCATACTTATTCATTAAATCTAACTTGACTTCCGCTTCTGCATTACCAAAAGTATTAGAATAAAGTTCATCATAAATTTCGTTTTGTTCAAGTTCCATAAAGTCCAAAACCTCTTTGTTATATACAAAAGTCAAGCCTTTGTTTACTTTGTTTTTCTCACTTATGATAAGGAAGAACGATTTGAAGTCATTTCCAAATTTTGCTACATCAATGAAAAGCCAATATTTGGCAAGTTCTGGTGTTTGATGAAACCAAAAATTTGATGTTTGAGCATCTTTCGGTTTGTATCCGTTTAGTCTCTCAACTCTTTCTAATGGTGTTTCGTGGAAAATGGCAATTACTTTGATTAATTCGTCTGCTTCCAAATTTTTCTTTAAGGAAGTCCAAATTAATTTTTGACTGTCTTCGTTAGAAAGGCTTTTAAATTTATCATCAGTAATATGTCCAACGACATTTTTTTGATTGTCAAAACGCAATTCAACAATGGGGTGCTGTAAGCCCTCAGTCTCATTTATTATTTTTGTTATTTTGTCTATTAAGTCCATTTTTCTTTGCCTTTTTCAATTATTAATTCGGTTGCATCAAAAATAGCATTATACTCTCTGTTAATAAATGCGTTTACATCATTAAGATTTGCTCTTATGTTTTTGTGTGCTATTATTCGTTTCATTCTTTTTTCAGAAGCATATCTCAAATCGTTTGACCAAATGTTGTTAGCTTTTTTCACGGCAATTGTCAATCGTTCTTTTTCATCTGTGTCAAATTGAGACCCAAGCAAAGATTTAGTGTATAATTTTTCTAAGTCGTGTTTGGAGTCAAATTCTTTCGTGTATTTTGTGATATATGCTCTAAACATACATTCTATGGTAACACCTGCTGTATAAACAGAGAATATTGCTGAATTTCTGTTTGTTTTTAAGTGTGTCAAGTCAGCATATCTTGTCAACGATGCTGTGTAATAGTCAGTATGTGTATAGTGTTGAGTTGCCATATTTATTATTTCGTCTTTTCACTTCGTTGGGTGTCGTTCTTAGCCTTGCCACTAACGTCCCGCGGCTATATGAAGTTTTTGCGGAACGCAGTGGAGCAAAAATTTGGGTGGAGCGAAACGGAACCATATAGCCGCTGTTGTGCGATGTGCTTGGGAGGCGGTCTTCATACGTTAATGCTTCTTTATACATGTGCGTTCTTTCTGCTTAAAAAACTTGCCCGTCTTTTAGCCAGAGCACACGGATGTGCGGAGGCTATTGCTTTTATCATTTTCTAATAATTTGCTTGCTATTAAAGAAAAACTGTCAACAATTGTAAGCCTATCATCCTTTATCTCGTTGTTAAAAAGTGACAATTCTGTGCTGTCGTTAGTTTTAATCAGAATAAGTTTTTCACATTTTTTAGATTGTGTGCTATTTAGTAACTCAGAAACAGCACTTTGTAATGTTTGATTATGTCCTTGTATTTTCACTGCAACGGGTTTGTTATTAAAATATTCCTTAAGAAATCCATCAATTCCTTTATTCCTCTGGACAGGAATAGCATTTAAAATTTCTAAGTAGGGCACTTTATAAATGTCTTGATTGTAATAATCCTCTTTTCCGTTTTTAAGTAAAGCAGAACTTGTAACAACTGGATTATCTAAACGGCTTTTAGATATATCTATAGCTTCATTAGAAATATCAATTCCAATATACTTCCGATTAAGTAATTTTGCGGTCACACATGTTGTACCACTTCCACAGCAAGGATCTAGTACAATATCACCTTCGCTTGTTGAAATCTCTATAATCTGCTTAAGTAAAAGATATGGTTTCTGAGTTGGATACCCAACACGTTCTTTTGCTTTTGGGTTAAGATATGGTATTTCCCAAACATCTGAAAGTGGAACGCCTTTCTTTTCTTTTCCTAGAATTACATTACCATTTGTATCTGTTTGATAAATGGATTTTCCATTTTCATTTCGTTCCCTTGATTGAAGTATTTGGTCAATATTTGTTGTAGGTGAGTAATCAGTAAATAATTTGTTGAATTTAAAAGATTTAGACTTAGCATAAAAATAAATATTTTGATGCGAGTTTAGTAAACCATCCCTAGAATTTGACCATCGTCTATATGTCCAAATAATTTCATTTATAAACTTATCAGCTCCAAACACTTCATCAAGCAATACTCTAATGTGGTGAGATGCTGTTTTATCACAATGTAAAAATATGGTTCCATCATCTTTTAATTTTTTCTTACATTCAGAAAGAAGGTTTTTGATGTACTTTAGGTAGTCAGAAAGATTTATCCATTTATCTGAAAATTTCATTTCTTTCTTATGTTTTTCTGAATATAAGCTATGGTCTTTTTGTGTAAAGAATGGTGGATCTATATAAATGCATTGTATAGTACAATCTTTAACATTCTTCAATAGATCAATATTATTTCCAAAATTTACTGAATTTTCTTGAATCATTTATTTGACCCCTCTTTTATCAGCAATTTCTTCTAGTATTTTTCTTAAATCTATTCCTGTATACGATTTTAGATAATCCCAAGCTTCATCACCAGAGTAGTACTCTCCAGAAACACCTGTATATAAGGTTTTCAGAGTCTCTTGTATACTTATTGCTTGTGTTCTATTTGGATAATAAAACATTATTCTAATTGGTTTATAGTTATAAGACTTGATAGCTTTAACTCTGGTATGTTCTTTTGTGATATGATCACCATCTGTAGTTGCATCTCTCCATTTTATTTCAATAGCATCATTATTATTCAAAAAATCAATTTCATAGGTTTTTGGTCTTTGCCCTTGATTGTTATCGACTCGTGTTTTAGAACCATTCGGAAACTTTTCTTTAAAACAAAGTGTTGCAGCTTCTTCTAAAAAACTCCCAGCATATTTGTATAAGAAACGACCTTTGTTTTGATAAATATCAATATCTTCCCCTTCTTTTTTTGAAATACCTAAAACTCTATAAATAAGATAATGAGAGTTGTCGTCACTTTTCATTTCTATTACTCTTTCATCAATTTTAGTTTTTAGAGTGTCAGAATATTTTTGAGCTAGCTCAAAAATTTTTTGTTTAATGGTTTTCTTACTCAAGTAAAACTCCTTTTCTTTCTATCTTTGCGAGCCATGGACGGCGAGCATCCAAGACGGGCAAGTTTTTTCTTCTTTTTCTTCGCACATGTACCTTCTCATGGTTGCCGGTAGCCTCCCAAGCATTTCGCACAACTCCCAAATATACGCCATATGGCGTATATTTCCATCTTACCCCGATTGCGCATATCCACCCAAAAATAGCATATATTACGAAACTCAGTTGCGCATATCCTGCCAAATAAGGTAGTATTACGAATGTTTTCTCTAAATGTCCAAATCATCAAAAGGGCTCCTTATTGTGCCAATCATTTTCTTGGAAACATGAGTATAAATCTCAGTCGTTTTGGAGCTACTATGCCCCAATATCTCTTGAATATACCTTAAATCTGTCCCTTTTTCCAATAGGTGAGTGGCAAAACTATGTCGTAATGTATGAACCGTTGTGTGTTTTGTTATACCTGCTTTATGGCAAGCATTTTTCAATATATTTTGAATACTTCTATCTGAATATAGACCCCCTGATTGCCCTTCAAACAAATATTTTCTAGGCCTAATCATATTAATAATTTATTCAAAATGAAAACCATGGAAAGTTCGATATTTGGTTTGTTTGGTGATGCTGGGCTTTATTCCATAAAAAAATCCCCCGATAATCGTTTCGGGGGATTTGAGACTTTAAGCTACCTTAGATTAAGCGTTTGCTTTCGCTGCCATATCGGTATAGAAAGCATAGCGAGCATCGATTTCTTTTTGAAGTTCGTCTGCAAGCTGTTTAGCTACTTCTGGGTTGTTCTTCACAAGCATCTTGTAGCGATTTTCTGTATAGATGTAATCTGCTACAGGAATAGAAGGAGCCTTGCTATCTAATACCAAAGGATTTTTACCTTCGAGAACTAGATCTGGGTTGTAACGCATTAATGGCCAATAACCAGAATCTACAGCCATTTTTTGGTGGTTGAGTTGATGGTAAAGGTCAAATCCATGAGCAATACAAGGGCTGTATGCAATAATGAGAGATGGTCCATTAAATGCTTCTGCTTCTTGTAATACTTTTAGGGTTTGTGCATCATTAGCACCCATGGCAATGCGAGCGACGTACACGTTTTTATAGCTCATGGCAATTAAGCCAAGATCTTTTTTACCAGCTCGTTTACCACCAGCAGCAAATAAAGCCACTGCGCCACGGTTTGTGGATTTAGAAGCTTGTCCACCAGTATTTGAGTAGACTTCTGTATCTAAAACGAGAATGTTAACGTTAGCACCAGTAGCCATGACGTGATCAAGACCACCATAACCAATATCATAAGCCCAGCCATCACCACCCATAATCCAAACGGATTTTTTGATTAGGTAGTCGGCCATTTCCAAAAGATTTTGAGCTTCTTCTGAAGAATCACTTTGGAGAGCCTTTTTAAGAGCGTCTACATTTTGACGTTGTGCTGCAATGCCTGCTTCATCATTTTGTTGTTGAGTGCGAATCGCTTCGACAAGCGCGGCGTCTAATTTAGGTGCAGCAGCATCTAATAATAGAAGAGCTTGTTCGGCATGCTTGTTAATGGCAAGGCGCATCCCTAAACCAAATTCAGCATTGTCTTCGAATAAGCTGTTTGCCCAAGCTGGACCACGGCCTTCTTTATTCTTTGCCCAAGGTGTTGTAGGGAGGTTACCACCATAAATGGAGGAGCAACCAGTAGCGTTGGCGACAACCATGCGATCACCAAATAATTGGCTTACTGCACGTATGTATGCTGTTTCACCACAACCTGCACAAGAACCAGAGAATTCAAATAATGGTTCGAGTAACATGGCTTGTTTAACAAGATTCTTGTTGACTTTAGTGCGGTCAAATTCTGGAATGTTGACAAAGAAGTCAAAGCACTTGCCTTGTTCTTCTGCAATTGGTTCCTGAGCACCCATGTTGATGGCCTTGAGTTCAGGATTTTCCTTGTTTTTACCGATACAAGCTTGAGTACAAACGCCGCAACCAGTACAGTCATAAGGAGAAACGCTTACGGAGAACATTGGTTCGCCGTCTACTTTATACCCCTTGGCTGCAACAGACTTGAAGCCTGCTGGTGCGTTTGCTAGTTCGGACTTGTCATAAACCTTGATACGAATGGCTGCATGAGGGCAGACCATAGCGCACTTACCGCACTGTACGCAAGTATTGAAATCCCAAATAGGAATTTTAAGGGATAAGTCGCGTTTTTCGTACTTGGTGGTAGCAGAAGGGAATACACCATCAACAGGCATTTTAGAAACAGGAAGAAGATCGCCGTTTCCACGAATGATTTCTGCAGTGACGGTATTCACGAATTCAGAAGCCTTTCCATGAATTGGAGCGCGCAATTCTTTTGTGCTCGTGACTTGAGCTGGAATCTTGATCTCAGATAAGTGTGCTAATGAAGCATCAATGGCATCCCAGTTCTGTTGAACCACGGTATCACCTTTCTTAGCATAAGTCTTCTTGGCATAGTCTTTGATCAATTGAATCGCTTTGTCTTCAGCTAAAATGCCGGCTTTGGCAAAGAAACAGGTTTGCATAATGGTGTTAATGCGACGGCCCATTCCTGTTTTTTCTGCGACATCATAACCATCAATTACAAAGACGCGAATCTTTTTATCGATAATTTGTTGTTGGACTAAGCGAGGGAAAGTATCCCAAGCAGTGTCTGGACCATGAGTGGTATTTAAAAGGAACACAGCACCCGTTTTTGCAAATTTAAGCATGTTAATCAAGCCTAAATGTGGGGTATGGTGACAAGCAATAAAATCAGCTTCGTTTTCACCTATTAAATAAGGGGCATTAATGACTTCTGGCCCAAAACGCAAATGAGACGTTGTCATGGAACCAGATTTCTTAGAGTCGTAAACGAAATATCCTTGAGCAAAGTTATCGGTATAGTTAGCGATAATCTTAATGGAGTTTTTGTTTGCTCCAACAGTACCATCAGCACCAAGACCGAAGAACATGGCTTGAATAAACTTCTTTTGAAGCTTAAATGAAGGGTCTACAGTTAAACTGGTATGAGTAACGTCATCGTTAATACCAACAGTAAAACGAGCTTTTGGATCCTTTTTAGCGCATTCATCAAATACAGCTTTGACCATGGCTGGTGTAAATTCTTTAGAAGATAAACCATAACGGCCACCGATAATCTTAGGAAGAGTGGATTTACCAGCCATCACAGATTCGGTTACAGCAGTCAAAACGTCTTGGAATAGAGGTTCGCCAGCAGAGCCTGGTTCTTTGCAACGATCAAGAACAGCAATGGTTTTTACTGTTTTTGGAAGAGCAGCCATAAAGGCATCCATTGGGAATGGTCTATAAAGATGAATATTGATAACACCAATTTTTTCACCTTGAGCGACTAAATGATTCACTGTGTCTTCAACAGTATCAGCACCAGAACCCATAATCACAATCACTCGTTCCGCATCTTTAGCACCTACGTATTCGACCAAATTATACTGACGACCAGTAAGAGAGGCAAATTGATCCATGTATTTTTGGACAATTTCAGGAAGCGCATTGTAGAAAGGATTGACCGTTTCACGACCTTGGAAATAAACGTCTGGGTTTTGAGCGGTACCACGAATCGTTGGACGATCTGGAGTTAAGCTGCGATCACGACAAGCTTTTACGAGCTTTTCGTCAATCATAGCACGAATAACGGAATCTTCCATTGCTTCGATTTTCATCACTTCATGCGAAGTACGGAAACCGTCAAAGAAGTGCATCATTGGAACGCGGCTTTTTAAAGTTGCTGCGTGAGCAATTAAAGCTATATCTTGACATTCTTGAACAGAAGCAGAGGCAAGCATTGCAAAGCCAGTTTGGCGACAAGCCATCACGTCGGATTGGTCACCGAAAATGGATAAGCCTTGAGCTGCAAGAGAACGAGCAGTAACATGGAAAACAGTAGGAGTTAATTCACCCGCAATCTTGTACATATTGGGGATCATCAATAGAAGACCTTGAGAAGCTGTAAAAGTAGTAGTTAATGCTCCAGCTTGTAATGCACCGTGAACGGTACCTGCAGCGCCACCTTCGGACTGCATTTCAAAAACAGATGGTACTTGACCCCAGAGATTCTTTTTACCAACGGCACTCCATGCATCGGAATGTTCGGCCATTGGGCTAGATGGGGTAATAGGATAAATAGCAATCACTTCACTCAATTTGTGAGCAATATTCGCGGTAGCTTCATTGCCGTCTACCGCAATCATTTTCTTTGCCATGGACATCTCCATTAATGTGGTTCAATAAACTTACACTAAAGGTAGATAATCTAACTTGAATTGGTTATAAAAAAACTAAAAACACCCTAGTTTCGAGCTTTTTTTTAAAGAAAAAGGATTAGGGGGTTGAGGGAGAATATTTTCTTTGCCTTTTGTTTTTTTTATTGCTTCTTATTAAGAGCAAGAAATGCGTTGAGTATGTTTGAGTGCTTGCTTTAATACATGAGTGTATGGTAGTAATTAATGATAGTTTTAATGTATAAGTGCGTGATAGCATTTTAATGAATGCTTTAATAAATAAAGATTCAATAAGTAGAGCCGATGAATAATTCGAGCTGATGCAAAAATTCATGCTGGTGTAGCGTTTTGTGCTTTTGTTGATGTTTCATCCTGTTGTTAATGTTTCGTGCTTTTGTTGACGCGAAATCAATGCCAACGTTTTTTTAACATTTTTTTTAACCACTCTTTTTTGAAACGGCAAAACCGATACCAAACATTTTTTTTCGATATCATCCTTTTTTATTAAATCGGGAAAACCGATAGCAACCCTTTTTTCAATAATAAACGTTTTTTATTAAATCTGCGAAACCAATACCAACCATTTTTTCAATAACGCCACATCAAAAAACACTATATCAAATAAATCCAATTTTATTCCCCAAATTCAAGAAATCAATGATATCATTTTTTTTCAATAACAAGCGTTTTCTTTGCCCAATTCCGCGAAACCCATGCCATTGACTTAATCAATAATGTGATGCAAAAAAATACAATGTATTGTCCAAATTCACGAAACCAAAATCTCCCAGTTTAACCAAAAAATAAAGTAAAACTTAATCCAATACGGTAATAATTATTTCTCACCGAACGGTCGTAATATTCTTATATTTCAATAGGTTATAAAAAATCATATTCCCAAAAACCCCAATCAATCCAATCCTTTCATCGATCCAATTTTGTTGCCCAGTTCCGTGAAACCAATGCCATCGAATATCTCGTCAAATTTGTTCATGAAGCAAATAATAATGACTCTTCGAAATAAACCGCAGTGCCTCAAAAAACACTAATTCAAATCAATTCAATATTTTAATCCAATCCTTTGGTCGATCCAATTTCGTTGCTGATCTGCGAAATCAATGGTATCATTTTTTTTCAATAACAATCGTTTTCTTTGCCCAGTTCCGCGAAACCATTTCCATTGACTTATTGAATAAAATGACGTAAAAAGATCAATATTTTGCTCAAATCGGCAAAACATATTCCACCCAGTTTAAAAAAAACAAAGTAAAATTTAATCCGAAACGGTAATAATTGTTTCTCGCCAAAAGGTCGTAATGTGCTTATATTTCAAGAGGTTATAGAAAATTACATTCCCAAAAGCCACAATCAATCCAATCCTTTCATTAATCCAATTTTGTTGCCCTGATCTGTGAAACCAATGCCATCGAATATCTCGTCAAGTTTGTTCACCATGCAAATAATAAGGACTCTTCGAAATAAACCGCAGTATCCCATAAAACACCAAATCAAATAAATCCAATATTTTAATCCAACCCTTTCATTGATCCAATTTTTTTTACCAAATCCGCGAAACCGATGCCATCATTTTTTTAATAACAAACGTTTTTGTTTCCCCAATCTGCGAAAGCAATGCCAATGACTTCTCTAAAAAAAAGGTGCCCAGTAAATTGGGGAAGCTTTTATAAAACCCATATAAAATAGCTTGGTTTCAATTGTATAAAGATTTCTCTAATACAGCTCCATTTTTGGGTCAAAAAAATTCTATTCTTGATTTATGACAAAACAGGCTCTGCGTTATAATCATCTCGGCTACGCTCCTTTTGCACCAAAAAAATTTCTGGTCGTTGAAACCTCATTGACTTCTTTTGAAATCAAAAATGAATACGAAGAAGTTGTTTTTCAAGGAAAAATGGAGCCTAAAGGCGTTTGGTCTTTTACAGAAGAATCCTGCTTTTTAGGCGATTTTTCGGCTTTTCAAAAAAAAGGGAAGTACCGCATTGTCGTATCTGATGATTTACAAAGCGATTGGTTTCTCATCGAAGACGAGTGGTTGTGGAATCAATTAAACGCGAATATCAAGTCTTTTTATTACCAAAGAAGTGGGGTCGAATTACCTCCAAAAGAAGCGGGCAAATGGGCTCGTCCTGCAGCTCACTTAGACGATGCAATTACTTTTCACCCGAGCATGGAGCGTCCTGGAATCTGGAATGCGCATGGCGGGTGGTATGATGCAGGCGATTATGGAAAATACATTGTGAATGGGGGTGTTAGTGTCGCCTCTCTTTTACTGGCCTGCGAATTATACCCCAAAATAACCGAAAAAACGAAAATTTATGAAGAAATTCGATTTGAATTAGACTTCTTTTTAAGAATGCAAGATCACGATGGTGGCGTTTTCTTTAAAATCACTCCCGACCGTTGGGATTCTTTCCTTCCACCTTCGAAGACCATTTACGAAAGACGCGTTTTAGGAAAGTCCACGACTTCGACCTTAAACTTCGCTGGGGTCATGGCTCATGCGCATCGCATTTATGCAAATCAAGATCCTGTGTTTGCAGCACATTGCCTCGAAAAAGCTAAAAAAGCCTATTTTTGGGCCAAAAACAATCCAAATGTACCTTTCCCCAATAACACAGAAGGGAGTGGTCCTTACGGCGATGAAAACTTTTCGGACGAATTTTTCTGGGCAAGAAGCATGCTCTTTAGAGAAACGTTTGGCTCCGATTTTTCAGATGAGGATTTCATAAAAGAGTTAGAACAAGATGTCGAAACTCAAAGGGTATTACTAGATATCAATTGGCGAGATACGCAAAACTTAGGCTGGATTGCTCTTGCGCTTCAAAACCAAAACCTCTCCATGCAGTCGAAGGCTCGCCAAAAATTGGAGGGGAGTGCGCTTGAAATCATTAAAAGAATCGAAAATTGCCCCTACCGCATTTCATTAAACGAATTTCAATGGGGTTCTAATGGGGTGATTTCGAATCACGCTCTCACACTCGCTGTCGTTAATTTTTGGCAAAATAACGCAGAATACGACGGTTACATCTCTGAACTCGTCGATTACGTCTATGGACGAAACCCAGTCAATGTCAGTTTTGTGACGGGCTCAGCACCAAGTTCACCAAAGTTTCCTCATCACAGGATTAGTGGCTCTGATGAAATTGAAGAACCAATCCCTGGGTTACTCGTTGGAGGCCTCAACTCCGACCGACAAGATTTACATCGAAATGTGGCCTATCCAAGTGACTTACCAGGCTTCTCTTATTGCGATTGCCAAGTCTCTTTTGCGAGCAATGAAACCGCGATTAACTGGAACGCACCGCTGACTTTTGTGCTAGTTTGCTTAGTTTCTAAATACGCTTCGATTTAAATCCATTTCAAAAAAACGCTCAAGAAACCCCAACCTTTTTAAATAATTCCTTTTCTACACAGAAAACCATAACTCCATATAATATAGGATGTTATGAATTTGTAATGACAACGATTTTCCATCCCGAGATAATGAAAATCTTATCTAAACAAACCGAGTTTTTTATGAAGAGACAATAAGACGCTCATCTAAACTAGCTGAGTTTTTTCATGTAGAGACAAAGAGAATCTCATCTAAAATAGCCCTGTTTTTTTATGAAAAGTCAAGCGTTAATATTGATTAGTTAATCAACTAGCGAAGACTTAAATAAAAAAACAACACCAATTAATTAAATAACAGTATTAATTTAGCAGACGAAAATGACTTTTTACTTTTGAACGAATTTTGTGTGGCACACAACTGAGTGAAAAAGTAAAATCATTTCCGTCAACCACAGTGATGTTCATAAAAAAAACGAAATAAAGTCAACCAAGCGAAGAGATAACAGCCATTTCAATCAATAACAGTGGTTTTGATATTAAATAAAGACGCAATGAAAAAACCATTACCGTCAACAATAACTGTTTTTAGATGAAAAAAATATTAAATTGCTTGAACATGAAAAAAATACACCCACTGCAAATCTTAACTTGGGATGATGCCCCAACATCACACCTAAGTCAAGTGAAAGCACTTTTAGAGGCTAAGGCCGAATGGATTCAACTTCGTCAAAAGTCGGGTTCTTTTGAAGAAAAACTGAAGGTAGCTAAAGAAGCGGTGGCTCTTTGTAATCAAAAACAGGCTACTTTAATCATCAACGATGACCCTTTTTTGTGTCTAGAATCGGGTGCTCATGGGGTGCATTTAGGGCTTTCGGATTTGCCAATTACAGAAGCACGTCGAATTTTAGGCCCAGAGGCGATTATTGGAGGAACGGCCAATACTCCCGAACAAGTGGTACAAAGAATGGAAGATCATGCCGATTATGTCGGTTTAGGGCCATTTCGTTCTACCGATACAAAAAAAAACTTGAGTCCCGTTTTAGGGATTGATGGCATAAAAGCAATTGCTTCTCTTGTGCAATCTCGCAACGAAAAAGTCCTTTATACATGCCCTTTTGTCGTTATTGGCGGAATTACTCCTTTAGATTTGCCATTAATTAAAGATGCAGGCGCCAATGGAGTCGCAATTTGTAGTGCGATTGTTTCAGCTCCTTCCATTTCAGATGCAGTGAAACAGTTTTATTTAGCCATATAATATCCGACATGTGTTTCGCACGTCTTTAAATTTTCGGCACGCATTTCGCGGTTTTTATTCGTCACTTTAATATTCAGACAGACATTTCGTACTTTTGATTAGCCATATAATATCCGACATGTATTTCGCACGTCTTTAAGTTTTCGGCACGCATTTCGCGGTTTTACTTCAAACGTCTCTTTTTTTAGGCACGCATTTCGCGCTTTTATTCAGCCATATATAATCAGGCACGCATTTCGCGCTTTATAATATTCGGCACGCATTTCGCGCTTTATAATATCCGACGTGCTTTTCACGTTTTTAAGCTACCCGATTTTTTATTATTTACTATTATTTTTAAAAGAAGCCTCTTCAAAAAGCTTCGCTTGGGGGTGCCCCTGCTGAACGGCAAGAGCTGAGATTAAACCCCTTGAACCTGTGTTCGTAATTGAACCGTAGGAAAAGCGCATAGATAGGGCCATTTTGGTTCTCTGTACGTTTCCTGCTTATCGTAATAAAGCGTCTTTCGTTTTTTTACAAAAGGGAACTTATGTCTGATTTAATTATAGCTGGTAAAACGTTTCATTCCCGTCTTTTTTTAGGGACAGGGAAGTTCAGTTCCGCTCAAGCGATGGAAGCGGCCATCCAATCTTCTCAAACAGAAATGGTCACTGTGGCCTTAAAAAGAGTCGATCTCTCGGCTGGAAAAGACCCTATCCTACACTCTTTAAAGTCATTTCAAGGGCAATTATTACCCAACACTTCTGGAGCGAGAGATGCAAAAGAAGCCGTTTTTGCAGCCAAAATGGCAAGAGAAGCTCTTGGGACTCCTTGGCTCAAATTAGAAATCCACCCAGACCCTCGTTGGCTTTTACCAGATTCCATTGAAACCTTAAAAGCGGCTGAAATTTTAGTAAAAGAAGGCTTTATCGTTTTGCCTTATATCCAAGCAGATCCTGTCATTTGCAAAAGGCTCGAAGAAGTAGGCTGTGCCGCCGTCATGCCTCTCGGGGCTCCTATTGGGAGTAATCAAGGTTTAAAAACAAAAGCCATGCTTGAAATTATTATTGAACAATCTCAAGTTCCTGTCGTTATTGATGCTGGTCTTGGAGCTCCATCTCATGCTTGTGAAGCCATGGAAATGGGGGCAGATGCTTGCCTTGTAAATACCGCATTAGCTGTCGCGGGCAACCCAGCAATCATGGGTAACTGTTTTAAAATGGCAATAGAAGCAGGCCGAGCGGCTTATGAATCAGGGCTACCAGCTGCTGATTATCAACAGGCGATTGCTTCAAGTCCATTAACATCGTTTTTGGATTAAAAACATGACTTTTAACGAATATCATGCACAATACGATTGGAATCAAATCCAAGAACAAATCGAATCAAAAACCATAAACGATGTCGATCGCACTCTCCAAAAAAAAGGGCCGCTTAATATAGATGATTTTGCGGCGTTAATTTCAAAAGCGGCTGCCGAAAGATTAGAGGTTATGGCGCAACGTAGTAGAGCCCTTACTTTAAAACGTTTTGGGCGAACGATGCAGATGTATTTGCCTCTGTATCTTTCAAATGAATGTTCCAATTGTTGTACTTATTGTGGCTTTAGTCATCTAAATAAAGACCTCAAACGATTAACTCTCACAGACGAACAAATCATTTCAGAAATTAATGTCATTAAAAAATGGCCTTATGAACATATTCTGCTTTTAACTGGAGAAGACGCAAAAAATTCTGGCTTTGAATATTTACGCCATGCGATTCAAATTTGTAAGCGTTATTTCAAGCATATTTCTATAGAAGTCCAGCCGATGGATACCGAAGAATACCGTGTTCTTGGGCAAGAAGGTGTCTCTGCGGTGATGGTGTATCAAGAAACGTACCACCGTGAGAATTACAAAAAATACCACCCATCGGGCAAAAAAAGCATTTTCAGTTATAGAATAGAAACGCCTGATCGTATTTGTGAGGCTGGCATTCGTAAAGTGGGTCTCGGCTGCTTAATGGGTTTAGAAGACTGGCGTACCGATTGCTTTTTTACGGCAATGCATTTACGCTATTTAGAAAAGAAATATTGGAGAACCCGTTATTCCATTTCTTTACCAAGGCTTCGCCCTCATGCAGGCCTTCAAGATCAAAAAAACATCCAAACCGATCGCGAATTGTTGCAATTGATTTGTGCGTATCGTTTATTTGATCCAGATGTAGAGATTTCTTTAAGCACAAGAGAAAGTGCTATTTTTAGAGACAATGCAAGTAAAATTGCAGTCACCAGTCTTTCGGCAGGTTCAAGAACAGACCCTGGAGGCTATAGCCTTTCTAAAGAAGAGTTGCCTCAATTTATCGTGAATGATGATCGATCTCCAGAAGAGGTCGCAGCCATGTTAATGAAAGAAGGGTATGAGCCAGTCTGGAAAGATTGGGATCCAGTATTAGACGGTAATTTTTAGAACCGCCTCTTTTAGGAGCATCTTAAAACACGACCGATTCTTAGAACGGTCGTTCTTTTTATGCCGTTTAATTGACAGATTTTATTGATAGACGTGCCGTACTTGCGGGCAATTTTCCCTAAATTATCGCCTGGACGAATTTTATGATAGCGGTGTTTGGCGAGTTCTTTTTCTATGGCATCTAGTTCTGTTTTAATCTCGACCATAGAGAGAGTTAACGTATCTTGAGTCGCTGCATGATTTTCAAAATTAAAGAAAATAGCTGGATTTAGAGCCATATTTTGCACACGAATTTCAAAATGCAAATGAGAACCAGTGGAGCGGCCTGAATTTCCGCCAAGCCCAATAGGCTCTCCAGCTTGTACGACTTGGCCCACTTTCACGAGCTTTTTAGAAAGATGAGCGTAAACGGTTTTAGAAATCCCTAATTCTGGATGCTCTATAAAAACATAATGACCATAGCCACGGCGTTCATAGCTTACACGAGAAACTTGGCCAGTGAATGCCGCCCGAATAGTGTCTCCTTTTTGCACTTTGATATCAATGCCTTTGTGCATTCTGTAACGACGAATTCCATAAGGAGAAGTGACTCGGTTTCCTTCGCAGGGGAGACTCGCTTGGTTCATGTAAAACAACATGGTGTCTGGTAATGCAGCGGAATCAGGAAGAACAGCGACTTCATCTTCTAAAGAACTTTCTGGTTCACTATCACTTACTTCTTCAGCAGTTTCTTCGCTATCTTCGTTTTCATCTTCAGCACTTTCTTCTTCTGTTTCTTCGGAAATGGAGAGTTTTGATTTAGAGGATGGGCTTAAGCCTTCTGTTAATTGTTCTTTAAGATTGTTGGAGTTTTGATCGAGAGAGTTTTTGGCTTTAGGGGATTCTTGCCTATGCAAAACTTCTTTCTTTAACTCGGTTTCTGCAAAAGCAGAAGAGAAAAGACCAAAAATCACTAATAGAAATGGCCATAAACGGTTTAAAGGAGATATACAACCTTTTTTAGTTGTATCATTATTGGTGGTATCATTAAAGTTGTTTATTGTTCTAAAAATCATCGTTTATAAAAACCTTATTGTTTTAATACAATCTTTCCATCCTTTTCAATGACAATTTTTGCCTCAGGAATGTCTTTTTCTGTTAATTTTTTGATTTCTGAAATACAAGCTCCAGTCGTATCTAAAAGTGGGCGTCTTGCTCCATCAGGGCCTTGTTGAATAGCAGAATAAATTTGCCCTTCTAAAAAGTCCCCATTTTTGTTTGTTTTAATCTTAATAATAGGAGCATAGCCACTCACTCCAGTAATATTGACACTTGTAGAAGTCGCGAAATTTCCAAGACTATAGGCAATAAATTTCCCTTTATATAAGTCAATGGCGCGGGCGACATGAGGGCCGTGACCAAAGACAATATCGGCTCCAGCATCAATTGCTAGGCGAGCAAAAGCGTAAGGATTACCTCGGTTTTCACCAACAAAATGTTCCGTTTTCCGTGTGATCCGATTGAATTTTTTGCCTTCCGCTCCAATATGCATACTTACAATTACAATGTCACTACTATCTCTAAGATCAGAAATAACCTGTTTCGCTTTGGCTGCGTCTGTAACGCGTAAAGTGCCTTTATTTACAGAAAAAGCCGTAAAACCGTAACGAATACCATCTTTTTCCAAATAATATTTTTCGGACATTCCTTCAAAACCAGCAAATCCAAGCCCTGCTTTTTTCAGAACTTCTTGGCTTGTTTCCCGTCCAGTGGGGCCAAAGTCGCCTGAATGATTATTGGCGACACTTAAAAGATCAAAACCAGCATCGACTAAATGATTCACATAACGTTCTGGCATCCGAAAAGCGTAACAGAGTTTTGGGTTGCTGCAACGTTTGGGAGTACCACCAAGATCGAGAAGTACTCCTTCTAAGTTTCCAATAGTTAGAGTGGCATCTTGTAAAATGGATTTCACGTCGGCAAAAATCAGGGCTCCATCTTCGGGAGGTAAAACAGGGCTTTCGTCAGGGTAGTTTAAGCCCATCATAATATCGCCAACACCAACAAAAGTGAGCGTGGAGTCGTTAGAAGTCGAGAGAGTGGAAGACACAGAATCTTTTGTAGATGCAGAATCTTTTGTCAAAACAGACTTTTTTGTCGAAATAGAATTTTGAATAGAAACGGAATCGTTCGTTGATACAGACTTTTTTGTTAAAACAGAATCTACTGGATTTGGAGTAGAATTAGCAAATAAAGAAGAAAAAAGAAGCGTAATAAATATAAGAATCGTTTTATACATAAACAGGTTTAATAAAAAAGGTTTAATAAAAAAGTTCTAATCAAAATAAATCTAAACGAGTTATCTGTTCCGTTAAAATTTATTTTCAATGAATTGATTCGAATCACTTGTATTTTTGGCGTTAAATGCAGTGTTTTGTTGTAAGCTTATTTTATGTTTCTGCATTTGATTTGCTTGATTTCGTCAATCCATTTTCAGGGTTTCTTAAAGATAATCAAAAAATGAAAAAGGACTAAACCTTTATAGGTTATTTGCTATATTTGAACTATAATTTTTGCTGATTTTTATTAAAAGGATTCAAAATGGCCAAAAAAGTACAAGATGCCCTAAAAGATTTAGTTTCTTTGTGTAAACGTCGAGGATTTATTTTCCCAGGGTCAGAAATTTATGATGGCCTTGCCAATACATGGGATTATGGTCCATACGGCTCAGAATTAAAAAGAAACATCAAAGATCTTTGGTGGAGAAAGTTTGTAGCGAGTCGTCCAGACGTTCTTGGTCTAGATAGTTCCATCTTGTTAAATCCAAAAGTTTGGCAAGCTTCTGGCCACGTTGGCAATTTTTCCGATCCTTTAATTGACTGTAAGGCTTGTCATGAAAGATTCCGTGCCGACCATTTACTTGAAGAAAAACTCGGTGAAGGTTGCACTGTAGGTAAGAATTTTCAAGATATTGCGGCTATGATTGTTGAAAATCAAATCGAATGCCCAAGTTGCGGAAAAAAAGATTTTACTGAACCTAGAGCTTTCAATTTAATGTTCCAAACAGAAATTGGTGTTGTGGAAGGTGCTGGAAACAAGGTTTATTTGCGTCCAGAAACGGCACAAGGTATTTTCATCAATTTTAGAAACATTATTGATAATGTACGCCCTAAAATGCCATTTGGCGTAGGTCAAATTGGTAAATCATTCCGTAATGAAATTACACCGGGTAACTTTATCTTCCGTACGCGCGAATTTGAACAAATGGAGCTTGAATTCTTCTGCGAACCAGGCACAGAAGTCGAGTGGTATGGGTATTGGAAAAAATTCTGCATGAACTGGCTTTTGCAAGATTTAGGGATTACTTCTAAAAAGCTTCGTATGCGTGAACATGCACCAGAAGAATTATCTCATTATTCCAATGGAACCTCTGATGTAGAGTATGAATTTCCATTTGGTTGGGGTGAACTTTGGGGCATTGCGAGTCGCACGGATTTTGATTTAACTCAACATCAAAAAGAATCGAAAGTTAAACAAGAATATTTTGATCCTATCGCTAATAAACGTTACATTCCTTATGTGGTAGAACCTTCTTTGGGTGTTGATCGTTTATTACTCGTATTACTCTGCGATGCTTATGATGTAGAAAAATTGAGTGATGGCGAAGAACGCGTCGTTCTCCATTTTCATCCATCCGTGGCTCCTGTAAAAGCCGCTGTACTTCCTTTAGTCAAAAAAGGGAAGGTCAAAGAAGTCGCTGAATCTATTTTCCAGAACTTAATCAGCCGCTTTAATGTGGAATATGACGAAACCCAGTCCATTGGAAAGCGTTACCGCAGACAAGATGAATTAGGTACTCCATACTGTATCACTGTTGATTTTGATACTATTGGAGAAGGTGATGATGTTGATTTGTCTAAAAAAGGAAAAGTCACTATTCGCGATCGCGATACCATGCAACAAGAACTAGTGGCAATTGAAGATTTGGAAGATTGGCTTGCTAAGCGTGTTAGATAACACCAGATTTAACCAATTTTCGATTTTTAGAGGCTTTTTTTAGAAATAAAATGAGGTTTACATGAATTTATCCATTTCGAGAACTCTATTATTATGTAGCTCCTTACTTCTATTATGGGGTTGCGGCGGTGATGACAAAGGGGTAGGTACTGAAACCCCTAATCTTTCAAGTTCTTATATAGATAATCCATTTTTATCTTCTGGAATCGTTGATCCTGGGCTTTCTTCTGGAATCGTTGATCCAGGGCTTTCTTCTGGAATTATTGACCCAGGGCTTTCTTCTGCAATTGTCGATCCAGGATTATCTTCAGGAATTGTTGACCCTGGTTTATCTTCAGGAATAGTTGATCCTTTACAATCGTCTTCTTCAACAGATCCTATTGTTTCTAGCTCAAGCAGTAATCCAACACCAGGTGATCCAATTGAGGCTTATCCTGTGCCTTCATTAAATCCATTACTTTCTACTCAGGGGTCTGGAGAAGGCTGGAGTTCTCGTTATTGGGATGCTTGTCGTGCCCATTGTTCTCAGATCAGCGCAACAGACACTACATCGCAAGCCGCTTATGAAGCTGCTGGTAGAGTGGCTCGTACTTGTAACATCAAAGGAGTTGAAATCCCTGTATTTACGATTGACCCTGCTTCCCTCACAAATGATTATTGGATAGGATGGAAGGTGGTAGGTAATAGTTGTAACGCAAGTGATGGAGGTGAAGGTATTGCAAGTACAGCTGATGGTGCTTTTACTTGCATGGATATGGCTCCTATTCAAGTTAATGATACTTTGTCTTATGGCTTTGTGGCATCTGCTCCTGGTGTAACAGCTTGTGGTCAATGTTTCCACTTGCAGTTTAATGGGGGAGTAGGAGAAAGAGGTGGGGTTTTTCATCATGAAGGGGATAGGGTAAAAGAAACACATCAGGCCTTGAAAGGGAAACATATGATTGTGATGTCATCCAATATTGGTACAGATGTCGAAAAAGGACAATTTGATATGATGGTGCCGGGCGGTGGCGTTGGTATGTTTGATGCACTTTCTACACAAGTAGGTGTTTCAATGACTCAATTTGTTCGATATGGTGGCTTCCTTTCCACATGTCAACAAGAATTACCTAAGGATTATAGTTCTTCTCTTGCTGATCTTCAACATTGTGTTTTGAAATATTGTAATCAAGTGTTTACTGGTCATGAAGATCTTCTTCGAGGATGTACTTGGTATGCCGATTGGTATATGGCTGCTGATAATCCTAGTTATTATTGGGAAGAAGTGGAATGCCCACAATATCTAGTCGATAAGTATAAAACCACTTATAATACAACAAGAAGAAATGACTATAAACCTCATGATTCATGGGCCGATTTCACGGGTGGTGAACTTGAAAAGGCAGGAAAATACGACGGTGACGGAACGAATTAATTCATTTCCTTTGTGTAGTACATTAGTATTACTCTAAAATAAGTTTAATTTTTAACAAATAACAAAGTCCTTATTTTTCAAAGGGCTTTTTTTGTTTGCAGGAATCAAACTGCGTTTGGAAAAAAATATCAAAAAAACTCTATTGCTTAAACGGTGTGCCCCGTCCGTTGTGCTTTTTGAAAAATTACTTGACAAAGGCATTGTTTTGAATGTCTTTATTGTTTGAAAAAGCGACTTTTTAATAATTGAAGAGTCAAAAATAACGGACAGTGTACAGCATCCCTATGAAGCGTTATTTTTGTGGATTACTTTGCTTTGCTTGTAATCATGATTCATCAAAAATGCGATCATTTTTTTGTATACTTTGTAAAAAAATGAATTTACCTGTATTAATCTTTTTCTCAAACGTTTAAACAGAAAAATAAAAACTGGTTTTGTTCTTCTCGCCGAGAATATTGGCAATAAACGTAATGAAAGGAATACTATGACAATGAATTCAAAAGAAAAATCCAAAATATAAATGAACTTGAAAATGGTTGCTCTTATCAAAATACAAATGCAATTCAAAGCGAAAATGGCCACGAAAAAACAAGCACAAGTCAAAATCATAATGCTTTACAAAATGAAAATGTTTACCAAAATATTAACGTTTCTCAAAATCAAGAATCGTTTCAAGTTCCGGAGATTCTACGCGGGAAAACATTCTTAGAACCTACTTATGATTCTTCTTTTAAGGAACTGTTTTCTGATAAAAAGATTCTGATTCATTTCTTAAATGGGATTCTTCATCTTGAAGGCGAAACAGCGATTACTGACATTGAATATCGTGATCCGGCTTATGGTTTTGGGCTTCTGTATTCTAAAATGGTGCGTTTTGATGTTCGAGCATTTACAAAAGATGAGAAGACTTTTGATATTGAAATGCAACGTTCACGGCATAGCGATTTCGAAGATCGAGCCGTTTTATATTCGGCGATGCTCACCGTTAGCACGAAAATGGATCTGGATCAAAATATTCTTAATATTTCCAGAAATCGAGCGATCGGGTGTTATGAAATCCCAAAAGTCATCTCTATTTGGATTTGTAAATTCGAACGACCTGAAAGCGTGAATTACCGAGAAGAATGGGGGTTGTATCGTAAGAGTGATATTGGAAATAGTTCCGCATTGCCTGTGAATGATAAAATAAATTATATTTTCATAGAGCTTCCCAAATTTGAGAAAACGTTTAAAGAACTCAAAACAGCAGAAGAATGTTGGCTATATTTATTGAAAAACATGCCAGAAGAGCAAATAAAGCCAGAGTTCAAAGATACCATTTTTGAAGAGGCTTACGAAAAGCTCCGCATTCGTGCGGAATCATCAAACTTGATAACAAAGGTGGTCACCGACATGATTACAGAAGCAGAAATCGAATGTCGGCTTGATGATAGCTACAAAGAAGGTATTGAAAAGAGTATCGAGCAAGGTATCGAGCAAGGTGCCTTAAATGCTAAACGTGAGATGGCAAAATCACTTAAAGAACAAGGTTTCCAGATAGGTGCGATTGAAAAAGCATCAGGTCTTTCCAAAGAAGAAATCAAGTCTTTATAGAATCTTTCCGTCATTTTCTAAAAATATAATCCCGAAATAGGTGGCTATCTTTCGGGGTTCACTTTAAGAAAATATTTTCCTTAAAAAAAAACCATCCCTCAATAAAGGAATGGCTTTGTGTTTTTAAAATGAATTTTTATTTCTGTTTGGTTTTTAGTTCGATTAATACTTTTTCAGGAACAGAGAAATTATCGTGATAACGAATAGCTTCTTTATAGATATAATCAAGGAGTTTGTATTCTTTGGCGAGAATGCTAATTAGGGCGCTATTTCTTAAGAAGAATTCATTCATATCTTTGATTTCATATTTTTCAACAAAAGCGTTTAAGTTCTCTGCCGCTTCCGTATATTTCTTGAGCCTTAAACTTTCCATCATCTTAAATTGAAGGGTTTGTGCCTCTGGCATAGAATCAGTATAAATCAAGTCCCTTACTTTCTGATATAATTCACATGAGTCACGTTCTTCGAGAGGAACAGAAAAAATGTATTCGTTGTACTCATCATAGAACGTTAACCATTCTTTATTATAAGGTTCTTTTTTTGCGTATTCCACAAAAGCGGTGTCATTTAAGTGAGCCATAAGACTTGTTTTCAAATAATTATTCTTAGGCTCTTTGGATATAGTAAAGTTCTTAAATGCTCTACGTGCAGCGAAGTCATTTGAATCTAAAACATCTGGCCAACATACTTCGCAAGAGTCAAAGGCTTTAGTGATTTTTGCTTCTGAATGGGTAAAGCGAGCTTCTTCCGCTTTATTATCCACAATAGGAATAAACTCACTATTAGGGGCAATGCCTTTTAATAAAGGGGAAATCATCTTTGTGGTAAATAAGAAGTTTTGTTCTCCAAAGAAATACCATGGGCGCTTGATTCGCTCAAATTCTTTTAACAAAATAGAGTCAGATTCAAAACGCTTAATGTACTGTTGCTGTACAGGGGAGTCGCTAGCAATAATAATAACATCAGGTTCTTCTGGGGTTTGATACAAACTAACGTATTTAAATGATTGGTCTAACGCTTTTAAGATATTCAAAAAGAGCATATCATTAAACTCATAAGTTTGAATCCATTGCACCCATTGAGCACCAGGTTTTAAGTAGCGCTTCATCTGAGTATAAAATTCATGGCTAAATAAACTAGAGACGCCACTGACCCAAGGGTTAGAAGGCACACTGATGATTACATCATATTTTTGTTTATGGGTATGGAAGAAAGTTCTTGCATCATCAATGAAAATATTGATTCGAGGGTCATTATAACCCCTTTCGTTATAGGGCATAAAGCCTTTGGCGAGGTTCATCATTTCTTCTTCAATTTCAACGCAATCGAGTTTTTTTAGCAAAGGGTCTGATAACAAATAATGAGCGCCCATGCCACTTCCAAAACCAACCATCGCCGCATCGTAAGGTTCATTTCTCATGGCCATTGGAATAAAGGCTGTTGCCGCTTGAGTGAGTTCATCACTATTAATTGGTGATTCACGGTCTTTGCTCATGCTGGCATCGGCTTTTCCATTTGTTTTAATGTACCAATGAACTTCGGATTCATGGAAACTAATAGTCGCCGTTTTTCCATTTCTAACAATCACAGAATCATCAGCTTCAAGGCTTTTATAGACTCTAAAAATCCCAGAAGTGATTACATGTGGCTTAAAATTCATAAAGAGTAATGGGAATACCATCAAAATAAGGACAACATAAAATAGAGGCTGGTATCTGTATTTTTTTCTGTAAAGAACAAGTAGAATAACGCCAATGACCATGTCGATTAAGGCGGCAGAGGCTAAAGTCCATTTAAGTTGTAATATTGGAATCAGTACAAGCCCTGCTAATACAGAACCAAAAATAGAACCAATTGTATTAAATCCATAAACTTTGCCTATGGGGCTTTCTGATTTGAATATGCGGTTTAAAATAACCGTAATAAGTGGAAGAGTCATCCCTGCAAAGAAACTGGTTGGAACCATCCAGAACACAGAAATTAAATATTTGAATATGCTCCAAAAAGTATAACCAGCACTCGTTTGATTGAAAATCTGATTTGATTCATTCATGAGCATCCAGAAGGGCTCGTGAAAATAGAGTGTGCATAAGGCGAAAAAGCCCATAAAAATTTGAGCGAGGGAAAGTACTACAAGGCTATCTCTTTTAATAAGCTTACCACTGACAGCACTACCTATCGCAAGTCCAAAAATAAAAGCAGAGAGCATCTGGTCAAAACTATGGCTCGAAGAACCCATTAATAGGCTTAATAGACGAATCCAAATCACTTCATAGACAAAAGACGTTAGCCCTGTAATAGCTGCAATCCAAAACCATATATTCTTTGGCGGCATCGGTAAATGAGGTGTTTCAAAAGAAATGTTTTCTGTTTTAATAGCACGCTTCTTTTTCTGCTTATTGTCTAAACCAAAGACATCTGCATCAATCATCCAGAACGCCATAGCTAAAAAGAAATTAATCGTGGCGGCAATATTTAAGGTAGACTGATTTCCAAAGGAGGGAATTAATATATAGCTAGCGACTAAAATGCCTATAGCGGCACCAAGACTATTCGTAAAATAAAGTTTTGGTAGGGATAATTCTCCAGAATCTTTATCTCGACGGATTAAACCAGCGGCAATAAAAGGGAAAGTCATGCCAAGACCAATGGCTACAGGCAATGTGCTTATAATTGCTAGGATTACTTTGACGGTTTCGGCCCCTGAAACAGAAAGAGACATCGACCAAGTGGAGTCGTAAAAGAAATTCGTTAAAAGAAGATAAACAGGGTGGTAGAAGATGCCACCTAAACCAATAAATAGCTCTGTAATCGCATACGCGCGTAGAGGGCGTTTGATGTTAGAAACAAATTTTCCAGCGACAAAGCTTCCAATGGCAAGCCCTCCCATATAAATGCAGAGAGTTAAGACTTGTCCATAGCTTGCGTGACCAAGAAATAATTTTAGGTAACGAGCCCATGAGCCTTCATAGATAAGGCCAGCCACTCCTGATAAAGCAAATAAGAGATAAATAATGTATTGCATTGTAGAAAAATAGCTTTTGAATGAATAGTTGCTCTAAAACTAGATTCTTTTTTAATATATTTTGCAAGTAATTTACGGAGTTATGCATGTCTAAGTATTATCCAGTGATTGGTTTAGAAATTCATTGTCAATTAGCAACAAGAACCAAAATGTTCTGTTCCTGTGAAGTCGAAGTAAACACCACTCCCAATAAACATGTTTGCCCTGTTTGTTTAGGAATGCCAGGTGCTATGCCTGTTCCAAATAAAAAAGCGGTGGAATATGCGATTCGATTAGGTCTTGCCTTAAATTGTGAAATTGACTTAAATGCGATGTGGACTCGTAAAAATTATTTTTATCCTGATTTACCTAAGGGCTATCAAATCACTCAAACGGGTGGTTTACCTGTTTATGATCATCCGATCTGTAAAAACGGTTGGTTGGAAGTGACTTTGGATGATGGTTCAGTCAAGCGCGTGGGTATCACTCGTATTCACATGGAAGAAGATGCTGGTAAATTAGTGCATGACTTATCACCAGAAGGTAGCCATTTTGATGCCAACCGCTGTGGAACCCCTCTCTGTGAAATCGTGACAGAGCCTGATATCCGTAGCCCTCAAGAAGCGGTGCTCGTTTTACAAAAAATCAAGCAAATTTTAGAATATACCGAAGTTTCTAATGCCAATATGGAAAACGGAAATATGCGCTGCGATGGTAATATTTCTCTTCGTGAAAGTGAAGACGCTCCTTTTGGAACTCGAGCAGAGATTAAAAACTTAAATAGCTTTACCAACTTAGAAAAAGCATTAGAAGCAGAAATTTTACTACAAACGCTCACTCTTGATGCTAACAAAGAAGTAGAACAATGCACCAAACGTTTTGATGTAAATAACAATAAGACGATTGTGATTCGTTCCAAAGAAGATGCGCACGACTATAAATACTTCCCAGAACCAGACATGGTTCGTTTAGTCACAGATCCAAAGTTTGTAGAATCCATCAAAAATTCATTACCAGAATTGCCAGATGCACGTCGGGAACGCTTTGTCAATGATTATCAAATTACCGCTTATGATGCTCAAGTGCTCACTATGGAACGAGATGTTAGTGTTTGGTTTGATACCGCTGCAAAACAATGTAAGAATCCAAAAATTCTAGCCAACTGGGTGATCTCAGAATTGTTGCGTGAAGTAAAAGATCTTGAAAATGGTCTTAGCGATGTAAAAATTATGCCAGAGCACTTGGCTGCTCTTGTCAATCTCATTGAAGATAATACCATTAGCGGAAAAATTGCAAAACAAGTATTTGCTGACATGTTTGCTACAGGTAAAGCACCAGATGTGATTGTTAAAGAAAAGGGCCTAGTGCAAATTACCGATATTAGTGCCATTGAATCCATTGTTTCAGAAGTCGTTCAAGCAAATCAAGGCCAGTTTGATGAATTCAAAGCAGGGAAGGTGGCCTTAAAGGGTTTCTTTGTCGGCCAAGTCATGAAAAAATCAGGCGGAAAAGCAAATCCAGGCTTAGTCAACCAAATCCTAGATAAAATGGCTGCTCAGTAAGTAGGATTTTGTGAAAAATCTAGTCTTCACTCTTTTTCTTACACTTTTTTTCTTGATTTCTACCCCTGTAGAATCAAGGGCTCAAGTTTTAGATGCTTATGATTCTAGTTACATCAGTACTCTAAACATGACACAAGAAGAGATTGAAGCAGTCTATGGCAAAGATTCCTTAAAAAAGGATTCACTCACATTACAGCAAATGAATGATGAAAACCCAAGCTATATCAAAAGAGAGTATGACCATAAACAGCAGGTGATTGTCGGAAGTGTGATTATGTTGTGCGTAGCACTGGCCATGGTTTTTATGAATAATTACAACCCAAGACGGTGATTTGTTTTTTCATTACGATTAAATCTAAATAAACATTTTTGATTGAAATAGTTTTTCACGATTAATCTTATTAACGATGTGGTTGACGTAAAGTGTTTTGTTTTCTCACTCCGTTGTGTGCCACACAAGAGACGTTCGAAAATACAAGCACTTTCCGTCTTCTATTTTAATATTATTCGTTATGTTTATTGAATTGTTTTTTTCATTTAAATCGGTGGTATTTGTTTTTTATCAAATAAACGATTGACTTTGCATGAAAAAACGGGTTTGAGATGGATGGATTCGAATTTTTTTTCCTACTAGAATCGCATTAGTGGTTTGAATTAACGAAAAAAGAGGCGTTATCATTCTTTTTTGATAACACCTCTTCTTATTCAAAACTTAAAAACGTTTCTCTATTTTTTTACCATTCTATAGACTTGATTATTGACTCTGACAATGTAATTACCTGTTCCAAACGAGCTTAAATCTATATAGGTTTTGCCTATACTAGTTTGTTTGAATTTTTGTTTTCCATCTTGAGAATAAATAATAAGTGTTTGAGGTTTGCTTCCAAAATCAATTTGAATTCCTTCTGTAGTTGATCTTAGATAAGGTACAACAAAGTTTTGCTTTACAATTTCGAAACCGTTAGTTTTAATAGGATTTAGTATTACTGATTTATAAATAACACCATTTTTTTCAGCATAAAGAGTTACTTCACCCTGCTTTATTAATTTAAAACTGCCATCGTTTTTTATTGTAACACTTGTTTGAGGTTCTGCAGTCCAAACTACATCATTATCTGTTGAAACCTTAAAATCGGTTGTTACAGAACTGTAGTTTTCTTCATTTGACAAGAAAATAGGAGTAGCAGCTACAATGGCTGCATCGGAGTTTTCTAAGCCTTTTGGGATTGGGTAAAGCCCTTCGGTAAATACCCAGTGTTCTTTAGTAAAGCCATCGCCAGTCTCGCTAGTTTTTAATTCAATGCCAGTCATTTCAGAGGTGAGTTTAGCCGCATCATTCAACAGAGTATCATCATTACCTACAGCCTGTTGCAAAGTACACATCTGTTTGTCATAGTAGCTATATGAAATGGTACCAATATTATCTCCAGCAACGTTACCTGCATCTTGGTCTCCACTTACGCTGCCACTGTTAGTGCAGTATGATATGGTCTCAGCATTATATCCAACTACACCACCTATATGATATCCAGTTCCGTTTACGCTGCCACTATTGGTATTGTATGAAAAGGGGCTAGAAGTATTATATCCAGCAACACCACCTACATAACTTCCTCCACTTATGGTACCAGTATTGATGCAGTTGGAAATGGCGCTTAAATAATGATTTGCTCCAACTACACCACCTGTTTTATCGTATCCACTTACGTTGCCACTGTTGATGCTGTATGAAATGTCGCAATTATTAGTATTAAAGCCAGCCACGCCACCTACATGATAAGTTCCGCTTATGTTGCCATTGTTGGTGCTGTATGATATGGTAGTAAGTTCTTCATTTTGTCCAGCAACGCCACCTACACTTGTAAATCCCTTTATACTTCCATTGTTTGTACAATTCAAAATAGTGCTATTATAATAATTATTTCCAACCACACCACCTATTTTTTCGTCTCCGCTTACTTTGCCATTGTTGGTGCTGTATGAAACAGTACCTTTTTCATTATCTCCTACAATACCACCTGCAACGTTAGCTGAATAATTTTTTCCGCTTATGTTGCTATTATTGATGCAGTATGATATGATGCCGTAATTTTCACCTGCAACGCCACCTACACGATAATCTCCTCTTACTTCGCCACTATTGGTGCAGTATGATATGGTGTCATTATTTCCTCCTGCAATACCACCTACGTCTCCACTAGCAATTACACTGCCACTGTTTGTGCAGTTTAAAATGGTGCCGCTATTATCTCCTGCCACGCCTCCTACAAGACCATGTCCTTTTACGCTGCCACTATTGGTACAATATGAAATGATGCCGTAATTATTCCCTGCAACGCTACCTACATAACTTCTTCCACTTACGATGCTGTTTACTAAGTTGAGATTCTTTATGGTTCCGTTTTCACCAATACATCCAAACAAACCTTGATAATTAGATGATGATAGATAGAAGTTAGGATTGATATAAAGATTGCTGATAGTATGTCCATCTCCATCAAAAGAGCCTTGAAATGGTTTTAGGGAATTTCCTATTGGTGTCCAACTTTTATCGTTCTCTGAAGTTCCATTTACTTTGTAACATATACTTTTAAGATCAATATCAGCAGTGAGTTTAAAAAACTTCCCTTTTGAGTAATCAGTTGTAGTTTTTACCGAGTCTGCAAGTGCCTGCAAATCTGCTGTTGTTTTAATTTCATAAGGAGAATCGGCACTACCATCTCCACCTGAATAGGTTTGTGCTTGTGTTGTTGTCGGCCAAAGAATAATGGCCATAAACATTAGTACTTTTAAAAAATTTATTTGTTTCATTTTTGATTTATCTCTCCTTAAATCACGCCACTAATACAATTTTACTTTTCTCTAATATAAATAATGATTCACTAGTTGTAATACAAACCGAAGAAGAAGCTGATTTTATTTTAATACTAGATTGAATTCACTACATAAAAAAAGAGCCCTTTTGAAGGACTCTTTTTTTACATAATCCTATTCATCGCTGAATAGGATTAATTAAAGCGTATTATTTTTTAGGCAAATTCAAAGAAATATGAATATCTTGAAGTTGAGTTAAATCGACTTCGCTTGGGCTTTGATCCATTGGGCTAGAAGCACTCGTGTTTTTAGGGAATGCGATAAAATCACGAATCGATTCAAACCCTTCCATAGTAGCTACTACACGATCTAAACCAAAGGCAAGGCCACCATGTGGAGGAGCTCCAAACTTAAAGGCATCGACAAAGAAGCCAAATTTTTCTTTCACTTGTTCTTCGTTTAAGCCGAGAAGGCGGAATACCTTTTCTTGAACGTCTGGCTTATGAATACGAACGGATCCACCGCCAATTTCAACGCCATTAAGAACAAGGTCATAGGCTTGAGCATTGCAATCTTTTAAGTTCCCAGAAAGCATCATTTCTAAATGTTCTGGCATTGGGCTTGTGAATGGATGATGCATACTCATGTAGCGCCCTTCTGTTTCGCTATATTCAAACATAGGGAATTCAGTAATCCATACAAATTCACGAACGCTTGGGTTCATTAAACCCTTGATTCGTGCAATTTCAAGACGTAATTGACCCATCGCTGTAGCGGCGACTTTTTCTGATCCAGCAATAAAGAACATCATGTCAGAAGCGCTAGCGCCAACAGCATCGCGAAGAGCATTGAGTTGATCCACTGTAAAGAACTTTCCAACTTGAGTTTCCACTTCATCGTTTTCTTTAACGCGCATCCAAACAAGGCCTTTAGCGCCATAACGAGCCACGTGGGCAGTCAAATCATCAATTTGTTTACGAGTAAAATCAACACAACCCTTAGCGGCAAGCCCACGGATCTTTCCACCGGCTTTCATCACGGAATTGAACACGCCAAAACCAGTATTACCAGCTAGTTCTGTCACGTCTTTAATTTCTAAATCAAAACGTAGATCTGGTTTATCAGAACCATATTTAAGCATTGCTTCGGCGTAAGTCATACGGCGAATAGGGGATGGGGGAGTGAAATCCCATACTTTTCCCATGACTTCAGTAACAAATCGATCGAATAACTCCATCACATCATTTTGATCCACAAAAGACATTTCCACATCAATTTGAGTAAACTCAGGTTGGCGGTCAGCTCTAAGATCTTCATCACGGAAGCATTTGGCGATTTGATAGTAACGATCCATGCCCGCAATCATTAGTAATTGTTTGTATTGCTGTGGGCTCTGTGGCAAAGCATAGAACCTTCCTGGATTGACTCGAGATGGCACTAAATAATCACGAGCACCTTCTGGAGTACTTTTACAAAGGACTGGCGTTTCAATATCTTCAAAGCCATTTTCATGGAAGAAATTATGAACTTCTTTTAAGAAGCGACTTTTTAAGATCAAATTCTTTTGAATCCATGGACGTCTTAAGTCTAGGTAGCGATAGCGTAAACGCAAATCGTCATTTTCTCTAGATTCTTCTTTAGGATCGTTAATGGCTAGGGGAGATGTTTCAGCGGTATTTAAAATTTCGATTTTATCAATTTTAACGTCAATTTTACCAGTGCTGAGCTTATCGTTTTCCATGCCTTCGGGACGTTTTTGAACAACTCCAGTCACAGTAATGACATATTCATTTCTTAATTGATCTGCTATCTGATGAACTTCTTGATTCCTTTCAGGATCAAAAACCACTTGTGTTTTTCCATATTTATCACGTAAATCCACAAAAATAACCCCGCCTAAATCACGACGGCGATCTACCCAACCAGCGAGAGAAACTGTTTTGCCAACATCTTCTAGGCGTAAAGCACCACAACTATGTGTCCGTTTCATACAATAAAAGTCCTTAAAAGAGGAAAATTTTTAACAAATATAGAATAAAGGAAAATAAATTTTAGGGGCTACTCCCCCAAAAGGCTTGAGAATGATATGGTTTTGATGAATATTTCTTCAATGAACCTAGATTCAAAAAAAGAGAGCTCTGTCATTATTTTATGAATTTAGTTTTCTATTTTCGAGATCCAAATGTAATCGTTCGAGGTGAAGACTTTGATAGTTAAAAACGCGGTACCTTATTTTATTTCGGTTTTCTGTATTTCCTTTGTGCAAATGGGCTTATTTATCTTTTTTCAAAGATGGCTCTCTTTTTCGTATTCAGGCGTTCCTTTTTTATGGAGAAGCGCTTTATTACAGATGCTTTTATTATTGCCTTATATTTTTATGCTTGCTCCAGCGAGCTATTTCACAAATCGATACCCCAAAAACAAGGTCATGGCGTTTTCTGCGCTATTTATGACTATTACGTTAGTTTTGATTGCGACTTGTTTTACTTTAGGTTTTGGTTGGGTTTCTTACGGCCTTATTTTATTGTTTTCGATATTTCTTGCTATAGAAAGCCCTGCAAAATTAGGCATTCAAAAAGAATTATTTGGGGTAAAGCGATTAACTTTATCTAATGCCTATCAATCTTCTATTTCGATTTTAGGCGTTGTGGTTGTCTCTTTTGTCACCATTGGGTTTTCTCCAGAAGAAACATCCATTTTTAAATACGATTTATTACCTTGGCTTTTTGTAATTATAGGAGTGATTGCGACACTTGCGGCTTTTAAAATTCCAGAAGTAACACCTCTTTCGAAGTACATGAAGCTTAGGTCTACAAGAAGGACCATCTCATCAACGTGGTCTAATCCGCTTCTCAGGCTTTGCATCATTGGGCTTGCTGTTTTCTGGGGAATAGCTCAAATCTTTATTCTATTATCACAAGACATCTCAGGGATGCATATTGTTAGCGTTTTACGCAATACCTTGTTCTTTTCCGCTGTTGGTTTAGTTTTTGGTTTTTTTGCAGCAGCTAGAGCGTCTAGAAATTTTATTGAAACAGGTCTTATTCCTACGTCGGCATTAGGTGCTGCCGTGATGATGTTCTTATCTGCCTTTATCTCAAATGAATTGATTCAAGCTCTTGTCTATGGAGCGGTTGGTTTTTGTGCAGGTATCTTTTTTACTCTCATGAAAGCTCTATTACAACATAATACAAGGCCCGATACAGCAGGTCGTATTATTGCTGTCGCCAACATGATGCAGATGCTTTTCTTATTTACATTCCTTACTCTTCAGTTATTGGCTATGGCTTATATTTCCGTTTCGATGGAAGTCTTTTTTATTCCACTTGCCATTATTGCTTTTATTGGGTTTACATTGTCACTAATTAAAACACCTCAAACCCTTTTGAGAGCGTTTCTTCGTTTATTCTTCTTTTTTCGCTATCGTCTAAAATCCATTGGCATAGAAAATATTCCAGAAACTGGGCCAGTGTTACTCGTAGGCTCGCATTATAGTTTTATTGATTGGGCTGTGTTACAAATGGCTTCTCCAAGACCTGTTGTTATTGCAAGTAATCGAAGCCGTTATGAACGATGGTATTCACGTCTGATTAGAAAACAACTTGGGATGATTTTTATTGATCGAAGAGACACTAAACCATCCATGGAAAAAATTAAACAAGCTTTATTAGATGGTAAAGCCGTTGTCATTTTCCCAGAAGGCGAAGTCTCCAAGACCCCTTTTATAAGCCGTTTTTCTATTGATTATACAGAAGCTCTTCGTGATTTGAATGTTCCAATTGTGCCTTTTTATATTTATGGCGTGTGGGGCTCTCCTTATAGCCATGTTTCTGATTGCGTCATGTTCCCAAATAAAGAGGCTCGGTTTATCTCAGTAGGGTTTGCAAAGCCTTTACCTTCTAATACTAAAGAAGATGACATTAGAGAAGCTTTACGGGATTTATCTATAGACGTTTGGGAACAAAGTGCCACTTATTATAAAAGAATTGCTCCACTTGTTGTTCGAGCCATGAAATCACGAGTTCGATTTAAGGTGGCTATTTACAATTTCACAGGTGAACACCTTTCTGGATATGAGTTTGTACGAAAAATATTAGTCTTAACTCGTCTAATTAAGAAAGTCACTCGTTCAGAAAAAAATGTTGGGCTAATGTTCCCTCCTTGTCCAGAGGGTTTTGCTTCCTTTATCGCTCTTATTTCTCGTGCTAAAACAAGCGTGAATTTAAATTACAGTGCTTCTCCTGATGTTATCATGAGTTGTATTCAAAAGACAGAAGTAAAAACGGTCTTTACTTCACGTCATTTCTTTGAAAAATTATACCAGAAAAATCCTCTTTTCAATAATATAAAGAAAGATTGCAAGTTGATTTTTGTGGATGATTTTTTTACTTCAAAATCTTTATTGACTTGGGGCTATTATCAATTGATAGCGACGCTCTTACCATCATTTTTAATTGAAAAAATCTTTTTCAAGAAAACATCATTATCCGATACGGCGTCGATTTTATTTAGTTCTGGGTCAGAAGGTGTTCCTAAGGGAATCATGTTGACGCATAAAAATTTCATCTGTAACATTTTACAAACGGATGCCGTAGTCAGATTACGCCCCACAGATGTGGTTCTTTCAGAATTACCTTTATTTCATTCTTTTGGTTTAACCGCTAATATTTTACTGAGTTTAGTGAATGGTGTTCCTTCAATTCCATGCCCAGATCCAACCGATATTAAAACGATGGCACGTGTTTGCGCAGAATTTAAAGCAACCATATTAATGGGTACACCAACTTTTTTAAGGGCATTTACGGTGAACCGTTGGGTCCATCCCATGTGTTTAGATTACATGAGACTTGTGCTTGCTGGTGCTGAAAAAATGCGTCCAGAACTTAGAGAAGCATTTAGGCTAAAATTTGGTAAAGAAGTGTATGAAGCTTATGGCTGTACTGAAACCACACCAGTGGCTACAATGAATGCCGCCAATATTTTGTTAGATGACTTCTTAAGTATGGAAAAATGTCACGAGATGGGTAGTGTCGGTATGCCTATGCCTGGTACAAGACTTCGAATTGTCGATCCAATCACGAATAAAGATCTTCCTGTCGGTGAAGAAGGCATGGCTTTGATTGGTGGCCCTCAAGTGATGAAAGGGTATTATAAAGAGCCCGAAAAAACAGACGAAGCTGTAATTGTACTTGATGGGAAACGTTGGTATCGCACGGGAGACAAAGCCTTTGTGGATCAAGATGGCTTCTTAACTATTGTGGATCGCTACAGCCGTTTTGCCAAACTAGGTGGAGAAATGGTAAGTCTTGGGGCAGTCGATCTTCGTGTGAGTGATACTAAAATTCTGGATGGTTGCGAATTTGTTTCGACTTCAATACCAGATGAAGTGAAAGGGGAACGTATTGTTTTACTGTATGTTGGAGAAAAAGATGCTCATACAGTTTCTATGGCTCTTCGTAAATCAGGAATTCCGCCGTTGATGATTCCTGGAAAAGTGTATCAAGTACCTGCTATTCCAAAATTAGGAAGTGGTAAATGGGATTTCACTAGCATTAAAAAAATGGCTTTAGAAATTTCAAAAACTCCTTAATAAGAATAGAAATAAACGTTTTTTAAGCTCTTTTTGGCGATATCGAATAAAATCGATATCGTTTTTTATAAGATCCAAATATCGCCTGTTTAGAGAAGTAGGGGCGTTATTGGTTTTTATTTTGAAAATATTTATTCAATTTATTTGCTTTAAATAATACGATTAAAATAAATTTTGATTCATTAAAAACGATTTAATAAATAATAAATCATTACATATACTGAGATGCCCCCAAGTGATGGACACTTGAAGTGATAGTTTCTGTTCATAATTTAGCTATA
>LIUM01000042.1 GCA_001462345.1 Fibrobacteria bacterium AD312 | reverse complement strand
GAATTCTATTTATCCTTTGCAAGGCCTTTTTTTAACTTTTTTTCTTTTTTTTCTCTTTTTTTAACCAATACACCTAATTCAACTACTTTTCAACTATAAATAACATCTTAAAAACAAGATATTAACAAACATGCCCCCCTTTTAATCGTTTTTAAGCCTTTTCCTTATACATATATATAGGAATACAAAAATCCTTATATATAAATAATGCGTTATATATCTCCCTTATGATCAGCAAAAAACACTTTTTGAGATAATTCTTACGAATCCACCACTATATATGCATGCATATTTTTTTTCTTTTAGGTAAAATCCTATAAATCATTCTCTTTTTTTTTCTTTATCTCCGTAAAGTATGTAAGAATGACCTCTCTATCGTTACAATATTGCAATCTATATTTTGTGTAAATTAATTCAAAATGAGTTCAAATTAATATAATCGTCAAAATTGTTTTTAACCCTGTTGAATACATACAAATGTTTCGACCATGAGTAGCTTGTTCTGAATTAATCAATCGAGAGCCATTGTCGATTCTTCACCTAAAATCATTTTTGCTTTTGTTTCTGGTAATGTTTGAACATTTTTTAATTGACGTTCAATCGCTCTGGAGCGAACACCAGCATTATCAATTTCTTTACTAGCCAAATCCAATTTATTTTTCGCATTTGTAAGCGCTACGCCAAATTTACTAAACTCCGTTCGCACCGCTCCCAACAATTCCCAGATTTCACTTGTGCGTTTTTCTACGGCAAGACTTCTAAATCCCATTTGTAAGCTAGATAAAAAAGCAGTGATTGTTGTTGGGCCTGCTATAGTGATTTTATAATCTCGTTGTATTTGTTCAAATAAGCCAGGAATACGAAGCACCTCAGCATAAAGGCCTTCAAAAGGCAAAAACAGAATGGCAAAATCAGTCGTCTGAGGAGGATCGATATATTTTTCTTTAATATCCTTTGCAAAGACTTTGATTTTAGTTTCGAGCTTTTTCTTATGTTCTTCAATAGCACTAACATCGGCAAGATCATAAGCACTCATTAATCGTTCGTAATCTTCTGACGGGAATTTGGCATCAATAGGAAGCCATATCTCCGTCATGGAATCACTTTTGCTCGGAATTTTAATTGCAAATTCAACGATGTTTGCGCTTCCCTTTTTGGTCTTCACATTTTGGGCATATTGTGCGGGAGTTAGTATTTGTTCTAAAATAGAAGCTAATTGATATTCTCCTAAAACACCCTTTACTTTAACATTTGATAAAACTCGTTTGAGATCCCCCACGCCTGAAGCAAGCGTTTGCATCTCCACTAAACCCTTTTGGACTTGTTCTAAACGCTCACTTACGACCTTAAAGGATTCCCCTAATCGCGTTTCCAATGTATTGTGTAGTTTTTCATCTACCGTTAGCCGCATTTGTTCAAGCTTTTCTCCATTCTCTTTTTGAATGTTCTGAAACCTCGCTTCCATCGTTTCTCTCATTTTATCTATTGAATTTTTCATTTCAAAAGTCAATCGTTCAATAGAACGATTTTGCTCTTCTCGGTTGGCTCGCGAACTTTGATCTAAAGCAGATGTCAATTGCATGGAAGTTTTCTGAAACTCTCGCCAGAAAGTTTCCTTTTCAGACGATTTGAAAAATAATAGAAGAATAACAGCAAGTAATAATGCCGTATTTATAATTAAGAAAGCAAGAAACATCATTCCTCCTAAAAAATCAAAGGGCTAAAACTCATTTTAAAACTCCATCTATAATACTCTTATACGAAAGATTATCACAACCTTTTTTTAACTGTACTTTTAAACACTTTTCTTTTTGCCCATAATTTTTGAAAACATGATAACCTATTCTTAAAGAAACTGATTTAACAGTTCTATAAAAATACTCTATTATATTGACATTTTTTGTCTTTCTTAATAATCTTTAAATAAAGAGGCCAAGAACTTTATCATTTGTTGATGATCTTGAACAGAAGACATTTCTCGAATACTATGCATACTAAGCATCGGCTCTCCAATATCCACAGTACTCACGCCTAGAGTGCTTGAAACCGATGGACCTATTGTACTCCCGCAAGGCAAATCATTTCGGCTGATAAAATTTTGATAAGAAACTCCTGCTTTAGAACATATCTGCTTGAAAACAGCTGAAGAGAAAACATCCGTAGCATAACGTTTCTGCGCATTTTGTTTTAGTACAATACCTTGACCTAAAATGGGAGCATGTTTAGGATCATGTTTTTCTGGATAAACGGGATTTAATGCATGAGCCATATCCATAGAAACAAAGAAGGATTTTTCTAAAAAAGAAGGTGTACAATATTCTGAAATATTTAAGGCTTTTATTATTTGATCCAAAGTCATTTTCAAAAATAGACTTTGAGCACCCTCTTTTGTTTCTGACCCTATTTCTTCATGGTTAAAAAGGCAAAATCCAGAAATGTAATTTGGAGCCGAATTCGCTGAGAGCAATGCTTCTATAGCCGCATGGCAAGAGGCAAGATTATCGATACGTCCAGAATAAATCCATTCGTCATTCATCCCTCCTAAAGAGGCTCGCTCCGCATCATAAAAGCGTAAATCATAATCTAACAGCTTTTCTTCTGGGCTTAACTGCTGTTTAATCCAAGAATCTAAAGAATCCTTTTCACTAGAAGACCAAAAAACATCTAATCCTTTTTGAGCATCTACCTTTCTACCATCTTGATTAACTCCTCGTTGCAAGTGGATTGAAAGCTCAGGAATTCTAAATTTTTGAGAAGTCTGCACCAAACGATGTTGAATTTGATTGTCTTTTTCAAAAACGAGAACACCGCCACAACCTAGATCTCGATCTAGCCAAGAATGATAAATGGGTGATCCATACACTTCTGAATGGACTAACTGAATGCCCGATTCAAAGCGGCAAGCATTGGGCGCCACTTTTAATGCTGGGAAATCCGTGTGAGCTAAGGCGAGCTTTGCGAAGATGGATGAATTGACTTGCTTAGGGGTTCTAAAAGCAAATAAAGTGGTATAGCCCCATTTGATGAAATAGGATTTAGAGGGTTCTAAAGACCATTTGCTTTGAAAAGAGAGTTCTTGAAACCCTTGTTCTAAAAGCATTTTTGCGGTATTCTCTACCGTGTGATAAGGTGTGATAGATTCATTTAAGTAGTCAAGATATTTCATAAAAAACTCATGGTAAAAGATCTACTAGATGATCGAAAGCCTCTCCGCGGACTTTGTAGTTTTTAAACAACCCAAAAGAAGCGCATGCTGGAGAAAAGAGTAATGCTCCACCTTCTCCGATTTGAAGAGCATAAGAGAACGCTTCATCTAAATTTGGGAATATTTTCATCGGAACAGAAACACCTGCCTCTAATAACGCTTGTTCTAAACGATTGGCTGTATCGCCAATAAAAGCAACTTTTTTTAAAAGAGGTAATGAAGTTAAAAAAGACGCTAACTCCATAAAATCAGCATTCTTTTCAGAACCGCCTAAAATGAGAGAGAAAGGTCGTTTCATGCTTTTTGCTGCAGCAATAGTGGCGTCTGGGCGAGTGGCATAAGAATCATTATAAAATTCGATGCCTGCTTTTTCACCTTTATATTGCATTCTAAAACGAAGCGGTTCATACGATTTTAATGCTTGTAAAGATTCTCCACCAAAAATACCTAGAGCCTTACAGGCTAAAGCAGCAGCAGCCATATTTTCTAATTGATAAACGCCTCGAATTTTGCATTCTGAAAGATTGAGTTTATGGCCAGAAACAGAAAGAGTTTCTCCTTCAACACAAGCATCGCAAGCCCCATGACCAAAACTTAAAGTAAGTGCTTTTGTTTGTTTTGCAATGGCAGTAGCATGGACCGAATCTTGTAAATAAATACAGCAATCCGATTTCTTTTGATATCGAACTAGATTTGCTTTAGCATCTCGATATTCTTCTACGCTATGATGCCAATCTAAATGTTCCGAAGTCACTCTTAAAACAACCGCAATAGAAGGAGAGATAGAGAGCGTCATTAATTGAAAAGAGGATAATTCTAAAATAGAGACTCTATCTGGAGAATCTGTTTTTAACAAGTCTAAAGCAGGGATTCCAAAATTACCACCAATTTCACAAGGTTTGTTGACTGATTTCAGAATATGAGCAATCATGCTCACCACACTTCCTTTTCCTAGTGTTCCTGTCACCCCAATTATTTTTTTTGCTTTTGTTTCTTGGAAATAAATTTCGATTTGACTCGTTAATAAGCCACCATTCATCTGAAACTTCAGTAATTCAGGTAACATAGGATAGACTCCAGCGGACCGAATCACAGTCACACATTCTTTAAGCCCATCTAAATAATGCTCTCCTGTAAAGGTTTTTATTTCTATCTCTTTAGGAAGTAATTGTGGATCAATTGGATTTTTATCCATAATCACAATTTCTTTAATGCCTATGGAGAGAAGATATTGAAGAGAACTTTGACCTTCAACACCAAAACCTAAAATTCCAACAGGAGCAACAACACTTTGCATAATGATCCTTCTAAATAACTACAATGGAATATAAAAAAGCATCCCATTTAGAGATGCTTAAAATATATAAAAGCCTCATTTAATCTTTTTATTCAAAAAAGAAAATAGTCCTTATGAGATATAATTACGCCAATAACAGTTATTTGTTTTTTGCTTTCAATAAAGCTTCTTCTATGGAAAGTCCAGCATAATCCTGTGCACTAAACCAACGGCCACTTTTTTGATCGTCTAAAAGGACTCCTACTAAAGCACCAGGAATTACCGTTTCTACAGAATTTGGCGCATTCGGCCCACCCAAATCGGTTCTTAACCATCCTGGATCCATCACATTCATCATGACATTAGTCCCATTGAATTTGCAGGCAAAATCCGCTACAAATTTTGTTAAAGCGGCCTTAGCACAAGCATAACCCATCAATTCTGGTTGGTCGGCAATTCCACTTGTTGTCATGACAATGCGTCCAAATTGATTTGCCACCATCTTTGGCAAAAAATGATAAGCAATCTGCACTGGAGCAAGACAATTGACGGCAAAAGCCTGAACATAATCTTCTCTTTTATTGCTGTAAAAATCTGGACAATAAGGAACTTGTAAGCCAGCATTATTAAAGACAAAATCAACGACAACACCCATAGAATCGATTTCTTGAAGCATTGCTTGAATTGATTTTTCTGATTCTAAATCACAGGCAACAGCCTTTAATTTCACGCCTTTAGATTTGAGTTCTTCTATTAATGGAGCCATATGCTCCAAAGCACGACTTTGTAAAATCAAATTGGAACCCAATGAAGCCATTGCGCGAGCGATTTCTCGGCCCACTCCTCGAGAAGCGCCTGTAATTAATGTCCATTTTCCTTGAATATTCATAAATAATCCTTTTGTTTTTCATAAAATATTTTTTTAGTTCACTTTTTGACGTTCTTTTTCCATTTTTCTGTTTACAAATTAAAACAGCCCCTTTTTAGAACTGCTTCATTCATTAGATTTTTACTGAAAAGGCTATGTTTAAATGCAAATACGCATACTTCATCAAGATTACTTATAATTTTGTTAAGAAATTCTCTACTTTGGTAACTTGATCACTGAATCACGAGTTTAAATAAAATACATTGTATCTATAAAACAATGTATAAGACCCTCTCTAAAAATTGTTTTCAAAATAAACTTTTTGAGGATGTCATAAAGGAGAATGATAAATGAATGTCATAGAATTAACGAAAGAGAATTTTGAGCAAGAAGTGATGAAATCAACTAAGCCTGTTCTTATTGATTTTTGGGCTAGCTGGTGTGGGCCTTGCCGTATGATCGGTCCCATTGTAGAAGAGGTCGCAAATGAAGCGACACATGCCAAAGTAGGCAAAGTCAATGTGGACGATCAGCCAGAACTAGCTCAACAATTTGGTATCAGCAACATTCCTACGCTAGTCGTCATGAAAGACGGAAAAATAGTTAATAAAGTAGTTGGTGGAAGACCAAAAGCAGAGTTGGTTGAAATGCTCAATGTTTAACACGACTGCGTTCCGTCAAGGAGCGCAGTTTCTTTTTATCCACAATTTGAATAGCACCTCTCGAAAGAGACACTATCTTTTCAGCTGCAAAATACTTAAGCATTCGTGTTACCACTTCACGAGCGCTTCCCATATATTTTGCAACCTGCTCATGCGTGAGTATAAGCGTATCTGAGCCTGTCTTAATAGATTCATCGGTCAAGAAAATCGCAAGCCTTTGATCAAAACTCATAAAAAGAATTTGTTGCATAGCCCACATGACATCGGAGAATCGTTGGGCAGATATTTGATAACCAAAAGACTCCACATAGATATTCTTTTCTGAAAGATCTAGAAAAACTTTAGACGGCATCTGGAACAAAACCGTATCCACTTCGGCATCTATATAAACATCAAACGTAATGGAACTTAAAACACAAGAGGCTGAAAGGACACAGACATCGCCTTCTCCTAATCTGTAGAGAGTAATTTCTCGTCCTTCCTCTGAAACCATATAAACACGTAGTTCACCGCTTTTTATTAAAAGAATGCCTAAGCAATCATTGCCTGCACTATGTACTAATGCTCCTTTTGGATATTTTAGAACTTGCATTCTATCCATAATCAAAGATTGCTCTGATGGCGATAAATGATTCCAAAACGAAAATACGCTTTCTAAAAAAGGTTTATATTCCAGATCCATAAAAGACTCCCTGTGGATGTTCAGGCAAAAGCCATCAATATTTCAATATTTTAATGAAACCGTATTTCATTTAATACAGTAGGTGTTTTTGCAGATGCTGGTTGAACTACAGCTGCCGCCCAAAAATCATTTTTAAGAACTAAGCGGGTCATTTCCACAACCTGTTCTTTGGAAACAGAATTTATACCATCTTCTATGTCTTGCATAGAACAATAATGGCCTAAATGTAATTGTTGTTCGGCTAATCTTAAGGTTCTCTTATCAGTGCTATCTGCATTAATTTTCATAGCCCCAATAATATTCTGTTTTGTCCTTTCCAATTCTCCTGGGAAGAAGCCTTCTTTTAAGAATAGATCTATTTCTTTTTGAATTAAGCCCGTCGCTTTTTCTAATCTTTTGGGTGCGGTGGCTAGGGATACGCCCCAGCTATAACAGTCTTTATAAGAATCCGCCATCGAAAAAATGGAATACGCTAGTCCGTTTTCTTCTCGAATTTTTTGGAATAACCTAGAACTCATGCCAGATCCCATAGAAACATTGAAAATAGAAAAGGCAAATCTAAATTCTTTGGGAAGCGGGGCTTTCAAGAAACTTGTTCCTAAATACAAGCTAGATTGTTGAAGTTCCTGCTTGTTAATTACTTTAAGACCTCGATTTGCCTTATAATTTAAAGGAAAAGAGATGTTTCCTTTTTTCTTTTTTTGAAAAATGATTGCACATTGATCCACCATTTCTTGATGTTTCACATTCCCTGCGGCACACACATAAATTGGTAAATCTTCTATCACTTGTCGACGAAAATCCCGCAAATTTTCCAGAGTAATACTTTTAACAGATTTCAGTGTACCCGCAATTGGCATCGCTAAACCACACCCTTCAAAATGCAATTCGTTAAATAAGTCACCTACTCGTTCTTCAGCGATATCATCATAGCTTTTGATTTCTTCTATAATGACTTTTCGCTCTTTTTCGAGCTCTGACTCTTCAAAAAGAGGATTCATCAACAAATCGCCCACCACTTCTAACGCCGTAAACACATCTTCTTTACTCACCTGAGCATAAAAGCCCGTTTCTTGACGAGTCGTATAAGCATCTAATGAACCACCTAAATCTTCCAATTCTCGCACAATTTCTAATGAAGATCTATTTTCAGTCCCTTTAAACACCAAATGTTCATAAAAATGACTTAATCCATTAAAAGATTCTTTTTCATGACGAGATCCTCTTGGGATCCAAGCACCAACAGTTGCAGAATACGCTTCGGGCATGTAATCTGTAATAACGGTAACACCATTATCTAATTCGGTCTTTTGAATTAATTGATTCAACACAACAACCTTGTTTCGGATATAAACGCAGTACAATTTACAATAATTTTGTAACTCCACTTTTATTTTTTCATTCATTTTGATGTTGAAAAGCCTTAAATCTGTTTAGATTAAGCTTATTCAAATCTTTTTTCAAAAAAACAATTATATTTTATTAGCATCTTTAATCTATTCTATTTGATTTAGGGAGCCTTAAATGCATTTCTTTTATCTCTTGGTTTTAATATTGGTATTGGCAGAACCCTCTTTTTCTATTACATCAATATATAATCTTGATCCTATTCAAAATGCGATTCATTCTAAAGAAAAGATCCTTCTAATTATTGACAATGAAATCGCTGAAAATAAGGCCATCAATTCAGCCATTAATCGTTATGCAGATGATTTAAACAAAAGTTTCGGGATGGCTATTGATGTTTATTCTTTTCCTAATATCAAAAAAGGAGGAACAGCTCAAGCTCTACGCTCTTTTTTACAAAGTGCAAAAGATTCATTAATTGGGGCCATTTTTATTGGAGATCTTCCCAGAGCTCAATTTGAATTTATTCAAAATCCAAATACAAGTTCTATTCGTTATCAGCGATGGATCTCTGACTTTTATTTTATGGATTTAGATGGCATATGGTTAGATACTGCTTCAGGAAATTCAGAAAGCCAAGGTGGATTACTTTTAGAAAAAAACGTATCCACTCCTATTTTTCTTTCTGATACGGAACTCCCTTCGATTCTTCCTCTAGATAGTTTTTCCATTCGTTATAGAGGATTATTAAAGGCACCTGAAACGGGGATTTGTTCTTTATCTATTATTTCAGACAACCAAAGACGTCTTTGGATGAATGACACTCTCATTATAGATGCTTGGATTCGAGATTGGGATCATGAATATTTTGGTGCAATTCCAATTAAAAAAAATGAGTCTATACCTATTCAAATCGACTATGCAGAAGAATGGGGTGGTTCTAATTTTAAGATTTACTGGAAACTTCCCAATAGTTCCTCATGGGTACCTATTCCTGATTCTGTTTGGTATACAAACGAACATACACCTGGTTTAACAGCCACTTATTTTGGAAATGTTTGGTTACACACAAAAGAAGAAAACCCAACCGTGGGGACACCAACTAACTGGAAGTCTAACTCATCCAATGGTATATTTGATGGTCATTACAGTCAAAACGGAGCGGTCAGTGATAGCATGGAAATATGGATTTCTCGCATAGACCCTTATACAGCAGGTGTACTAGGAAATCCAACAACGTTATTATTAGATTTTTTTGATAAATTGCATTCTTGGTATAACTCAAAAAAGCCCCCTCAAAGTCATGGAGCTTATTTCATCACCACTGATGCGGATACTTCTGCTGAATCTGATCGAAAATTTATTTTAGGGCTATCCAGTATTTATGGTAGAGAAAAAGTGGATGTCATTCTCGCCGACGGCAAAAGCTATCTTGAAAATATAGCAAATCCTATTTATGGTTGGTCTACTTACGTAGGTCATGGAGATCCTATTTCTTTAGCAAATGGATTCAAGGCAAAAGATCTAAAAAATTATTCTGTTGGTCCTCGTATTTTTCATTTTGCTTCTTGTAGTCCTTTAGAAAACTATGATTTTTGGGGAAATCCCTGGAGTATATCAGTAGGATCAGCTCATTTATTTGGAACAAAAAATGGTGGCTTTGTGGCCATAGGAGCTTCAAAAACAAGTGGAGATAATCAACTAGATGACCTTATGTATTATGACGCTGAAAATACTTTTATAGGAGCGGCTTATTTATCTTGGATTAATCAACGATTAAAAAGGAATAATTATAAGCCTCTAGAAGATATTTATGACTGGTTTTATGTAGAAACACTAATTGGTGACCCTTTACAATTTGCCATTTTAACACCAGAATACCCTATAAAAATTGAAAGGAAAAAGCCTTTCTCTTTACCAAAAGTGGATTCAAAAAAATGGGATGCTGCAGGGCGACTAAAAAGTCTTTTTACCAAAGAAAAGAAAGCTTGGTTTTATTAACCATCACTTTGATTCCATTGGATGATAATAATTTCAATTGAATAAGACTGTGAAATTTTTAAATGAATTAAACCAATAGCGTTCTAAATCAAAAAGACATCTCTCTTTATGCGTTATTTTATCGATTACATTTATTACTTGTTCTACTATCTTTATGTTTAAAGTAATTATATATAGAATGTCACTTCTGATTTTAATTTTTCAAAACAGTCACATTTTTTAACAAAATTGTTAAAAAGTGATATATCATTCTTATAGTAACTTTTTTGAATGCATTCTACGGCATATAAATTCATCCGTTCCACTGCTTTTTTTCAATACAAATGCTTAAAATAACGCCCTGTGGAGCAAAAAAAGCATACTAAATGAACTCTAATTCAAATAACGTTTTTTATCCCCAAGTACAGAGTTTTCACTTTATTTTTTTTCGTCAAAAATGTAACTTTGATGTACTATGGCAAAAATTATTTCTAAAAAACAACTTTCTCCCGCCGTTTACCAAATTCGAGTCGAAGCTCCTTTGATTGCTGAAGAACGTAAAGCTGGGCAATTTATCATTCTTCAAGTCGATAAAGACGTTGGGGAACGCGTCCCGTTAACGATTGCTGATGCCGATACAAAAGAAGGCTCTATCACATTGATTTTTCAAACCGTTGGTAAAACGACTCAACAACTAGCCACTCTAGAAGAAGGCGATGATATTCCTGTCATCGTTGGCCCTCTTGGTTCTCCTACTCATATCGAAAAATATGGTCATGTAGTCTGCGTTTGCGGTGGTGTAGGTATTGCTCCTATGCATCCTATTGCTCAAGCCATGAAAGCGGCTGGCAATAAATTAACGATTATTATGGGTGCGAGAAACGAAAGCCTCTTCTTAATGAAAGACGAAATGGGTGCACTTGCAGACGATTTGATTTTAATGACCGACGACGGCTCTTGTGGTAGAAAAGGTCTCGTCACGGAGCCCCTAAAAGAATTGTGCGAAAGTGAATCTAAACCAGACTTAGTCATAGCCATTGGCCCTCCAATCATGATGAAGTTCTGTTCTCTAACTACAAAACCATACGGTGTTAAAACCATGGTGAGCTTAAACAGCATCATGGTGGATGGCACAGGCATGTGTGGTGGTTGCCGCGTCAATATCGGCGATAAAGTGAGATTTGTCTGTGTCGATGGCCCTGAATTTGATGGCCATTTAGTGGACTGGGACAACATGATGCAAAGAATGAGTTCTTATAAAAACATGGAGCAAGAGGCTGTACATCGTTTTGGTTCTCATGATGGGCATAAATGCAATATTGATAAAATGGCTGATGCCAAAATAGCCAAAGATAAAAAGGAAGTATAAGCATGTCCGAACGTAAAACAATCGAACAAATGGACGCTGAAGCTAAAGAAAACTTGAATAACATCAAAGAGCTTCCACAACCCTTAAAAATGAAAGATCGCTTGGCCATTGCTCCTCATGCCATGCCTGAATTAGAACCTTCTTATAGAGCTCGTTCTATGGAAGAAGTAGCTTGTGGTTATACTGAAGCACAAGCGGTAGCGGAGGCACATCGTTGCCTTAATTGTAAAAAACCTTTTTGCGTAGAAGACTGCCCTGTTCATATCGATATTCCTGCATTTATTGCAAAAATTGCTGAAGGTGATTTTAAAGCAGCCATTGCAAAAATCAAAGAAACCAGCTTACTCCCTGCCATTTGTGGTCGAGTATGCCCTCAAGAAAGACAATGTCAATTAAATTGTACCGTCGGAAAAATAAACAAAGATGTCGAAAAATCCGTTGGCATTGGTCGTCTTGAACGTTTTGTTGCAGACTATGAACGTGAACACGGTGAAATTGTTGTTCCTGCGATTAAACCTTCTACAGGTAAAAAAGTAGCCGTTATTGGTTCTGGTCCTGCAGGTCTTGTTGTAGCTGCAGATGTGCGTCGTGAAGGTCATGATGTGACTATTTTCGAAGCATTCCACAAGCTTGGCGGTGTGATGCGTTATGGAATTCCTGAATTCCGTTTACCAAAAAGCATTGTCGATAGAGAAATTCAAACTCTAGAAGCCATGGGCGTTCACTTTGAAACGAATTACGTCGTTGGCCGTACTCGCAAACTAATGGATCTTCTCAATAAAGATGGTTTTGATGCCTTGTTCATTGGAACTGGAGCTGGATTACCTTTATTTATGGGTATAAAAGGCGAAAGTCTAGTTGGTGTTTTTGCCGCTAACGAATACCTCACCAGAGCCAATCTAATGAAAGCCTACGATAAAGATCACGCAGACACTCCTATGTGGCCAGGTAAGAACGTGGTCGTCTTAGGTGGCGGTAACGTGGCAATGGATTCCGCTCGTATGGCTCTTCGTCTTGGAGCAGAAAAAGTGCGCATCGTTTATCGTCGTAGTATGTCTGAACTTCCTGCTCGTGGCGAAGAAATTCACCATGCCCAAGAAGAAGGCGTTGAATTTTGCGTTCTTCAAAATCCTTCAGAAATCCTCGGCGATGAAAACGGTCGTGTCCGCGGCATGATCGTCGACAAATACGAATTAGGAGCTCCTGATGAAAAAGGGCGTCCACGTCCTGTGAAGTTAGAAGGTCAAAGCTTTGAAATGGAATGTGATACCGTTCTAGTAGCTATTGGAAACGGATCTAATCCTCTCATTAGCCAAAGCACACCTGAACTAAAAGTAAACAAACGTGGTAATATTGAGTTGGAAGACCAAGAAGTGAATAAAACCTTCGTCGAACGCGTTTATGCGGGTGGCGATATTGTTCTTGGTGCCGCCACTGTTATTTTAGCCATGGGCGAAGGCCGAAAAGCCGCTAAAGGCATTAACGAATACCTAGCTAAAAACTAAACCTAAATCTTTATTTAAATCCCTAATGCCATTTGTGTATTAGGGATTTTTTTGTATTCTTATCTTATGGAATTTGGCTATGTTCATTCTTACGAAACAGGAGCTGCAGTAGATGGCCCTGGCGTTCGTTTTGCTCTTTTTATAGCTGGCTGCCCTTTTCGTTGCACCTATTGCCATAATCCAGATACTTGGGACATGAAACGAGGGAAAAGAACTTCCTCAGATCAAGTCCTTCAAGAGATCGCTAAATATGCGAGTTTTTTGCGTATTGCAGGCGGCCTTACGATTACAGGCGGAGAGCCCTTAACACAACCAGATTTTGTTCATGAAATATTCTTATGCGCTAAAAATGAATTAAAACTGCATACCGCTCTTGATACTCAAGGGTATTTAGCTGCAAAACTTCCAGATGCATGGTTTGATCCCGTTGATTTAGTATTACTGGATATCAAAATCATGAATCCAGAGAAGCATCTCCAGATCACAGGAAAAGAGCTTCAACCATCATTAGATTTTGCCTTAAGATTAAACCACCTTCAGAAAAAAACATGGCTTCGTTATGTGCTTATCCCAGGAATCACAGATGCTCCAGAAGACATTGACGCCCTCGCTAATTTTATTACTTCTCTAGCCTGTATAGAACGCGTAGAAGTCCTTCCTTTTCACAATCTAGGCTTTCACAAGTGGGAAGAATTAAACTTACCCTATACGCTTAAAAATCAAAAAAGCCCTTCTCCCGAAGAAGTTAGGCTTGTTCAAAAAAAATTAGATTGTGCTATACAAAAAAATTAAGCGCGACTTTCAATTATTTTATAAATCACTTCTGGAGTAATAAGCCCTCTTTCTCCAAAGCCAGGGCGATTTCTAGACTTAAAACGGTCGCTCACCATACGAGCAGCATCAGAAGCATTGATTCCGTAATCTTTAAGATGCGTTGGAATACCCAAAGATTCAAAGAATTCTTCTGTTTTTTGAATTGCCTGAGAAGCACATTCCTCAACCGAACCGTTTAAACCTAAAACTCTTTTGCCATATTGAGCGAGCTTTTCTTTTTTCTCATTAATAAAGAATCGCCATACACCAGGTAAAACAATCGCGAGTGTGCGAGCATGATCAATCCCATACAATGCAGTAAGTTCATGACCAATATCATGGGTAGACCAGTCTTGAGGCATACCGCAAGAGATGACCCCATTGAGGGCTTGTGTGGAACACCAACATAAATTGGCTCGAACATCATAATCCTCTGGCGCTTGCATAGCTTTAGGACCTTCTTCAACAAGCGTAGCAAGAACGGCTTCTGCTTGCCTATCTTGTAAAGGACCATTGTTTGGAAAAGTCGCATATTGTTCCATGGTATGAACAAAGGAATCGACGACTCCATTTGCTGTTTGACGAATAGGTAATGTGGTGGTAGTCATCGGATCGATGACACTAAATTGAGGACGAATTAAATCGGAATACCCTCCAAATTTTTCTTGAGTGGAATCTCGACTAATCACAAAATTGGCATTCATTTCTGAACCAGTAGCAGGTAACGTCATAATCGAAGCTAATGGAAGAGCAGAATTAGGAGTCGCTGTTTTTCCGAGCATAAAATCCCAAGGATCAGCGCCAGTATATTTTGTAGCAAGAGCCATGAATTTTGTACCATCTAAAACAGAGCCTCCGCCCACAGCAAGTAAGAACGTCACGTTTTGCGTTTTAATCTGTTCTACTGCACGCATACAAGTTTCATATCTTGGATTTGCTTCAATGCCACCAAACTCGATAACATCAAACCCTTTTAATGCTTTTTTTGTTTGTTCATAAACGCCATTCTTAAAAATAGAACCACCGCCATAAACCATCATTACTTTTGAAGAAGGTGGAATAAGAGAAGTGATTGAAGCGATTTCGCCTTTTCCAAATAAAATACGTGTGGGATTATGGTATTGAAAGTTATTCATGAGTTCTCCAGAATAAGTGATATGCAAAGTAATTTACAAAACTTATCAATAATAAGCTTACTTCTTCAGAACGATTTCAATTAAACCCCTACACGAATGTAACCACTAAATGATTTGGAGCTATTACACAGAATCAAGATGAATTTATGCGTAAAGAATTAATTGTTTTTTTTAATTACGCCCCTAAACAAAAAAACTCCTCGAAAGAGGAGTAAAAATGACGAGATGGCTTCCAGAACCTTGAACTTACCAGGAGGGGAGCAATGATAGAGTTGTTTGAGGATTTACCTATCGCACCATCTCATCACACATAAATATAACAAATTTGAATAATAAAACAATGTTTCAAATTTCTTACATTCTATTCTTCTTTAAATACTATTCTGCAATTTGGTTTGAAACGGAAACCGCCTCGGCGATGACGCTGTATTTCAAAATACTTCGAAACCTTTTCCACGTGAGCTACAACACGGTTTAGGCGACTTTCAAAGTTTGGCCTTAAAGGATCCATACAGATTTCTGGATCTCTTTTGAACTCTCTATTTTCGTATTCTTCACGACCAGTAGCAGTGTATTCTCGAAGCAGGTTTCGTAAGATTCTAGCTGGTACATTACGCATTAAATGGTGATCATTAACTGAAATCGAGTCATCACTTTTATAGTAAGTAATCACAACAGAATCATTGGCTGCATTCAAAAGAGCTTCATGCGCTTTTTGGACAGGCAACCAAACATCAAATTCTTGACGCACTAAAGATCTCATTAATTTTGCAAATGGGTCTTGATGCGTTACCCCTGCTTGATAGGAAATCTTTGTGATATTGGCTGGGGTTCCATAATAAGAGCCTCTTTTTAATAAAACAGCTCCTGAACCAGATTCAGTGACATCCTCATCGACACGAATGCATTCTATAGAGGTTTCACTCGTTTCACTCCAAGAAATCCCTAAATTTTGAAAAACCTCAGAAAATGAAACTACTTGCCCAATGACACGACCATTCAAAGAAACCGCTTTATTATTAATCAAAATCGGCATATTATGCTTAGAAAGGGTTTCTACCACTGTATTTTGATAACAAACCGTTTGAATGGATTCATAAGGAGCACAATTTAAAAAAGCTGGTGCATAACGGACTAAAGCTTCTAGCCAAGGCATATAATTTGAAGCGAGTTTATGCTTTTCTTCACAACGAAATATCATTATATCATTACGAAGATTATCTACTGGATTATTAAAAATAATTAAAGGTTTTTCGATCAACGATTGACGTTCGGGGAGAGTCTCTAAACTTAAACGACGGACATCATCTGTTTCGTAAAATTTACGAACAAAAGGTAAGAAAGAACGAAGAATAATGCGGGAAGACATAAAATCGGAAGAAGTAAAACGACTAAACATGTTTTCAATAAACTGTTCAGGGTTTATTCCTTTCGAAAAAAGCCATTCTGTTAACACATCTAAGTAGATACGATGTTGTTCTCGTTCAAAAACCCCTTCCTCAAACCAAATAGAATCAAGTAAATTAGGAGGGAATCGAGAATCCATGCGGACAAGTTCGAGTATTTCTTTTGTCGAAAACGACGAAAGAAGTTCTATATGGACAATTCGGAGCAATAAATTTGTAACCATTAACCATATTCCTCATTGTTAGGAATTCCCATCACCCGTACTTGTATGTATTAAAAAAGTAACCAAAAAACAAGTAATTTTATACTGTTTAATTTAACAATTTCTATAAAAAAAGGTAGCCTTAAGATACTTTTGTCTATATTTTCGGCATGAAAACCCCAAAAATCCACATTTTAAGTGATGAAATCATTAATAAAATCGCTGCTGGTGAAGTAATTGAAAGACCAGCGTCTGTGGTTAAAGAATTAATTGAAAATGCTTTAGATGCTCGCAGTTCTTTTATTAAAGTGCAAATTGAAGAGGGTGGTAAGAAAAAAATCACAATTACCGATAATGGAGAAGGAATGTCTCCAGAAGACCTTAAATTGTGTTATTTAAGGCATACAACATCAAAACTTAGTTCGGCTGATGATTTATTTCATTTAAGAACTAATGGTTTTAGAGGGGAAGCGGTCGCTTCTGTCGCAGCCATCTCAAAAATGACCATTACCTCAAAAACAACCGAGGCCACTAGCGCTCATAAAATTCAAATTCAGGCAGGTGAGATTCAAAAAATAGAAGAAGTGAGTGCCCCTCAAGGAACGTCTTTTGTTATTGAAGATTTATTTTTCAACACCCCTGTCCGGCGCAATTTTTTGAGTAGTGAATCAGCGGAATCCACTCGAATTTTAGATGCAATCGTAAGAATTGCAATTGCTCACCCAGAAATTCGCTTTGAATATAGAAACGAATCAAAAGAAACATTTACTGGCGTAGAAGGGGATTTAAGAAGTCGCCTAGCGGAGACCATTGGCTCTGGAATAGCAAAAAAACTAATTCCCGTAAATTACTCCGAAAACAACATTTCTATATCGGGCTTTATTTCTCCACCAGATGTTTTGAACGGAAAAAAGAATCGACATTTTTTATACTTGAAAAATCGTCCTATTTGGAACCCTGCCGTAATAAAAGCGGTTCAAAAAGCATACGAACCTTATGGAAAATTGATTTCGCCCGTAAGCGTTTTATTTTTAGACATGCCCGATATGGACTTTGATGTGAACGTGCATCCAGCAAAAAAAGAAGTTCGTTTTGTTAATGACAGCTCTATTTATTCAACTGTTTATAGAGCCATTAGAAATACGCTTCAAGAAGAATCATCTTCTTGTGGAGCCCCTGTCATTCACTTAAGCGAAAACTCATTTTCTAGTACAGTTCAAGAACCTGAAAAAAGCTGGTCTAGCACAGTTTCTCAAAAGCCTCTTTTTCAACCGAAATCCACTGATAAAGAAGTTGTTACTCAAGATTTATTTTCTCTTCCTGAATTCGGGAAAATAATTCCCCTTTCTCAAAAATCATTTGAGATTCCAGACAAAACGCCTTTATATAGTGCTCCTTCTTTTTTGCAACTAGCAGACACCTATATTGTTTGTCAAGATATGGAAGGTCTATTACTCATTGATCAAAGTGCGGCACACGCTCGTATTTTATATGAACAAGCCATAAAGACACTAGAATCAGATAACGTGATTAATTCTCAAGAATTACTTTTTCCTGAATTAATCGAACTTAGTAAAGTGGAAAAATCACTGCTAATCGAAATATTACCCGACTTAAGAAAGCTTGGTTTTTACTTAGAACCTTTTGGCGGTGATACTTATCAAATTCGAGGCATTCCAAGCGGGCTATCCTTTTCTCGAGCAGAAAAATGTATTCATGAATTTTTAGATTCTCTACAAGAAGACTCCCCTTCTTCAAAAATTCCCTTAGATTCGACAGCAAAAGCTTGGGCTTCCACTACAGCTTACCGTGCGAATGAAAAGCTAAATAATGAAGAAATGTCTTCTTTAGTGAATCAATTATTGCAGACGAAAGAACCTTTAGTTTCGCCTTATGGAAAGCCGACCTTGCTCAGAATCCCGATTGAGGACATCCATAAGAAATTCAAGCGCTAAACATTTGATTGGAGTACCTTCACATTTTTTTTGAAGAGCAGAAGCTTGAGATGAATAATCTTCTTTTTCTGTTTTTTGAAGTTCTTCCACAATTGAAGAAACCTCTTTTTTATAGAAGAAAGAAACGGGACTTAAATATTCAGGCACGATTCTTTTTAATAATAAAAGATTGGGTAATGTGAAAAACTTTGTTTTCACAAGTAACTTTCCAAGAAAATAAGTCAATGGGTCTATCCTTGCACAAGCAAGCGCTCTTGTACCCACAAGAGAAACTTCTAAAATTCCTGATCCAGGAGTTGCCACAACGCCTTGTGCTTTAGAAAAAAGTACGGCTCTCTCGGTACTGTTTTCTGGAACCATTATTTGTTCAAACTCAATATTCCATTTTTTTATTTCATTAATAAGACTATTTCTTGACACGACAAATTTAATCTGCAACTCTGGATTTCTACGATGCAAATCCTTTGCAATTTTTATGAATAAAGTCATATTTCGATGCAATTGATGGCGCCTGCTTCCAGGAAGAAATAGGAAAGTATTTTCTTTACTTGCCTTTTTTTCCACTAAAGAAACAGCACCCTTTAAAAAAGGATTTTCAATCTTTAATGACTCACATCCAAATCGTTTGTATGCCTCTTGCTCATAGTCATATAAAACGCCCAAGGTTACATTCTGTAGCCTATAGGCTCGTTTCGATTTCCATGCCCATATTTGAGGAGGAGCAATATATAAAATAGGCTTTGAAAGGTTTTTACAATACTCCACTAATCTCATATTAAAGCCTGGATAATCAATTAAAACAAGAGCTACGCAATGAGGATTTTCTAATGTTTTTTTTAATAATTTTAAATACCGACTTAATTGAGAATAATGTGTCAATACATCCTTAAATCCACTAATGGCGAAATCATCAAAATGGCCAATAGCTTTTAAGCCTTCTTTTTGCATGCGCGGGCCACCAATACCTATTGCTTCAACGCCCCAAAGGTTAATCGCAGAAACGGCTTCTGCACCTAAGATATCACCCGAATCTTCACCTGCACAAAAAAGAACAAAGTCCTTATTCATACTAGGATTCTCTTGATTGAGAGTTGGCTGTTTTTCTTTTTTTATTGAAGCCATAAATCAACTACGACTTTTATTAGAAACCCATGTATCGGTCACGCCAAAATCTTTCTTTAGCCAAACAAGTAAATCTTGTTCGTATTTAAAACGAATTTTATTACCTTGTAAAGCATGTTCATAGCCAGAAAGAGATTCGATATGAAAAACCATTTGGCAAGAAGTTTCTCCAGGAAATGGCTCATATTGATTTAATTTTTCACTTAATAAATTCAATTTTTCTTCTGTTAACGAAAGTGCTGGAATAGAAATATGTAAAAACTGAACCCACTTTTGACGAACCGTTTCTAAGGGGACTATTTTTTCTACAACCACTTGTAGGCCCTTATCATCTCGCTGCATTTCAAGTATACCCTGCACTAAAACACGATCATCAATGGAAATGCGATCACGGAAAGCTTCCCATTTATCCGAAGTTAGAAACAAGGCAATTTCACCTTGAAAATCTTGGATGATTCCTGAACCAAGAGTATCTCCACGCCTTGTTTCAAAAGAACGCATTTTTGTAATCACGCCACCAATCGTAATGCTTCTTTTGAGTAATCCTGAATTATTAATTTCACTTTCAGCTAGGCTGCATGTAGTAAACCCTTGTAATTCTGGTCGATATTCTTCTAAAGGATGGCCCGAGATGAACATTCCAAGAACATCTTTTTCTTTGTTTAGAAGTTCTATATAAGTCCATTCTTCGGCATCTTCTAATTCCTCTGCCGTATGAATAGATGTATCACTATCCCCTAAATCAAAAATAGAAACCTGACCACAATCTTTATTCTCACGATAACGACTTGCCACTTCAATCGCTTTATCAATAGTGGCAAGAAGTGCCGACCTGCTTCCAGGGAAAACATCCAATGCCCCAGACATCACTAAACTTTCTAATACTTTTTTACTTAAAGGAGACTTCTTTTCAGCAAATGAAGCCTGATAATCTAACAAGCGTTTACATAGATCAAAAATATCCTTGTATTCTCCATGTAAAGTTCGCTCATCAACAATATCTTCGACTATGGAAATACCCACATTTTTAATGCCCGCTAAGCCATATAAAATACGACCTTGCCCATCTACAGAAAACGTGGCAAATGAAGAATTTATATTTGGCCCTAAATAAGGAATATCCATTTTAGAACACTCTTTTAAAAGGTTCACAATGTTTTCCGTTTTAGAAATTTCAGAAGTCATGGAAGCAGCCATAAATTCTGGGCCATAATTTGCTTTTAAGAAAGCGGTTTGGTACGCCACATAAGCATAAGCCGCCGCATGGCTTTTATTAAAAGCATAACCACAGAACGGCAACAACACTTTCCAAATTTCCTTGATTAAAGATTCTTTATAACCTCGGTCAATACATTTTTTCAAAAATTCAGGCTCTAATTTTGCCATTTCTTCTGGCTTCTTTTTTGCCATAATACGACGAATAACGTCAGCACCACCCAGAGTATAGCCTCCGAGTTTTTGTGCAATTCGCATCACCTGTTCTTGATATACGATTACACCATAAGTCTCATTTAGAATCGGCTCCAAATCCTTATGATAACAATCAATTGGTTCTTCTCCCCGTTTACGTGCAATATAATGAGGAATCTGTTCAATTGGCCCTGGACGATATAGGGCATTCATCGCAATCAAATCTTCAATGCGTTCAGGAATTAATTTTCTAAGGTACTCTCGCATTCCTGGAGATTCAAATTGGAAAACACCTACCGTTAAACCCTTACTTAATAAATCAAATGTTTTAGCATCATCTAAAGGAATACGACCTATTTCTAAATCGATATTTCTCGTCTGTTTAATTAAAGCGACAGCGTCTTGAATAATGGATAAATTTCGAAGACCTAAAAAGTCCATTTTCAAAAGGCCGATATCTTCTGCATAATGCTTATCATACATGATTACTGGAGTGTCTTCTTTACGTGCTCTGAAAAGAGGGGCTAGATTAGACATTGGTACTGGCGCAATAATCACGGCCGCCGCATGGACACCTGTTTGCCTAGATAAGTTTTCTAATTTTTCAGAATAATTCCATAAATCTCGATACGTTTGTCTCGATTCAATTAACTCATTTAATGGGCCAGGATTATAACCGTCTAAAGCATCCCCTTTTTTATTTTTACCCGTTTTTGCCATTTGCAAAGTAGCCCCAAGGTCCGTAGGCAATAACTTGGAAATAGTACGAACATCAGAAAAAGGAATTCCTAAAACACGCCCTACATCATTGATGACAGCTTTCATTTTTAAAGCGCCATAAGTTACAATTTGCGTTACACACTCTTTACCATATTGATCGGATACATATTGAATGACTCGACTTCGATCACGATCCGAAAAATCGGTATCAATATCAGGCATGCTCACGCGTTCTGGATTTAAGAAACGTTCGAAGAGTAAATCAAATCGAAGAGGGTCAATATCAGTAATGCCAATAATATAAGTTACAATTGATCCTGCTGCAGAACCACGCCCAGGCCCAACAGGAATCCCATTCTCACGAGACCAGTTTATAAAATCCCACACAATTAACAGATAGCCAGCCACAAGCATTGTTTTAATACAAGCAAGCTCTGTCTCCATACGTTCTATGACTTCTGGCGTTACCTCTGGGTAACGCTCTGAAACCTTTTTTCTACAAAGATGGGCTAAATATTCATCCGAATCTTTGAATTGATCAGGAAACTTAAACTGAGGCCAAAATTCAGAGCCACAATTCGTTTTAATAGTAATATCACACTGCTCTGCAATTTTAACCGTGTTTTCTATAGCTTCAGGAAACTCTTTAAAAGCAGAGACCATCTCTTCTGTTGTTTTAAAATAAAATTTATCTGTTGGGTATAAAGGATCATTGAAATTTTGAAGCTTTTCCGCAAGAGCAATGCAGCGCAAGACTTTATGTGCTGGAGCATCCCCTTTTTCTATATAATGGACATTATTGACCGCAACAAGCCCCCGATGAAGCTCCTCAGACGCTTGTAACATAAAAGCGTTTACTTTTTTTTGTCCTTCGATATCTTGATCTTGTACCATGAAGTATAAACTTTCCGAATCAAAAATAGAGGACAAGTCAACTAAGTATTGCCTTGCAAGATCTTCTTTTTGATTTAGAATATCTAACCCAAACCGACTAAAAAAATCCCCTGCTAAAGCAATTAAACCCGCCGATTTTTCACGTATATAATCAAGGGGAACAGCAGGGATTTCATTCCATTGTTCTGCATCTTCATAGCAATAGCTTACGATCTTTAATAAATTACGATATCCTTCATTCGTTTTCGCAATGAGAGTTAAACGATGATAGGATGACTCCTCTTTTGTATTTGCCGTAGAAGTTGTCACATAAATATGAGAGCCTAATAGAGCCTTAATCGGAGGAAGACCATTTTTTTTTCGATCTTTATTTAATGAAAGGGCTTGCATATAAAACTCTAGCACGCCAAACATATTTCCATGGTCAGTCAACGCCACAGCAGGCTGATTATTTTTTACTGCTTCTGCTAATAATTCATGGATACGACAAGATGAGCGTAATAAAGAAAATTCAGAATGCGTTTGAAGATGAACAAAACTCATATAATAAGACCTTTCCTAAATCTATCCTAAATATATATTTTCTAGCCTTTTTCACTAGAGCAGCAGGAAACCTATTCGGCCTAAAAAGAGCCTTTTTATTATCAAGAATGACCATTTTCAATTATTGACATTTTTTGTCACAAAAATACATCTTAAATAGACGATGAGCTTCTTTATCGTTATACGGATCTTCTTTCAAAGCAAGGTCTTCCTTACTATAACCAGTGTCAATGGATTTCAAAAAAATCTCTTTTGATTCTTCATTGTAAGAAAACAAAATACGAAACGTGCGATAAGAAAGAATGGCTTCTTGTGTTTCTTTATTTTTTATACATACTCGTTTTCGACTATCATCTAAAGGGTGTACACTTAATTGAACTTGAGCAAAAGAGGCTAAGTTCCAAGACAATTGTTTTAATATCCAATCCTGTTGTTCTTGAAATAAAGAAGAAGAATGAATTTTCCACAAAAAAGGGTCTTGTAAATCAACCCAACCAGCACGCGCCTCTGGAAAGGAATCTGCTTTAGGAATATAGGGCTTTATATCAAAAATAGGCGTTTCATCTAGCAAATCACATTCATCTACAAATAGCTGTAAACCTTTTATTTTAAGCAAACGAACACAACTTAAGCCTAGGGCATTTGGCCGGTATGGACTTCTTGAAGCAAAGACACCGACTCGATCACGACCTAGAGGTGGTACAGGCGGTCTTGCTGTTGGCCTCCAATCTTTATTTTGATGAAACTGAAAAATCAACCAAATGCGTTCAAAGCCGTCTAGATCTCGTAATGCTTGTTCATAATCAAAGCCTGAATTTAATGAGATGACTCCTGGATGGCCTTGAAAGAAGACCCCCTGACGAGCTACATCATATTTATATGAAAAATCTGTATGAAAAACACCTATGGAATCACATTGCATGTTTTAAAGTTAAAATTTCTTTTTTCTAAATTAGACGTTGATGAAAGATAAAGTACAGAAACTCATACAAAAATACGAAGAATTAGAATCTGAATTAAGCCGTCCTGAAGTAATTTCTGACCAAGCCAATTATACTCGCTTGCGTAAAACATTTAAAGGAATTGAAAAAGCAGCCCTGAAAGGCCGTGAATTCATTCAAATGACAAATGATCTTGTGGAATGGCAACTCGCTCTAAACGACCCAGATCCTGAGCTAAGCCAATGTGCTAAAGAAGAGATTAAAACTCTAGAAAAGAAGATTGCCGATCTTGCAGAAGAGCTTCAAATTTTGATGGTGCCAAAAGAACCTTGGGATTATAGAAACGCGACCATTGAAATTAGAGGTGGTACTGGCGGCGATGAATCCTCTTTATTTGCAGGCGATCTTTTTAGAATGTATCGCGGGTACTGTGATCGAATGGGCTGGAAGATGAGCATTCTTAATGCCTCTGAAGGTACTGTAGGTGGCTATAAAGAAATTTCTGCTTTTATTGAAGGCGATTCCGTATATGGCACACTCAAATTTGAAAGTGGAGTTCATCGTGTACAGCGTATTCCTGATACAGAAACGCAAGGCCGAGTTCACACGTCCGCTGCAACTGTGGCTATTCTTCCAGAAGCCGACGAAGTCGACATAGAAATACGCGAATCCGATATTCAAATGGATACGTATCGCGCTAGTGGTGCTGGAGGCCAGCATATTAATAAAACAGATTCCGCGGTAAGGTTAACGCATATTCCCACAGGCGTTGTTGTAAGCTGCCAAGAAGAGCGAAGCCAATTAAAGAACCGAGGAAAAGCAATGCATATGCTTCGTTCCAAATTATTAGACGCTGCTATTTCTAAAAAAGAACAAGAAGAAGCTGCCAGTCGAAAAGCGCTTGTTGGAACTGGTGATCGTTCTGCAAAAATTAGAACTTATAACTATCCACAAAATAGATTAACAGACCACCGTATTAATTTGACTCTTTACAGTTTAGAATCGGTCATGACTGGTAATATTCAAGAAATCATTGATGCTCTACAAATGGCAAATGCTCAAGAAAAACTAGGCAAATTTAGTGTATGAGTACCGTTCTTGAAATATTAAACGTCACTACCGATTTTTTTAAGAAAAATAAAGTGCCAGACGCTCGTTTAGATGCTCAATACATTTTAGCTCATGGCTTAAAAATGAAGCGAATGGATTTATACTTAAATTTTGACCGTCCCTTAACAGAAAGCGAACTTTCTACTTTAAGACCTCTTGTCGCTCGACGTGCTAAAAGAGAGCCCTTACAACATATTATTGGCAACACCTCTTTTCGAGGCTTTTTAATTAATTGCGATAAAAGAGCTTTAATTCCAAGACCAGAAACAGAAATGATGGTAGATTTTGTAATACAAGAACCTTCTTTATCAAAAGAGATTCTTATTGCCGATATTGGTACTGGAACTGGAGCCATTGCCATTGCTCTTGCTAAAGAAATTCCATCGGCAAAAATTCTTGCTGTTGATATTTCAAACGACGCTATTACTTTGGCAAAAGAAAACGCAGCTCTCAATCAAGTGGAAGATCGAATTTCTTTCTTTGAAGGTAGCCTTCTTTCAGCGTTACCAGCTGAATGCAAGCCAAACGTCATTGTAGCGAATCTCCCCTACATTCCTCTCCGAGATAAAGAATCTCTACAAGAAGAAGTGCGCCTGTTTGACCCTGCTTTAGCTTTATTTGGAGGAGAAGACGGGCTTGATTTAATACGCTCTCTTCTTAAAGAAACTAAAGATCATCTCGCTTCTAATGGATTTATCTGGCTTGAAATAGCCTCTGGACAAGAAAAACTTTTGCAAAAAGAAATATCTCTTTACCCTTGGCTTTCTTACTGTGAAGCGATTGATGATTTTGTAGGGAACACTCGTTTTGTGAAAATTCAAAGCAAAGAATAAAATCTACTCGAAATCATACATACTGTTGTAGGTATTCTCAAGAATTTCTTCTTCTTTTGTTTTTACTTCTTGAGTAGGATCAGCCACTTTTTTCGGCTGTAAAGATTCGTAATACTGTTTTGACAAACGTTCTATATGCTCTTCGTTTTGTTGGATTCGCGAACGTAGCCTTTTCAGTTCATCATCTGTGATAGTGACTCTCGTTTGTAAACGTCGATCGGCTTCGATACCCCAAGGGGTTTGTCCGAATTTTGATCTTAATTCCTTAAATACATATACCGCACTATCTATTGTATTTGGATACATCTGATAAAAAATACCCTTCATAAATAGGGCTTGTATTCCCGATTGCGTTTTTGGATAAACCAAGTATACGCTATCATACGCAACAAACGCTTGACGATAAGCAGAATCCACCTGAGCAATTTGTTCTAGAGGGATTGATTCAGCGGCAAACCACAAACTTTCAGCCTTTAGAAAACGCTCATAAGCATGGTCTTCTTCTGTTTTAATGCTCACTCTCATGCCCAGATTCACTTGTGCTTGCTTTGCATATTCTGTACTAGGGTACTTTTCTATGATTTCCTTATAAAGCGTTTCTGCTTGATTTGGATCATTTTTAAACTCATCATAAATAAAAGCACGGGCATAAGAAGCTCGTAAAACTCGAGTACTATCGTCTGACTTTTCAATGATTGCATCTAAACGTTGAATAGCACTATCCACTTCTGATAATTTGAATAAAAACAATTCTGCAATCTGAAATTCACTATCAAAAAATCTCTTCTGAACGACTTCTGCCGTATCTGATTTGATTTTTTCATTGGCGTTATTTAAGGCAAGCATCCGTCTTAGAGCATCTCGACGTTCTCGACTATCTTGCCCCCAAGTACTATTGGGTTTAGAAACAAAACTACTGTCATAATAAACAAGAGCCTGTTCATAAGCTCGCCTACGCACCTGTTCATCATCACCTAAATGGAAGTAACTTCTCGCTGTATATACTGTTCTTGGGTAATCTTGAATCGCTTTTCTAAACGCAGCACGCGCCTCTGTCATTTTTTCGCCAAGCTTCAATAATTCTCCATAACGAACAATAAATTCAGGAAGACTTTCTTGATAATCTTTTTCGACCATTAACTTTTTATATTCTTCTGCTGCCTTTAGATATTCTTTTTGATTTCCTAAACATTCTGCCGCTTGAATAGAAGCAGTCATTTTTTCTCGAATAGTTAATTCTTTAATTTCTTTAGCTAAATAATGTTCTCTCGACTTTGCCCAATTTTCAATCTTAAAGTATAAGCCAGCTAATCGAAAGTGTATTTTAGCCCTCATATAAGGAGTGCCAAGAGTATCTGCAAGCATATTTTCAAGGGCAGCAATGGCTTCGTTAGGTAAATCTGATTTTTCTTCTAATAAAGACAATAAATTCTGACCCTCGTAATAATAAGGGTGCGCTTTCCCTGCGTTTAATACGGGTTCTAAAGCAAAACGACTTATGTTATACTCTCCATTTCGATAAAGACAATAAGCCCTCTGGTATTGAATTACAGGCATGGAATCATGATCAGAGAAATAGCGTTCAAATTCGTCATATTTTGTGATTGCTTTATTCCACTCTTGTTTATGCCGAAAAGATTCGCCCATCATAAAAACGGCTTCTGCTGTACGTTTTTTGTTTTTTGGAAAACGTTCTAAAACACGAGACCCTTTTTCTATCACTCGATCGTATTTTTTACGTTCATCCATTGATGGAAAAGAAGAATCGCCAGGAATACTATCAGTCCTTGCTGTTCTTAATTCAGCCGCTTCTTCAAAAGCTCGTTCCGCATTAAACATGTGATTTAAGTAAGCACAACATGTGCAGCCTTGAAAAAAAGCTGCCATGAAAAGGCTAACTAAAATCCATAAATAATGATGTAAAAAAGAGCGCATAAAAGGAAAATACAAAAAAGGAAAGCTTAATATTTATTCAAATAAGACAAATAATCACAAAGTTTCATTTTTTCAGAAATTTGTTTTTTATCTAAACGCATCATTCTGACTTCAGAAGGCTTTGAGACAATGCGAGCGAGAATTTCAAAATTATCTAGAGTTTCCCATACAGCGGCGTCTATTACTGTACCATTACAATCCGTTTCTCCAGTTCCAATACCTACGCCCGAAATACGAGAATTTTGTTTTAAAAGTCGATTATAGATATCTGGAGCAGACCCTAGATGATTGGAATTACCAGAAGAATCAACAACTAAAACGTGCACGCCATAGAATTGATTTTTCTTATCAAATAATACGGTGTATTGATGCAAGTAGGGGGATTCAAAAAATGATTCTTGCCAAGTATTCTTTTCAATTTCCTTAAAGTTAGTCACCGCGTATTGAGTAAAAAATTCTTCTGGCGACGCCCCATAACGAACAAGATAATGACCAAGCATTGTGCTAAAGTCATGTTTACTAGAAGGCATTGTTGTTCGAATACTATCCATCACGCGGTTCAATGATTCTGTTAAAGCCCCATCATTTTCTTCTCGTAGCGAAGTAACAGAGGCCTCTTGCAAACGCAATTGGATTTCTGGGTATTCAGGGTCTTTTGTTTGAATTTCTTGAAATTGTTGTTTTGCCTTATCAAAAGAACGCCCCTTCAAATAAGCCAAACCTAAAGCTTCTCTCAAAGGCAAATTTTCTGGATACGTGGCGACTAATGGTTCTAAAATATCACAGGCTAACTGTGCTTTATCTCGAGGAGTGATCCTAGCACTAGACGTATTTGTCGGCGGAGATTTTTCTCCTAATGTATTTAAAGCTTTCTGAGCTTCCTTAAAGTTCGGGCGTAACGCAAGAATACGTTGATAATTTTTTTCAGCTAAATCAAAAGAACCGTTATACTCACTTAGAAAACCCTGTAAAAGCAGAAGCTGTGTGTCGGCAGGATATTTTGTTAATGCGTATTCAATGACTGAGGTACAACTATCTAAATTGCCTTGTTCGTGATAAAGTAAAGCTAGTTTCTCGTACGCTTTTTGAGAAGTTCCTTTAGCTAAGCCAATCGCCATTCTTGTTTCACTGATGGCTTGAGACACTCTATTTGCTTTTTGAAGTAGTTCCGCGTACCACAAGCGAAAGTCAGCAAAAGAAGCACCTTTTTCTGTCGCTTTTCGAGCGAGTTCTAAGGCGAGAGGATGGCTTCCAAGACGGTAAGCTTCACGACTATCAATGTAGTGATGAAGTGACTGACTAGCTATTTTTTCCTTCATCTTTTTAATGATGTGTTCCAAGCGTAATAAGTCATTAGAAGAAAGCGAATCTTGTTCCCACAAAACGTGTAATACGCCCCACTCCACCATTAGCAGTTCGGGGTAAGAAATTAAAATGGCATCAAAAACTTCTAAAGCTTGTTTTGATCCACCTTGTAACATAATGTCATAAGCTCGACGTATTTCATCACGAGTGGAAAAAGGCAATTGATCAAACCCTTTTTCAAGGTTTGGTACATCTCCTTTGATTAGAATGGTACCCGCAGGAGAACCAAAAGGAACACCCTCTAAAACGATTTTTGAAGGACCAAATTTTTGATATCCAAAATAAATAAAATAGGCAAGCAAAACGCCGCCCATTAAGGTCAGAAAAAATATCGCCGCGGTGCGCGCGTGATTGGAAGAAACTCGCATTAGCTCTCCAAAAAGTCAGCCAGCTTTTCTTTATTCTCTTTACTTTTCTGTAATTTTCTTAATGTTTTATTTTTGATTTGACGAACACGTTCACGACTTAATTTTAAGTCTTCTCCAATATCTTTTAACGTGGTGTCTTCAATAGAATCAAGTCCATAGAACATTCGCAATATTTCTTCTTCTCTTTGAGGCAAAGAAGAAAGAGTCTCTTGAATTAATTTACGGCGTTCTTCGCGTTCTAGTTCATCTTCTTGATTCCCTTCTGAACCAAGAACGTCCATCAATGTGCTGACAGAATCGCCTCCAGAAGAGCCATCATCGCCTATTGGTGCGTCAAGAGAAATATCTACGATTTTTTCCATGACCTCCACAATATCTCGTTCGCAAGAGGCAAATTCTTCTAATGCAATAGTGGCCTCATAGTCACCTCCATTTTGAACAAGAGTTCTTTTAAAACGATTGACTAGAGCCAATTTATTTGGAGGAATACGAACAGCTCCTACTTGTTCAAAAAGAGCTTTTTGAATGGATTGACGAATCCACCAAACGGCATAAGAAATGAACTTGACATCCTTTTCCATATCAAAACGTTTTGCCGCTTTAAATAGACCTAAATTACCTTCGTTAATTAAATCAAGTAAAGAAAGACCTCGACCTTGGTATTTTCTAGCCACACTCACTACAAACCGAAGATTACCTCGAATCAAACGCTGCAAAGCAGATTTACGAATCTCTTCAGATTCATTTTTTTTGATAATCGTGAGTAAAACAGCTTCCTCTTGAGGTGTAAGAGTTGGATATCTATTTAAGTCACGAAAATAAAGAGATTCGTTAAAGTCACTCATATATAAAGCACCTATACGTTCCAAACGCTCCAAAAATTTATGAAGTCAACCCAAATATGGTTTTTTACTTCGTTTTCGTCAATTCCTTAAGTTGTCGGTAAGGGTAAATTCCACTACGATGACCATCTGTCCATGTAATTCCAACAGCATAACGACCTATTGAGCGCAAATTTATTATCGAAATATCTTCAGGGATCGTATTTGGATCTAATATTCGTTCTCCTGTATGCTCGTCTACACACAAAGCACAAGGACAAGAAGCACGAAGCGTTTTTAAATTAAAAACAGAAAAAGACCCATCATTCCAATCAAAACGCACTTCATTTTTTGGAGTCTTAGAAATTTTCACAGGCTGTAAAATCATAAATCACTCCACTCATAATTATAATTCGAAAGCACTTGTTCATTATTCGAAGACAATACAGATAAAGAGCAAACCACCTGTTCTGCAATTCGAACAAATTCAGTAGCAGAAACACTATTCGGATGACTAAGTACCGCTGGAATACCTAAATCACCCGCATCTGCAACAGAAGGCTCCAAAGGAACTTTGCCAAGTAAAGGAACCCCATACTGTTTCGTAATTCGCTCTCCGCCACCAGTTCTAAAAATAAAATGAGCCTTTTCACACTGGTCACAAATAAAGTAACTCATGTTTTCAACAACGCCAACAACGGCTACACCAACAGAATCAAACATAGCAAGGCCCTTACGGCAATCTGCTAAAGCGACTTCTTGAGGTGTTGTCACAACAACGGCTCCAGATAACGGGCAGCTCTGCGTTAAGGTTAATTGAATATCCCCTGTTCCTGGAGGAAAATCAATTAGTAAGTAATCTAACTCTCCCCACCTAACTCGGTGTAAAAAATTCTGAATCATCTGACTGGCCATAGGACCGCGCCAAATAGTTGCTTTATCAGAATCAGCAAACATACTCATAGAGACAATGGAAATGCCTCCCCTAGCAAGTACAGGAGAAATAGTTTTATCAGGATGTACTTGAGGCGCTTCTTCAATCCCAAACATCACACCCATAGAAGGGCCATAAATATCAGCATCTAAAATGCCTACTCGAGCACCAGATAAACTTAAAGCCATCGCTAGATTCGCGGTCACCGTAGATTTGCCTACCCCGCCTTTACCAGAAGATACGGCTAAAATATGGGACACCTCTTTTAAAAACGAGTTTTCTGATAGCTCTGTTTGAGGCGTTTGTACTTTTCCAGATAATGTGACTGAAACCGATTTGGCTCCTAAACCCTTCACTATTTTTTCACAGTCCACTTTGAATTTTTCTTTAAGAGGGCAAGCGGGAGTGGTAAGAACTAAATCAAAAGAGACTTCATCGTTATCTGAAATCTGTATATTCTGAACAAAACCAAGCTCTACAATATTTCGATGTAGATCTGGATCCATAATCACTTCAAGAGCCTTTAATATTTCTTTTTCATTCATGTTTATAAATTAGTAAAATCAAAAATTACTTTGCAAAGGCATAGAGAACTTAGGCATATCTAATAGATGAGTCATACATTTTGGCCATTCATTAAGATAATGGGATACCAAAATAATCGTTGTGGAAGAGGATATAAAATCAAGCCAATCAAAAATTTGAGCGCGATGTTTTTGATTCATCCCTTGAGTCGGTTCATCTAAGATTAAAACCGAGGGAGGCTTAATTGCAGCTCTTGCAATCAGAACCAAACGTTTTTCAATTAGTGTTAGTGAAGAAAAAGCGACTTTCGTGTTTTCAAACCCTATATACCGAAGCCATGTATCTGCTTTTTGACGTTCTTCAAAAACAGACTCTCTAAACAAACCTAATGATGTAGAAAACCCAGTACAAAGAACCTCTTGTAAATTTAAATCTTCACGATATTGTAAAGCGAGTTCAGGAGAAAAAAAGCCTAATTTTTCTTTATGAGCCCAAACATCTAAGCCTTTACCAGGGCGTTCTCCTAAAAGGACAATATCGTTTTTATAAATCTGAGGATGATCTGCAGAAAGAAGAGCAAGCAATGTACTTTTGCCAGCCCCATTAGGGCCCATCACAACCCAATGTTCACCCGAACGAACTTGCCAATTTAAGTTTTGAATAATATCCGTATCACCAAAACGAACGTTTACATTTTTCAAATCAAAAAGAACTTCTCCCTTAGAGGCCTCCGCCTTAAGCGATTCTATTCTGTATTCAGAATTTATTTTTTGCTCTGGTTCTGAATTCGATGACTGTTTTTCTTTGTCTTTTAATAAAACAAACTTTCCATTCTCATAAGAAAAGGCAGGAATCGATGGCATTAATTCTTCTTCTCTAGCAAGACGAATTACCATATTCACTCCTGAACGAGCCATTTTTAAAACGCTTTCTTCTAATAACGGACGGTAAGTTGGATCGAGGCCGCCAAAAATATCATTAAAATAGACCCACTCTGGATTTTCCATCCAAACGCGAGCTAATATAATCCGTCTTAACTCTCCATTGGAAAGGCTTAGGAGCGTTCGATCTAAAACACTTTTTGGTAAAGACGCTGTTTGCAAAGCCTCTGTTAAAAGATTCGGATTCGTTTTAGGGAAAGGAGTGTCTTCTACCACTAAATCAGTTTGCAGAAAAAATGAAGGAGACAATAAAAAATGACGAACTAGAGGAGCGTCTTCATTTTCAAGACTAATAAAACGCTGTTGCCAGAAAGGCGCTAAAGCTCGTTGAATTTTACGTTGAATACGCTCAGAAACCACTGAGAGGCGTTCCTGTTTTTTTAAGAACCCCCATAAAACAGGGTCCACAGGATTAAAAGCAGTTTCTAAAATCTGTATTTGATTGAACTTTTTTAATAAAGATTCTATATCTTCAAAAATCATATTGTAATGATAAAAAGATTCTCTTTATTAGGCTATATTTTAATAAACACTTTTTCAAAGTCCTTTTTATGATTAAAAAAACAAGCCTATTTCTATGTTTTATTTTCTTCGTTTCATGTTTTGCTCAAAGTGATTCCTCTTTGTCTTTTATAGCGTACTGGAAAAAAGGGGACGTTAAGTATTTTAATATTTCACAAAATAAAATCCAACATAGAAATGACTCCCTTACGAAAGCAGACTATTCTTCTTATACCGTTCGACTAGAAGTTAAAGATTCCACTCAAGAAGGCTATCTCTTAAATTGGCAAGTAGAAAATTCCATTTTAAGTGGATTAAAACTTTCTAAATCCGCAGAAGCTATAGCAAAAAAATACGACACCCTTTCCGTGCTTTATCGTACAAATGATGCTGGCGCTTTTCAAGAGATTGTAAACTGGGAAGAACTTCGTGCGAGCTTATTAGAAATGTTTGACGCGCTTATTCTTGATGATTCCAATAAAACTCCAAAACTTAAAGAAATAATGGAGCCTATTAAAGGATTATTTTCTACACAAGAAAATATCACCAATTTAGTATTCAAAGAAATTCAATTAGTCCATTATCCTATGGGATTAATGTTTCAAGTGAAAGACACTATTTTTTATAAAGAAGAATTGGCAAATCCTCTAGGGGGAGCTCCCATACAAGCCGATGCCAAATTCTATTTCAACGTAATTAATCGCAATAATCAAAGATGTCAATTTGAAAACACTTTAAAAATGGATACTCTTGATTTTAAAAAAATGACAATGGCTTTATTTGAGAAAATACTTTCTAGTAATGTGTATGAATCCGATGAGAAACGAGACGCCTCACTTAAGAACATAAAAGAGGAAATGGAAAAACTTAAAGTAGACATTCGAGATAGTAACATATATGTCTACGAATATAATCCAGGCTGGCCAATCAAAATTCATACACAAAGAAAATCAATTGTTTATTCTGGCAATTATACCATAAAAAAAGTAGATGAATTAATAATTGAACAAATAAGTCAACCAAAACCAAAAAAAGAACAAGGTCTCTTTCTAGGTGGAAAAAAATCAAAAACACAAGAAGCAAAATCTAAGAAAAATAAAAAATGAATTTCATCATTGAAAAAGCCTTAGACAACAAACGCATTTCTCCAGAAGAAGCTCTCTTTCTTTTAAAAGAAGTGGATTGGACAGAAATAGTTTATGCTGGTAATGAAATTCGAAAAAGAAGGTTTCCTCAACACACTGTTGGCTATACCGCCTATAGAATCATCAATTACACAAATATCTGTTCTATTCAATGCTCCTTTTGCTCTTTTTGCCGCTCACGTGAAAATCCAGAATCATATATTCTTTCTCTAGATGAAATTCGCCAAAAAGCACTGGAAACAAAAGCTTTAGGTGTAAACCAAATCTTTTTACAGGGAGGAGTGCATCCTAACCTCCCTCTGAATTATTACATAACGATTCTTGAAATGCTCACAAAAGAGCTCCAAATGGATGTTCGTGCCTTTTCTCCCGTAGAGCTTGTCTATATTGCAAAAGCACATCAAATAACGGTACCTGAATTACTCGAACTCTTGAAAAAAGCAGGGCTCTCTTCTGTCCCAGGAGCTGGTGCTGAAATTTTATCCGACCGAATGCGCCAAAAATTAAGCCCTAAAAAACTCTCGGCAAAAGAGTGGGGCGACACGATGATTCTTTGTCATGAAAAAGGACTTCCAGGAAGCGCGAATATTGTTTTTGGAAGTGATGAAATTCCTGAAGATATTATTGAACATCTAAATGTTATTCGAAAAATTCAAGACCAAACTCATGGCTTTTTAACCTTTGTCGCATGGACATTTCAACCTCAAACCCCTCATTTTCCTATTCGCCACGTTACTGGACCAGAATACCTAAAAATGATTGGGTTAAGTCGTTTATTTTTAGATAATATTCCTCATATTGAAGTATCTCTACTCGGAATGGGGCCTTCGCTAGGAGAACTTGGGCTACATAGTGGCGCTGATGATATCAACAGTATTGTTCTTGAAGAAAATGTTTTAAAATCACACGGACTAACAACAATCAAAGAAGCAGAAACCTTTATAAAAAATGCTGGCTTCACGCCTTATTTTAGACGTTTAAATTTTGACTGAGAGCTGCCCTCTAACACAAGCCAGTTTTTTCATGCCGAATCAAGCATATTTTTACTGGAAATCAATAAGACGCACATCTAAACCAGCCCTGTTTTTTTTTCATGAAGAATCAAGCACCCATTTGACTGAATAGTCAAATAGCGAAGATTCAAATAAAAAAAACAATCCTATCCAATTAAATCATAATAGTGAATTATTAGACGGAAAGTGATTTTATTTTTGAACGACTCTTGTGTGGCACACAACGGAGTGAGAAAACAAAACACTTTACGTCAACAATGACTATATAGAATTCAACTTCATAAAAAATCATTTCCGTCAATAAAACCCATTATTGGTGTTTTGTAGTCTTAAATGCCATGGAAAAGACGATTAAAAGCCCTTTTTTCAAAAAACTACAAATTTTTTTGACTATTTTTTTACTTTATTCTGATTCAATTTAAGCGGTCTTTTTGGCCAAAAATTCGTAATTTTGAAAACTATGAAACGATTTTTACTTTTTTGCTTATTATTTACCATTTCAGCGGGCGCTAGGGTTTCGATTGAGTTTGATAAAGATCGCATTGAGGCTGGTTCCCCATTTGAAATCAGAATGATTGTCCCCATGCAAGAACTCCCTGAGCAAAGAGAAACTCCTCGACTGATGATGCGAGACGGCTTTGTATTAAAGTCTCTTGATAGTATGGACACAAGAACCGCAGATTTTTTTGGCCATGGCGTTCGAATCCGTAAATACGTTTTCAAACTTGTTGCCCCTAAAAAAACAGGTTCTTTTAGTGTAGGTCCCCTATCTTGGAAAGTCAATGACAAAGAATACGAACTAGCAGACCGAATTCCTGTGGAAATAAAAAAATCTTTTGATGATAATGCTCTTTCGATTTTTCTAACTCCAAGTAAAAAAACTATCTACGAAGGCGAACAGTTTTCCGTACTTTTATCCATGAGAACATACGAACACTTTGAAGGCAATGTTTCATTCACAGGTACAGAACTTGGAGATGACTTTATAGCACACCGTTCTGATTTGAAAGACTTAAAGCTTCAACCAGTCCCTGATTCAAGAACAGACATGGAAACGTCGGCACGCTTTGCATGGCTAGCTCCAATGAAAAGCGGTTCTCTTACTATTCCCCCTATTCAAGTAAAATACACAAAAAGAGGCGCTCCAAAAGTTGTCGAAAAAAGTCACTCCATAGGCGGATTTTCATCTACATTTAAATCTATTTCTCAAGAATCCGTAGACGCCGAAGCACACTCAGCCCCCATCTCACTAAAAGTGCTTCCTTTGCCAGCAACACATCGACCAATTGATTTTACAGGCATGGTAGGAAACTACTCTTTCGAAGCCACTTTTGATAAAACAGAACTTAATATTGGTGACGCCCTCACCTTAAGCATTTCTATTCAAGGCGACGGAAAACCTGGTACCATTACCGACCCTAAGCTTCCTGATTTTTCCGATTTCCGTTCCGTTCCTCCAGAAAATACGACCACGAAAACAATTCGATCTGGTAAAGTCATTACCACAAAAACAACAAAAGTCTTCTTATACCCTAAAAAGAAGGGAACCTTCACGATCCCAGCCATTTATTACAACTGGTTTAATCCAACTAAGAAAACGTATGAAACCACTATTCAAGGTCCTTGGAAAATTCAAGTGAAAAAGGGCTCTGAAGAAATCATACCAGCTACATCAGCACCTATTGCAGTAAGCGTACAAAAGCAAGAAATTGAAACTTTAGGGCAAGACATACGATTTATCCACTCCCTAAAAAGCCTTTCATCAAAGCCTCATACTCTATATAAAACTGCTTTTTTTTGGGTATTACTAGTCGCTCCTCTCCCTCTTTATATGCTAATCGTAAGCTTTATTAAAAGACATCGCAAACATATTAGTAATAGTGCCCTAATGAGAAAATCTAAAGCACATAAAAACTTAAAACAGCAATTACAAAAGGCCAAAACAGCCATTCAGAAAAAAGATACAAAAGCTTTTTATGCATCTATAGAAAAAAGTCTTATTGGTTTTTTGAGCGATCTCACGAACCTTGAATTCCAAGGAATGACTAGGGAACAGATTCAAGAAACGCTTCAAAGCCAACACTTGCCAAAGAATCAAATTGAGCAAATCCAAGCACTACTTGAAACATGCTCCAGCGCCCGATTTGCGCCGTTATCCTCCATTTCTATGGAAGCCAATCAGGAAACATTAAAACAAGTAGAAAAACTCTGCTTTGCCCTGGAGGTTTTAAAATGAAAAAGCTCCTGAGTCTTTTATTTATTTCTTTATTTGCCACTTCCGCTTTTGCTAATAACTGCTCTTCTGAAGCAGAAAAAGGCATAAACTCTTTTCAAGGTGGTCATTACGAACAAGCCATTGATTTTTGGAAAACATGTACTGATCAAGGAATATACAATGCCGATTTATATTACAATTTAGGCAATGCTTATTTTAGATTAGGACGCCTTGGATTTGCCATATTCTATTATGAATCAGCCCATCGCTTAAACCCAAGTGACAAAGACATTATTTACAATCTTAAACACGCTAAATCGTTAACAAAAGATAAAGTCCAAGAATCAGAAGAAGAAAATCCAATACTTTCTACCATTTTCGCTCTTCATCATTTTATTTCCCTAAAAGGCGAATTATGGATAATCACAGGCCTTGTTTGGCTGATTGCAGGTATTCTTCTTTTTAAGGTCATTAGTAAAACACCTCGTAATAAAAACATCTGCATAGGCGCCGTTTTTGTTTTGTCCATTTTCTTAGGAATCATTACGCTAAGTGCAGGGTATAAAATTTTTGTCTTAGAGACAGAAACAAAGGGTGTGGTTACTGCAACCAATACAGATGTTACAAGCGCCCCTCATGATCAAAGCCAAACGCTTAATATAATTTCCGAAGGCACCGTTTTTAATGTACTTTCTATTGGAAACGGTTGGGCTGAAATACAGCTTGGCGAAAAAATTAAAGGGTTTGTGAAAACAACCGAGGTAGGGATTATTGACAGCCATCTTTGATTATTCTTCGATTCCATGGATAGGAGCCTTAGCCAGTTTAATTGCGGGAAGCGCTACTGCCCTTGGGGCTTTGGGCGTGTTTATAATGCCTAAAAAAAACGCCAAGCTTGAAGACGCCTTTATGAGTTTTGCCGCTGGTGTTATGCTTGCTGCAGCCATATTTGGCTTGATTATCGCTGGAATTCATGCTGCTGAAGAAATTGGATTTTCTTCTGTTTCAAGCGTAAGTATTGTGATTGGAGGCATTTTCCTAGGCTCTATTTTTGTCTGGTCTTTAAATCACTTTATTCCTCATGAGCATTTTGAAATGGGAAAACATGGTGCTCCCGACACTCTCCACCTCAAAAGAATCTGGCTTTTTGTGATTGCTATTGCCATTCACAATTTCCCTGAAGGAATGGCTGTGGGAGTGAGCTTTGCGGGGAACAATATTTCAAACGGATCCTCTCTTGCCTTTGGCATTGGCCTTCAAAACATCCCTGAAGGCTTTGCTGTCGCCGTGGCGTTATTAGCTGTTGGATACAGTCGCTTATTTTCTTTCTTAGTCGCCTCCATCACAGGGCTTCTAGAGCCCTTAGGAGGGTTTTTTGGTGTTCTCTCTCTAGGTATTACCCAAACGCTTTACCCACTTATCCTTGGATTTGCTGGCGGCGCCATGCTATTTATTATTTCTGACGAAATCATCCCTGAAACACACAGAAAAGAGCATGCGACTCTCTCTACGTTTTGCTTATTAATAGGCTTTGCAGTGATGATGTTTTTTGACGTCTTATTTGGCTAGTTAAATTTCAAAAGAAGCGCAATCTCAAACATTAAAATCTGTTTTAGATGAGGTGTTTCATCATCTAGCTTTTCATGAATTTGCCTATATTCAATATAAGCACTTGCTGAAGCCATTTTATTAAACTGATACCCTGCACTTGGGCGAATAAACCATTCATGTGTTCGTAATGGAACCGTACGATCTGTTAACGAAAGCGCAGGCTTATAATACGTATAAACTCTATCATCAATGGTCCATTGCTTGTAAACGCCATCAGTTCCACTTTCCTTATTTGTCATATTAAAGTTTGGATCAGGATCATATAATTCTCGAATCGTCTTCTTATACTCATAACCAGCCGTCAACTTAAAATCGATATCATTTTTTAGTTTAATATACCACTTCCACAATTGGAATCCACGCTTTGTCTTGAAGGGGTATGTAATCGTTAAATCATTAGCCACATTATAGCCATAATCTTTATAAAGCGAAGTATGCATCCATGGCGTATTTAAGTAATAAGACGACGTATCTGAAAGATTCACTTCATCTGAAGGGAAATTCGTCTGTGAAATCACTTCTTCTTTAGGCCGCCTATCGGAATACTCTAATTTTAAACGAACACTATTATCTATCCGTATATTGTTTTCCAATAAGAAAGAAAGACGAATCAAAGGATTAAAATTCCATGATGTAGTCCAAGAATCTTCCGCACTTTGGAACGGTTTAACAGTCGTTGTATAAGAGTAATCCATACGATGAGACGTAGACACACTTTTGAATTTACTCAAGAAGCTCAAACGCTTAACAAAATTAGGGATAGTCATTCCCACCCCAATTTTGGGCCAGATGACAGTACTATCAATATAAAGAGGATATTCTCTTGATTGACCAAAATCCTGTTTCCATTGTAAATCGCCCGTCAAAGAAATATCCCATAAAGGCAAAGTCAACCCAGAAGCAATTTGGAAACTCCTTGATACCGAATGCTTAAAATTCCCTTGATAAACTAATGTATCTACATTCTGATTTAAATACTCGGAGAAATCTCTATAATCCTCTCTTGAATCCAAACCCATATCGCCCGAAATAATATTCCAAACGCCTCGGTTTTTATACCCATTTCCTATTCCTAATCCATAGAGATAATACTGAAATGCATTTACACCTTGATCTTCATATAATTGAGAAAGCGTAAAGTTTTCTCCAATCGTATTTAAACTAACAGTCCAATTCGCTCTTAATTCGCGCCATTTTAATTTTTCTAAAATTTTGACCATTCGATTAGTTGAGCCAAAGAGTTTTGCAAATTCAACCATCTTAAATGTAGGCACTAAATCAAAACGATTGGTCTGCGAAATAGTCCAGAAGTTTTTTTCTAGAGACATTTCATCATATAAACTAAAATGATCAGGGATTGATTTTTGTTGAGTAAAATCAGTGGAAAAAGAGGTTGATAAAGGTAAGAAAGAAACAAAAGAAGGAGTTAAAGACACCTTAAATTGTTGATTTCGAGCACGTTCATTTCTTAAAATCCCATACGTTTTTCCATAATCACGTTGCCCGACGCTATCCACTTTATAAAAATAGGTACTATCATATAAAATACTATACGTGTTTTGATCTTGCAAATCCACAGTCATCGTATCGCCAGTTGGAGTCACTGTGGCAACAGTATCAAAAGGAATCACCATCACGCTATCTTTAGAAACATACACACGACGGTCACTATGATCATAATCAAAAATACGATCCATTGCAAAAATGCCGCCATTGCTTGGACTAAACAAATTTTTGGCCGTAAAATCTTCTCGATCCCCACCACCATACATATCTCGCTTAACATTCACACTATAGCTAGTAGATAAGAAAGGTAAAATATTCCATCGAACATTTGCCTTATGATTAAGATCTACAGTATATGTCACCACTTTCTCAGATTGAGGCTCCACATAATCCGCATTACGGTCTTGATCCACATAACGCACATAGCTAAAATCAATCAATGTTAAATCAAATGTTTGTGGCCAAGGTTCAAAAGCCATATTCAAAAATGGTTTAGCCCATGTTTTCTTTTCCAATGATTTAAATGGCTTAAAATTGAAACGATTAAAAGTACCTAGCTTATACTCAAGTAAAGCCCGATAGGAATATGTTGAATCCGCATTTGTTGTTGTTTTCGTTTCTGTCTCATTATAAGAGTAACTCCAAGCGGGACGCTCTAAAAACACTTGAGATAGAATCTCAGCTGCCTTGCCTTCATCAGGTTTATATTCCTTACTATAACTTAAACTAAAATTTTTATTTGTAGTATAAGCTTGATATCCCTTTGCTTCTGCAGAATCTCTTTGAAGTTGTTCTTCATCTACATCTATTACAAGCTTGTTTTGTACAAAATCAGAAGACAAATCAGCAATATTATCCCGACTTAATTGCAAATCATCTGTTGGTTTTAAATAAGGACGTACAACAGTACTTTTATAGCCAAAACTCATTGGGATTTTTAGCCCATGCTCTTCATTAAAAAATTTATTTAAGTTGAAGCTTACATCTCCAGCTACATCCAACTGAGATGCCGCTACAGAAAGCTTTGGTTTAGGAGAGCCTCCTGTTGTTGAAAGAGTAGCAAATTCTCCATCTTGATAACGCAATGCAGAGGAAATGGTCATAAAATCAGATACATTCACTTGACCTGACAAACGAATCGCATTGCCCCAATCGGCATCCATCTCGGATAGCCTTAAATCATTTATCCAGAATTCACCTTCCAAATCAGCAGGAGAAGCTCCTTCATCTGCAATAATCACAAAGCGAATCCAATCCACAGAACTTGCTGAAGGATTACCTACGAGCTTAATTTTTTCTTCTCTACTTCCGCCAAGATCTTTTTCCACTGGCATTAAATAAGGAGGACGGCGTCCTTTCTTAAGATCTGAAAAAGCCGAAAGAGACATTGCGAAAGCATTATCCAACCAGTTCTCTTCATGACAATCTTGATCTCGCTGAGAAGAAGGACAATCATAATTTGTAGGCTTAAAACTCCATTCATAATAATTATTCGATCCGTCTAAAGCACCTTCGCCAAACTGCAAAGCAAATCGAACAGGAACATTTTCAGCCGCAGTTTCATAATGAATTTCCATTTTCATGGATTTATAAGATGTCAAATCTTTTACTTCATTATCAAAAACACGAGTTACTCCCACTTGTTGACCAGGTGAAAGATTTTTGTACTTAAGTACTAACGCCGTTTCTTTCAACACCGCATTAGTACTTACGTCTCTTTCTGTACTCGAATTTGGTGATTTAAAATAGGTGTCGGCATTCTCTCGATTATTGATTGTAGATACTTCAATAAAAGCAGTATCCTTAATATTCACTGCAGCCGAAATTTCAGTTTCACTACCATTAATTTCAGCAATCTGAGACTGTTCAATACTAGAAGTCCTATATCGATCAGAAGCAAGCGTTTCTTCCCAAGAGTTTCCCATAACACCTAATTGGACCACCTGCACTTTCGCTTCAGAAACGCCTGGATTTACATTACCTACCCATAACCTTGTAAATTGAGCTTCTGACAATATTGTTTTATAATCATTGCCACTTTGAGAGACTATCGTATCATATTGATTTAATGGAATTTTCCAGCGACGCCAACCATTTTTTAATTTTTCAAACTCCACTTCATCTGTACTAGATAAATCAATTCTATATCGAACAAAACTGATATCTAAATCTAAAGAACCATTACGATTTATATCTTCTGAATCATAAGCACGTTCGCCCGCATTCCCTTCTGTCCCATTAATAGAACGAGGAGGATCACTATCGTCATCTAAATTTGGATTAAAGTTATCCCTAGCAATATCAGTATCAGAGGTTTCTGAATTAGCTGCATTTTTTTCTGTGGACACACACCCAGACACTCGACAATCCCAAATAAGACGAGTTTCTTCACTACCAGAAAGACCATCTAACCCTTTGTCATGAAGAGCGGTTGTAAAGCCTAAATCATTTTCACCATCATACGTTTTATTTGGTTCTCGACCATCAAATGAGATATCTTCACTAATCAAACCCAAGTCCAAATAAATAGAACCTACGTTTCCTCTAGCAACTATTTCAATATATTTTTTCTGACTTAAGTCTTGATAATAACTGCTGTTGGGGCGCATAATACCGCCCCAGCTTTTCCCCACCAAATTATCATTCGGTCTTAAAGTCATTTTTAAGACCGATAAGTGTTGATTATCTACTTCTGAATTACCAACAGTAGGATAAATCCTCTTATATAACTCCGTATTATTTGTATGCCAAATAAACTCCCCTTGATGTCTGTAGTCTTGAGTTTCTATATACGTGCCCACATTATCAGAGACTCCCCCAGGAGGAGAAGCGGGGAACCAAAGAATACGTGACATCGGGTAAATCAACCCAGACGTACTATTTTCAAAATCTTCAACTAAAGCAGAATTTTTATCACTTGTATTTGCATCATGAAAACTATTTGCATATTCTGCTTCAAATCGCCAACTCGAAGGAGCTTTTGCTTCTAATAAGGGTACTTTCTGCACTAAAGAATCTAACCATGCAGCAGAATCAAGCAGTCTTAAATTAAAACCCCATAAGAAACTCGAATAAGGTTCGTTACCAAGAGTAGGAACACTAGCTGTAGTATTTTGACTTTTATAAAGAGCTGTAATACCAAACAAAGAACCCTCAGAAAAACCATAACGATTCAAAGGCAATTCAGCGCGAGCACCAAGCAGTACTTTACTATCAATTTCAAAAAGAGGTTCGCATTCAAACGTTACTTTGATTTGCTTATTTGGATCTAGTGCACGATCACTTAATAATTCAATTTGTCCTAATTCATAGTTGACATCATAATCAGTGCCGCGCACTAAAAGTTCTGAACCTGCTTTTAACTTTTCTGTTCCTGGAGAAATGTCCATACAAGAGCCAGCACTTACAGAATAGCTTGAATTTGGATCTCGAACACTAATAGTAGAACTTCTTCTTTTTCCGACAGATTCAAAATAAAAACGGCTGGTGTATCGATTTAGATTATGAACGGGCAAGGTATACATTTGAGCGAGTGTGGAGTCAATAATTCTAAGAGGCTCTAAACAGTTTTGTTTTGCTTTTTCAATGGCCTTTGCCCCTGAGTAAGCAGATGTTGGTAAACAAGGCAACCACATCTCCCCAGAATAAGAGCCAGAAGCATCTTTCTTAAAAATGCTATTATCATTCACTAAAATTTGCCCTGTGACAGAATCAGCTACACCCAATTGTTTTAAGTACGAACCAATATTTCCTGATTTATCTTTTAATCTCAAAATAAAATTACTCGCGCTCTCATCAGAGATGCCAACAGAATAAACGTTTCGAAGCATTAACTTGTCTATATCCGTCAATTCAGAAAGAGTCGCGTCCCATTGGATTAAAACCACTTCAGATTTATTACGAACAGTAGTACCAGTACGCGAAGTCCCATCACCACTCCAGCTAGCTGCTATTAACGTGTTTTTATTTGCACTATTAATTTTTAAAATACCTGTTTTAGAATCATACACATAATCACTTACAGGAATCTCAACCATCCGCTCCACTATCTTTGTTATGACATTACCAGAAGGTGTTTTATATACCACTTTAATATCTTGCAAGATATCCGTATTTGTATTTAACAAACTACGCTTATAAAGCTTAAGATTCGTTGCTGGATAAGAAGAAGTAGAACGCCCAACAATGCCCTCATTAATGTAAGCATTACGAGCGTCGTGATTCAAAAAATAATATCTATAAGGAACAAATCCCTTATCCAGAATTTGAAATTCTGAAGTGCTTTCACTCGCATTGATAGTATATTCTTCTTGGCTTCCTCCATCTTGAGACGCAATAGTCGTCACCTTCCAATCCCCTAGTTTCCAGTCGGCTTTAATACCAAAAAGCCCTTGGTGATTTTCAGAATAACCTGTTAATTCCGTTCCACTTAAACCTAAAGAAGTGGTTCCAGCTTCAATACGTTGGAGAATATAATCTTCAAATTCATTTTTAAAAGATTCTTCATAAACTACACGCACTTGATTCTTAACACCAAGGCCACTTTCTACGTTATTAATCTCTACAGTGACATAAGGTCCGATTTTTCCTTTCACCATAAAACTTGGGTTATAATCTAAAGTAGGTGAAGGCCATAAATCATCGGCCGTACTACCTGGAGCATCATCTTTTTCTCCACGTCCTAATAAACGGATATCCATGGAACCTTGCAAAAATAATCGTGGCTTATTAAAACCAAAATCTTTCATCCACGCAGGCATGTTCACTGGAATCGTAATATCAAGCATAGATCCCGTTTCTGGAGGCGTATAGCCCTCATATGGTTTTCCGATTAGAGAATTAAGCCAAAGACTTTTCAATCCAATATCATACATATCCATTACATACAAGGCTAGTTCTGGATAATGAGCCGACCACAAATCCACAGTATCTCGACTAGTTTTATTTATGTACTGTTCCTTAACATCTAACTGACGGGTCGCAATATCAATATCATGGACATAATTTTTCTGCCGAGTCAAATTCATTAAAGCACCATTTTGCTGGCCAATCCCCCCTGCAGGCAAAAGACTATTTAACGGAGTTGTACTTGGAGGCAGAGGAATATATTGAACTGACGCCGAAGATGTGGAATCTGTAGCATACGAAATAGAAAAAGACAAAAGCAAAAAAAGGACAAGCCATGAACTTGAACTAGAGCAACTTTTTGTAGTAGACAGAATAGATTTCAAAATTACACACCAAAATACAGATTTTTACAAGAAAAAACTATCTTCAAGGAGAGAATAGTAATAAATTTTAGGTATGCTCGTACTGATAGATCTTTTAGGAACACTCGCCTTTGCCATTTCAGGAGCGTCAAAAGCCATTTATTATAAACTAGATTGGCTAGGACTACTTGTAATGGCGATTGTCACAGGAGTAGGCGGAGGTATCACTAGAGACCTTTTGCTCGGTTCTACGCCTCCTTTAGCCCTCCAAAATCCAAATTACATCATGGTATGTATTGCTGGAGCATTTTTAACATTAGTTGTCGAAAAACGATTCCGTTTTTTCATGAAGTTTGTTTTGATTATTGATGCTTTAGGTCTTGGTTTTTTTACAGCCGTAGGGGCAAGCAAAGCCGCTCAAATGGAATCTGGAGCTCTAGCCATTGTTTTACTTGCTATGATTACAGCAGCAGGAGGTGGCTTAATTCGAGACATTCTTGTAAGTGAAATTCCTCAAGTTCTAAGAAGTGATTTTTATGCCACAGCCGCGCTACTTGGTGGACTTCTTTTTTTAGGACTTCAAAACACTACTTTTTCTTTTTCTACACAAATACTAATCACCACCTTCTTTACCTTTATTATTCGTTTGATAGCCATTAGGCAAAAATTCAACCTTCCTAAAACAGGGTAAAAATATTTTCACTAGTTTTTTGAATCTAAACAAAATGAATACCCAACAAAAAAACCGACTTATTTAGAGTCGGTTTTTTCTTTTTAGCAAAGAACTAAAAAATATTAGAGACACCTTAAATAAAGGCCTCAATTCCTCCACGGCATTTAGCCCAAGAAGAATCCTTCTTAATTAGCATATTCAAGACTCGTTCATAAGTCTGAGTATTGCCGAAGCCTTTCCATAAACGACGTTCAACAGATTCACCTGAATCTTTGTCAATCGTAGTGATCGTATCATAATAGTTTTTATCATCTTTGAATTCTGAAACAAGAATTGTTTTCAAATAATCAGAATAGATTTTTGACGCATAACGTAAAATGGAATTATTAAAGTCCAATTCATTATCCACTAAATAGTTGAAATCCTGTATTGGATCGCCAAAAATCAACCAGTGACGAAGGGCAAGAGAAACCACTAAATCACGAACGGCGCTTCTAAAGACAAACTTATCTTCTAAACGGCCATTCCAAGTAATTTTTGTAAGTGGATTATCATCATTCGCTTCAATGGAAACGCCTTGTCCAGGAACCACATTTCTAATTTTAATAGGCAAACGAGTTAATAATTGCCATGCTTTAGTAAACGCAATGGTTTTTCTTACAAAGTCTTTTTCCTTTTGAGGAGCAACGCGTAAGAAGGCGCCAAAACAACGTTGATACAACGTTTCTTTATCAAAAATACAATCTGAAGATTTACTTTCAGAAATTTTGGCATCCATCATAAAAAGCGTTTTAGCGAGTTCTGGACGCATACGAACTTCTAACTTACGAGTTCTTGCTTTTAAGCGAACACCATCTTTATAAACATAGGTAAAGCCCTCTTCCTGATAACGCTGCCAGATAAAGAACTGTAAATCATCAGCCGCTCTAAGATGATAGCTAAACACTGGATTTTGACGGTTATTCGCCATCGTAACTTGCTTTAAGAACGAATCAGAACCAGCATAAGGAACAACGACTTTCACTAAAACTTGTGGATTCACAGGCTTTTTGCTTTTTTTCGCATATTGTTCATACGTAAAAAGGCTTTGAGCACCATTAATAATTTTTGGGCGTTCAATCAAAAGCACTTTTTTACCGTCTCGGTCTTTTAAACGCAAATCATCACCAGTTAAAGTCATTCCATTATGTAAAAAAGGAAAATCAGTACTGTCACTGGTACGTTCCATCTCTTGGAAAGCATCAATCAAAGCCGCATTGGTATGAGTTAAATTACCCAAATAGGTTCGGATATTACTAGACACAATGGCCATATTGTGCTTTGTTTTTAATCTCTTACCAAGATTCAAATGATATTCAAAAATGGTTCGTATTGGACAAAAACCAAGGAACAATTCTCCTCGATCACTTGTCATATGTAATGGAGCAGCATCCATTTCTATTTCTAACTTATCGTCTGCAGAACGAAAATCTCTAGTTAAATCATCATGTTCTGCTACAATTTCCAATTTAGCGCGAACATCTATTTTCCATAGATTTAACTTACGGCGCAAATCTTTAAGAGTGCGTTCCATTTCGGAATCGGTAATATCTCTGCTGTATCGAGTACGAAGAATTGTAATTTCAAGTGTTTCCATATAAGGGCGACTTGCAGGGGTATCTTCGTCCTCTTCTTCCGTTGCATTACCATCTAAAACAGCCCAAGGATCCGCTTCTTCTCGGAGAGACATAAAAAATGGATTTTCTGGGTCACTCGTTCTAAATACAGCAATCTGCATTTGTTTCAAATCTTGAACTAAATTACAAACCACTTTTTCTAATGGAGTCATTTCATCAAGAAAGATGAATAATTCTAAAAAACCTTGTGAATATTGAAAACCATGAAAACAACCTTCTTCATCTAAGTTTAGGTGTCTCAATGCTTTAATTCGATCTGTGGGGTCATTTGGATTTAAACTCAACAAACTAGCGACAAAAGAGAGCCTGCGTTCCTGCGACTTTGTTAATTCCATTATTTCCTCTAACCAAAGTTCAAAAAAATTACATATATATTGATATATGTGTTACATAGATAATAAAAATATCTTTAATACTGCTTTTTGAGTATAAAAAAGATATTTCTTTTAAAAACTTTTTCAGTTTTTACATTTTTTATACCCTAAACCGCATTTTTTTTAAAATATCAAAAGCTGCACAAAAAAGCAATCCAAAGTAAAGTATCTTTTTTTCGCCATTTCGGCCACACAATTTTAAAAAAAAGCTATGATTGTAGAAAATGGGTAGGAGTAAAATATGAATCTTCTCGATTGTTTTGCAGAAATTAAAGCTAATAAATCAACAAAATTAGACTTATCTAATCAACATCTTCGCGTTCTTCCGCCAGAATTGTTTACGCTCGATTTTTTAGAAGAACTTATTTTAGACGAAAACCTTCTTGTTGAAATTCCTGAAGACCTCAGTAAGTTAAAAAACTTAAAAAGTCTCTCCATTAGCGAAAATGACTTAATGGTTTTACCTGATTCTATTGGCGAATTATCTAAACTTGAAAATCTTTATTTAGGTTATAATAGCCTTTCTGAACTCCCAGATTCAATTATTAAGCTTACCAAGCTAAAAAAGGTCAATATTGCAAAAAATCAACTTCTAGACTTACCTAAAGAGATTGGTCAATGGGCTGAAGTACAAAAGCTTAGCCTACATGATAATATGCTTTCAGAGATTCCAGAAAGCATAGGAAAAATGAAAAGTCTTGAGAAACTTTATCTTGATAATAATGATTTAAGTAGTTTACCAAACTCTATTGGGAAAATGGAAAAACTTGAAATTTTAATGATTTCAGGAAATAATCTTACCTTTATTCCTAAAGAAATCGGTAATCTACCTCTATTGCGCGAACTTGTTTTAGATGCCAATCAACTTGATTCTGTTCCAGAGACTCTTGCTGACTGTAAGAAATTAGAATTTCTTTCTCTCGTTGAAAATCCAATGATTGAAAAACTTCCAAAAGTTCTTCTTTCAAAACAAGGCCTCCGAATCGAAAGTTAAACCGTGTTATTATTACGCTTAATACGTCTCTGCTTATTATGCGTTGTGTTATCCACAATTCCTTCTTGTGTTTTGGACAACCCCGTTTCAGAAGTACCAGTTCCTTCTGAATTCGATTATAATTATTGGTTACTCTCTCATTGGTATCTTCATAATGAAGAAATAAAAGACTCTTCTTTTTATGAGGGAAAAGTTGAAAATCTTTACAAAAATCTATCCGATCCCTATACTCAATATATCCCACCTATTAAATCTGAAGAAATTGAAGGTCAGATTAATACAAGTATAGTGGCTGGAGATATAGGGGTAGAACTTTTATTAAATACCCAAAATGAATACCCTCTTTTTATTTATCGAGTCTACCCATCTTCTCCTGCATCCAATGCAGAAATAGAACGCTATTCCACAATTATTTCTATTAATGGCATTGATCTCAAAGGGAACGAAGCCTACACCACTTATCAAAAAGAACTGTCTAGTCATAAAAATATTTTACTCACCGTTAAAAAAAATAATGTGCTTGACACGTTCTCCTTAAAAAAAGAAAATGTATTAATACCGACCATTTTTTTAGATACCATTAATAGCGTTCTTTTTATTTCTATTGAAACTTTCAAACCTTATACTTGGGATCAAGTGAATGGTTCCTTGGGAGAAATGCGATCCATTCTTGAAAAGACAAAAGAGGTACCTCTTCGAATTCTCGATCTTAGAAATAATTTAGGAGGGCATTTGAATCAATGCACAGGCATGGCTGATTTATTTGTTTCCGAAGGAATTCTTTCTACTCGTACTTATAAGCAAGTCAATGCCAATGGGGAAACGACCTTATTTACCAGTACAGACACAGCCACCTCTGGAGATCCTGGAGAACAAGGCGACTTTCTTCTTTTTGTGAACCACAATACAGCTTCTTGTGGTGAAATTTTTACCGCTGCCGTTGCTGAAAATCGTTCCTTTACCATTATTGGAGAAAAAACTTACGGAAAAGGTGTAGGACAAAATACTTGGAAGACAAAAGATAACGGTCTTGCCATTATTACCAACATGTTTTTTAAAACACCGAATGGATTGATTTATAACAAACAAGGTATTCAACCCGACGTGGTTTGTGATCAAGTATCATACAATTGCATTTTCGATTACATTAATACAAATGCCTTGTTAAAAGCCAAAACAAAGAACTCGGTTTATTATGACTCTTTTTTAAGGGCAAGTTCATCTAGTTCTTTTTCTTTTGGTGGCGCAATTGAATATATTTTGGAGTAGGAGGTTTTCAATGAAAACATATGGTTTTATTTCGTCAGGTCGTTTTATTTTAACATTTCTTTTTTTTGGTCTTCTTTTAATGAGCTGCGCTCAAAAATACGAACCGATTTCGCCAAGAAATGAGACTCCTCAGAATAGACAAGATTCCCTTGCTGTTGAATTCGAATGGAATTACCTCCTTTTATCTGGCTATTATTTTTATGCTGACGATGAATTATATGATATGGAATATTACGACGTCACTCCTGTAACAACAGATCCTTATGCAAACATCACCAATATGTACGAGGAAATGAGTGACCCCTTTACCCAATATTTTACCCCCGATTATTATGAAGCCGTTATTTCTTGGCTCACCTATTCCGAAAGCATCTCAGGACTTGGGCTTGAAGTGAATGAAGATCTAAAAGTAACCCAAGTGTATGAAAATGGCCCTGCCGAAGAAGAAGGCTTACGAAGAGGAGATATTGTTCTCATGGTCGATTCCGTTTCTATCTCTTCAAAAACCATTTTTGATCGTTTAGTTCAAGGAGACATTGATCAAGAAATTGAACTAATCGTAAAACGCAATAGTGATACGTTAAGTTTTGCTATTACTATCGAATACATCACGATGCCAACTGTCTTTTTAGATTCTCTTGATGACATCCCTTATATTAAAATCACTGAGTTTACAGATACCACCTCTAATTCTGGTGGTACTCTTGCTGAATTTAAAAATGCCTTAAGAGATACAGAAGGCGCCACTGCAACTATTATTGATTTAAGAGATAATCCAGGTGGTTCAGTAGATCATTGTACTCAGATGGCCGCAGAGCTTTTAAGCAAAAATGATACGGTCATTTTTGAAATATCAAAATCACTTGACACATTAGCTTTCGAGCAAATAACAGATACTATTCCCTATGTAGCTGAAAAAGATGGTTTAGGTATTGGGCGTTATTTTGTTTTCCTTCAAAACGAAAATAGTGCGAGCTGCTCTGAAATTTTTGTCGCTGGCGTTGTGAGTAATACACAATCTCCTGTCATTGGAACGACCACCTATGGAAAAGGCATTGGCCAATATTACTTCATCACCTTTCTTTCTGGTATAGCAGGCATTACTTCTATTGAATTTTATGATCGTACTTTCGATACCTATAATCACCTCGGTATTAGCCCAGACTTTACTCTTGAAAATGATTCTTTAATTCTTGCTAAAGCCGTAGAACTTGCAAAAGCAAAGACCTATAAAAGAACAGCTAAATACGGAACTACCTATAAGGTCTTTGAGAAAAAAGCCTCTGATTCGCAAAAAGGAAAGGCCCAGAAAAAACCTGGAGCCTTTAAGATTAAACGATTAGAAAAGATTTAATTAAATTAAGGTAAGACTCGCATGCGTACATTCACGTCAAGCGAGTCACTTGCTTTCTGTGGTTCTTGCGCTTCCGTAAGAGCCAATTCTTTTTTAATTTCTTCGACTTGAACTTGTAAGCGAGCTAAACGCGTGCCTTCTAATTTTGGGGTTGCTATCATCGTCTTTGTTAAAGGATTAATCCATTTTCCGCTTGAATTCGTAAAGCCAAAATGTAAATGTGGGCCCGTACTTCGACCAGTGTTACCAACTCGTCCTATCACTTGCCTTGGTGCTACTCTAGTGCCAGCACTGACATTTCGTTTATCTAAATGCAAATACCAACTTGTTGAATTATCCCGATGACGAATCGCTATTTTATTTCCGCTATATTGATCAAAACCTGAAGTAATCACTGTTCCTTCTGCAACAGCATAAACAGGCGCCCCTCTTGGGCTACCATAGTCTACTCCATTATGTGAAGCTCGAACCCCTGTAATAGGGTGAATTCGAGAACCAAAGGAGCTTGTGATGTGTAATCGATCTAAAGGATATCTTAATCCATCAAAAATCAACGCTTCTCCTGAAGCCGTATAATGCGCATTATAAGTACTTTTGGGATCTGGATCTTCATAACGGAACGCTTCATGGTGTCCAACGGTTCGACCTTCAAATTCAGCATAAAGAACCTTACCACTAATCCAAATGGAATCTTGATAAAAAGATTCTTCTAATAAAATGCGAAAGCGATCCCCTGGTTGAGCTTGTTGAAAAGCCACTTTACACTGGAGAACACCACTAACAATTCCAACCATACGTCCAGGAATCCCCACCTGAAATAAAAGGCCGTTTAATGTAGAACCACTTTCTAAAACGCCTTCAAATACAGACTGTTTTTTTACTAAAGGTTTTGAAACTAATTTGTACTCAAATGTACTCGACTCAGAATTAAGAAAGAGTAAATGAATGGTTGCTGGATTAGCTTCGTATCTAAAAATATGAACTGTTTGAGCCGAATCTTTTGCTGCATAAAAGCGTTGCCCGACTTTTAGGACAGAGAGTTCAACACTATCCTGAATGGAGAGAACTATTTTTCGACGTTGTTCATCGTTAATTCCCATTCGATTAAGAACCTGAAATAAGCCTTCTCCCGCTTGAACGGAGTCATGTACTATCTGTAAGTTTTTTAATTGGTTCTGTTCCCGTTTTTTATACTCTTGTTGGAAAGAATCTAAATCTTGTTCTAGTGAAACTATTGTTTCTTTTAAATCTTCTATATGGTTTTTTTGACTACAAGAGACAAGAAGAATCAAACATGTCACAGAAATTAATAAAAATAATCGGCGCAAAATACCTCCAATAAAAAAGACCAATGATGATTTCCCCGTTACCGGCATCACTGATCTTATCATTGACTAATAAAACTATTATTGAGCAGCAGCAGGGGCAGCAGCTGGAGCAGGGGCTGGCTTAGCAGCAGCTGGTTTTTTAACTGTAGCTGGTTTTGCAGGAGCAGCAGCTGGAGCAGCGGCTTGTTCTGATGCCTTTACACCCAACAATTCCATTTCGAAAACGAGCAAGCTATTACCTGGAATAACTTGACGACCACGAGGACCATAAGCTAAATCACTTGGAATCCAAGCTTTCACTTTTGATCCCACTTTCATTACTTTAAGAAGTTCTGTCCATCCTGGGATAACTGCATTCAAAGGAAATTCTGCTGGAGCACCACGTTTAATACTGCTATCAAATTCGGTTCCATCTAAGAGAGTTCCTGTATAATGAACGCTTACAATGTCTGTTTCTTTAGGAAGATCACCCTTACCTTCAATAATGACAAGATATTGTAAACCACTTGCAGTAGTAATCACACCACCTTCAGTCTTATTCTTTTCAAGGAAAGCTTTTTGTTCTTGAAGATTTTTTTCTGCAGCAAGGCTATCTTTTTGAACCTTTTCTTGTTGACGTTTCATAGAAAAATCGTTCAATACAGCAAATAAAGCAGAATCAGTCATTAATAATTTTGCACTATCTTGTTCAAAACGTTCGGTAAAAGCTTGCATAAACACCGCATAATCTAAATCAATAGAATCACGTTGAATAAGTAATGCACGAGCCTGTTGCCCAAAGGAAGCGCCTAAAGCGTAACTATAATTGTCTTTTTCTGTAACAAGGGCAGTCTTCGCTGCTGGTTTCCCCATTTCATTACATCCAAATAAAAGAATAGAGCTTAGCCCTATAGATAACAATAATTTGAGATTCATATGTTCCTCTTTGAAAAAAAACTATTGCTGCGTAAAATAGAAAAAGATGAGGTTAAAAAGTCTTTACATTTGATTTTTAATTCATTCTAGCTCATTCTATCTCATTTTTAGGTGTTTTTTAAAACTCATTATATGTATTTTTGGAAAAGTTTATTTCAATCAGAGTAATTTATGTGCGGTATCGTTGGCTATATTGGTGAACAGGAAGCTCTCCCTATTCTTCTAGAGGGTTTAAAAAAATTAGAATATCGAGGTTATGATAGCGCTGGTATTTCAATTATTTGTAATAATAAAATTCAAACAGAAAAAGCCTCTGGTAAAATCATTGCACTTGAAGAGAAGTTGAGCGACAAGTGTTTTAAGGGAAACATTGGTATTGCCCATACTCGTTGGGCTACACATGGAGCTCCAGTGGAATGCAATGCTCACCCTCATTGTAGTTATGATGGTAAAATATCTGTTGTGCATAATGGTATTATTGAAAATTACGCCATCCTGAAATCGAAATTACAATCAGAGGGTATAAAATTTGTTTCAGATACTGATACCGAAGTCATTGCTCATTTAATCGCACGCTTTTATAAAGGAGATATCAAAGCCGCTGTCCTTCAAGCCATTAGTAAATTAGAAGGCGCTTTTGGTATTGCCGTTCTTTGTGAACAAGAACCCAATGTCCTTGTTGGAGCTCGTCGCGGAAGTCCTTTAATTCTAGGAATAGGTGATACTAACGATTATTTCTTAGCAAGTGATGTTTCTGCCATTGTTCATCATACTCAAAAAGTGGTGTACCTCGACGACAACGATGTTGTTGTAATTAAAGGATCAAAATATGAGCTTCTAAACATGAGCAATCAACAAGTTCAACGTGAAGTACAAGAAGTTGAGTTTGATGTCGAGTCTGTAGCCAAAGGCGGATTTCCTCACTTCATGTTAAAAGAAATTTTTGAGCAGCCAGAATCTTTACGTAACACCATGCGTGGCAGACTTCTGCTTGCCGATGGAACAGCTAAACTAGCTGGTTTAGACTCCAATATTAAAGAGCTTAGATCCATTAACCGAATTATTATTATCGCCTGTGGAACGAGCTATTACGCAGGCATGGTTGGTGAATATATGATTGAGGATCTAGCTGGAATTCCAGTAGAAGTAGAATATGCTTCCGAATTCCGCTACCGTAATCCGATTATTAATCCAGGGACCCTTGTTCTCACGATTTCTCAATCAGGAGAAACAGCAGATACTCTCGCTGCCTTAAAGGAAGCTCAACATAAAGGAGCCACGGTTCTTGGCATTTGTAACGCCGTAGGTTCTTCTATTGCCCGTTATTCTAACGGAGGAGTCTATCTTCATGCTGGGCCAGAGATCGGTGTCGCAAGCACAAAAGCCTTTACTTCTCAAGTCGCAGTACTCGCCATGATCGCTCTTTTGTTAGGTAGGCAACGTCATATTTCATTTGAAAAAGGCATTGATATTGCAAAGGCCATTTATGAAATTCCCAATCTTGTTCAAGCCACACTTGAACTTTCTAATCAGATTGCCGAAATCGCAAAAGACTTTATTCATTCTAAAAACTTTTTATACTTAGGTCGCCACTACAACTATCCCGTAGCAATGGAAGGGGCTTTAAAGCTCAAAGAAATCAGCTACATACATGCTGAAGGTTACCCAGCAGCAGAAATGAAACATGGGCCTATTGCCTTAATTGATGAAGACATGCCAGTGGTTGTAATTGCTCCTAATGACGGCCTTTTTGATAAGATTGTTTCAAACATTCGAGAAATTAAAGCTCGTGGTGGTCGAGTCATTGCAATTACTACAGAGCAAAGTACCGTTTTAGACCAATTTGCTGATCATGTGATTCAAATTCCACAAACTCTTCCTATGCTTATGCCATTGATCACTTGTATCCCTTTACAATTGCTCGCTTATCATATAGCAGTACTTCGCGGAAACGACGTAGATCAACCAAGAAACCTAGCGAAGAGCGTCACTGTAGAATAATTATTTATCTTTTCTTTTATGATTATTTCTGAAAAAGAAGATTACGAAGTCCGCATCGGCGCTTTTGAAGGTCCAATGGATCTTTTACTTTACTTGGTTCAAAAAAATGAAGTGAACCCAGGTGAAATTTCCATTGCAGAAATAACGGACCAATATTTAACTTGGATTAAAGACTTAGCACAAGCGGACTTATCTGCCGCAGGTGACTTTCTTTTGATGGCAAGCCGTTTGATGGCATTAAAAGTCAGAGAACTTCTCCCAAAAGAGGCTCAAAGTGAAGAAGAACTTCTTGAATTTTCTGAAGACCGCGAGCAGCTTTTAAGAGAAATGCTCGAATACCAACGCTATAAACAAGTAGCTAAAGAGCTTCAAGAAAAAGAACTGGAAAACTTTGGAACTTTTTATAGGGGGCGCTTAGAAAAATCAACCAATGAAGAAGAGACTCTTGCCGATGCTAATATTTGGCAGCTATTTAGAGCTTATCAAAAAAGTCTAAAAGCTAGAAACGCAGAAACTATTCATCATATTGAACTTGACTACGTCACGATCGAAGACCGTCAACAGGTAATTAGCAACTACCTCTCCGCTCATGGTAGAGCTTTATTTGAAGATTTACTAGGAAGAGATCAGCACCCTATCGTTGCCGCTGTTACTTTTATGGCACTTATGGAAATGATCAAAACGGACGAAGTCGTTTTTAGACAAGGCGAACCATTTGGCCCCATCTGGCTTTATCGCAAAAAGAATAATAATGACTATGCCGATGAAATGTCAAATGAAACCGTGATTCTTTCTAAAGACCCTGAATTCAAGCAAGGCTTAATTGATGCCCTTCGCGAACGCGAATCGAGTTTAGCTCAAAACAAAGCAGCGTCTATTGATGCAGTCATGCGTGAGGCCGTTCTCTGGGCTTCTCAAGGTAAATCTATTCAAGAAGAAGACCTTCTGGCGATGCTTGAAGGGCGTATATCTCTTACCGAATCAGCGTCTTCAATAGAAGCTATACAAGAAACAGAGCCTACTCCTGAATTATCTTCAGAAGACGAAAATAAATCAGCAACAAAAAACGAGTTTGAAGAAAAAGAAATTAATCCCACAATACCGTTGGAGGAGGATCTTTAAGGTTCTTATTCTCTTTCGCGGCTTGAAATTTTTTTTCTATCAAATCGAGTTTGTGTTTTTCTTTTTCTTTCGCTGCTTCAAATTTAGCGTCTAACTCAGCGGCTCTATTTTTCTGCTGAGACATAAAAGCATCTAAAGAAAGCTTTTCTTTTTTATATTCCTGATGACTTAAAACGGATCCTGTTTCTGGATCAACCACAAGAGTCCCCTTACAACATGGGCATTCTACCGAAATTGTTTTTACAGCCATATCAATAATCCTCAATCATTATTTCTTAATAAACCAGCGCGAATAGCCCAGTAAACTAGTTGCATTAATGATTGAATAGCAGCCGCGACATAAGTCAGCCCAGCAGCCAAAAGAACCGCTGAAACAGCTTTATATTCTCGGCCTTGTTGCACAATATTTAATACTTGTAAACGCTTTTTTGCTCGGTTAGATGCATCAAATTCTACTGGCACCGTGACAAAAGTAAAAACAGTCGACAAAGCAAAAAGTGCCACACCAAAAATGGCGACGGATTGACCAAAACCTAACGATTGAACACTCATCAAAACAATACCAATAATCACAAGCCATGGACCCAAATTCGAGCCAATATTAGCTGCTGGAACGATAAACGAACGGAGCCACATAGGAAAGTAGTTTTCAGCATGCTGTAGAGCATGCCCTACCTCATGAGCAGCCACACCAGCGGCACTAGCATTTGTACCATGATAAACATCTTTAGATAAATGCAACGTCTTGTTTAATGGATTGTAGTGATCTGCTAAAAAACCTCTGGCTTCATGAATGGTAACATCTGTTACACCCGCATCAGCAAGAATCGCTTTTGCCACTTCAGCTCCAGTAAGGCCGCTTTGAATTCGAACTTTTTGGCCAGCCTTAAAACGACTTGAAACCATAAAAGAAGTGATTCCAGATAAAACAAGGCCAATAACCAAAATAGCCATATATAAAGGATCAAAAATCATTTATAATCTCCTTATGAATTTGCCCACAGGGCTTTTTTACATATATAAAAATACAAAAAAAGACCGCCTTAAAGGCAAGGTCTTTTTTTTATGGTTTCCAATTTTCTGTTAATTGAGAAAAAATGTTTTTTATTAACGACCAGGAGTTGGAATAGCGGCTTTCCAAGCACCTGATTCATAACCCATAGAAGTATAATCGGTACGCTGTAAACTTTTTCCTAAGCCGTCCGCTTCTCTCGTTCCATCCCAATCATCCGAATACAAAACAGCATCTTCAAAAGAGAAATACCATTCATTCGCATCATAACTATAAGGGCGTTTCAAAACTAATAATTCTCCTCGATTAGAAAGCTTTCCTTGGTAATAGTAAATAGGAACATTTGCAGAAATGTTATTATACTGACGGAAGAAAGCACTATCAGCAGTGGATTCAATAAGAAGAGCAAAACCATTTGCTGGGATAGATGCAGGTGAAACAAAAGACATTTTTATGCCATCCACTTTCCAATACCCTGGTTTTTCAAGAATGATTGGGTTAAATGAAATATCCTCTTCACTCTTATTAATCAATTCTAAAAACTCTACTTCTTGACGACGCAATTCTGGGTTTTCTGTATCCACTGGATGGTAATGAATTTCATTAATGAAAACTGGCCCAGCGATTAGTTTATCATTTGCAGCACCAGGAGTAGGAGTAGCTAAACTCCCTTGTGCTATGCTGCCATCCACTAAGTCCATAAAACCACTTGTATAAAGACCTGCAGAAGCCTTTAAGCTTGTTTCAGCGCCTGTTTTCACACCCTGAACTACTTCTCTCAAATAGTAATCTGAGCCATTTGCAGTAACATAAAGCCCATCAGTCCCGAAATCACCAGTTATTTCTGTTCCATCTAAAACCAAATACGCTTTTGGCCCAACAACAGTCCCTTCAGCTAAAGTATATGTCTTGTTTTTAGTCGTGTACTCAAATTCCCAGCCACTTAAATCAACAGACTCTGTACCCGAATTATAAATTTCCACCCAACTAGCATTTCCTTCTAATACAGGCGCCACTTCATTAATACGAACAGTTAATGTCGGAATATAAGTATCAGGGCCGCCTGGATTACCGCCATCTGTAGCATGAGCAGCCCAAGCTTCTGCATGAGTAGAATTCAACCCACCTCCTAAATAGACCAAAGAGCGTCCTTTCCCATTAGCTAAACTTGGCCAAGGTGGTTCTCCACTAAAGCTACAAGAAACATCCCCTTTACCAGTTAACTTAATTTCGACATTATCACCTTCCGCTGGTAATTTTGGAAGAACGCCTTCCTCATCAAGATCCCAAGGGCCAAAAAGACGGCCAGTAAACTGTGGGTATTTTGCTTTAAATAAAACGGGATCATTCGTCACCACAATATACTCACCCGTATCTAAAGGCTGATTAGGGAACGTAAAATCCACGACTCCTTCAAGACGAAGGTTCAACGCAGCCATATCAACAATGGAAGGCCCACTCATTATTTTTAATTCCACAAACTCTAGAGAATCAGTTCCTGTATTGTACATGATTTCAGTGCACCCTAAAACAGGAGAGTCATCCTTTTTTACAATAGGTTCATCAGAACAACTCACTAAACAAAAAAGAGAAGAGAAAAGAATAGTTGTAGTTAAAAATAACTTTCTCATAATGACTTCCTTTAGAAAAAATTTCCAGCTAAACTGGTATATAGAGGGGTTTTGAACCCTCTAGGATTTTCATATACTCGCATCCACTCTGCAGCAGCGTTACCGAACTTAGAAAACCCACCTTGTTTTAAATTTAATATTTTAATCAAATCAATCATCCAAAACGGCACTTGTGAACATGGGCATTTCAACTCCAAAACAGCATCGCAAGCAGGAGCAAAAAACTTGGGCAATCCCGTAGAATGCATGTATTGAGGATTTACAGAATAATCAAATCCATTTTCTTCACGGAACCGCATGCCAGTATCAATTGTAACTCGTGAATATTCTTCTGTGATTCCAAACCAAGCTCTTCGCTTATATTGGGTTAATAAACGAGGCTTAGCATTATGAAGCGTTGTTTTATAAAGAAAATCTTTAAGGTATTTTACATCTCGTTCTGATTTAGCATGCCAATGTTCTGGAGACTGATTAAATACGACTGAAGGCTTAGCCCCTTTAATCGTCGCTCTACTTTTATAACAAACGGATTTTATCTTTCTTTTGACTTCAAAATGAAAAACACCTTCTGGATCAGGATGTTCTCCATAAGTACGCACTCTCATATTAAAACGATCTAATAGGCCCGCTTTTTTCCAATTTAAAAAAGTCCACCTTGGCGAATCCAAATAAAGGTTTGTAATCCAATAAAAACCGCCAGGAGTAATTTTAGAATAATAGTCTTCTTCACAATATGGAGCAATTAAACTTCCAATACGATCAGCCCAAGAAACTGGAATATGATATTTCAGTTCAAATCGTTCGAGTGTGCTAAAGCCACGAGCTCCAGCCATTATTTTAATCCAGCTTTAAGATGATTGCTGATATCGCTTCGAGAAAATACACCTGCATAATCTAATAGAATTAGATATCTCTGAAAAATGTCATATTCTAACTTGACTGCCTTTAAGGTGCTTTCTAAAACACTTTCTTTTGCACGTAAAAGGAGTAATGGGTCAGAGCTAGCCATGGCAGCAAACTCTTGGAAAACACTACCTGCATCCACTTGAGCCACAAAATCCTTTTGCACTTTCCACTGAGCAATTAAAGCTACGATTTCTTCATGTAAACGAGCCACTTTTTGATCTAAATCTCTATACTCATCTAAATAATCGCTTTCCGCATCTAATACAGAAATTTGACGGCGCATCAAATCGTCATTGTTATTTGAAAAGAAAGGCAATTTAATTCCAATATTCAAATAAAACTTATCAATCATACGGCGATCATCTTCTGAACGAGAAAGTAACCAAGCCTCACAAGTCGCTTCCATGTTACAGGCATCTCCCCATTCGGAATACTGATCTGGATTAAGGGTATAATCCATGTTATCAATCCATTTGTATTTTTTTTCAGCAATCACATGTTTATAGCCTAAACCGATATAGGAAATAAAATCTCGATCACCCGCATTTTCTTGTATAAGACGCTCTTCATTGACATTCCACTTTCCTTTTGCCATTGCAATTAATGGGAACGTGCTGTCTACATGAGATTTTTGCTGTAGAGTCGCATTCAATTCTTCCATTGTTGGGAGCCAAGAAGTATCTAAAGAAATAGAATCAAACGCAACCCAAGAGCGCAATTTCATTTCTGTATCACGAAGGGCTGTACTATCTGCAATTAATTCAGCTCTTAAGGCTGCTGTTTTTTCAATAGCACTCATCAAATCAACCGCATTGAATGTTTCAGAACCAGCTCTAGCATGAAGTACTGTAATTCGATCTTGATTCACTTGATATAATTCTTCATTAATCGTCGCCATTTTTTGACGAATGACATAACGAAGAGCTCTTTCATATCGATCATAGATTAAATAAGATTTATCAACATTATAACGTGCTTGCTGGTAACTTTTCTGAGCTTTCCAGTACTTTCGTGTTGCCTTTTGTTCACCAACGGAGTTTGGTTTCAGGCGTAATTCTATATCGTGTTCTAAAAAGCCGAACCCACCTAATTTATAACGTAGTTCTAAATCGTCCCAAAGCTTTGTAGTTGGCCCTGAAGAAATGGATCCGATTCGACGATCTGCTGTTTTTAACACGGGATCTTCGTCAGCAGACTTCACAAGACGATCCCAAGTTAAAGGAGTCGCCATCAAGGCCGATGTCATTAATAAACAAATAAAACTTATTTTATTCATTTATTCTCCTCCGAATCATCATTCTGCAATAATTTTTTTATGACCGCAATTTCTGAAATGGAAACCATCTCTCCTAAAAGTAGTGCATTCTTCTCGTCCATAGACAATCACTTCAGGGACTTTACGCAAACGAATAGGGAATTCCACAATTCGGCTACTTAGACCAATAATCTCGCCTTCTAGTTTTTTCCCATCGGCCTGAGAAATAACATTCACCTTGGCCCCTACCTTCATTTTCTTATACATACTCTCGTGAATGTAACCGCGAATTAAAGAAGGCGATTTACGAGTTAACGTAATGATTGGAGAAAAGCTTGATACTTTTTCACCATCTCTAACGTTTACACTCGCGACCACCCAATTTCCTTTACTTGTAATCACAAGATCATCTTGTTCTTTCTTTAACAATTCAAGTTCTCGACGAAGCCCCTCTGCTTCTGATTCACTACTCGTTTTTTGTAACCCTTTACTTCCACGAAGAATTCCAATTTGGGCATTGGCATTGTCTTCCACCATTTTCAATTCTTGTTCTAGATTGCGAATACGCATTTTCATTGCATCGTTTGAATCCGCTTTCGCTACTACACTAGAAGACAAACTTTTTAATTTAGAAGCCATTTCTAAATTTTTCTGATACTCTGATTTCAGTTTTTCAATCTCAAATAAAAGCATGTTCTTTTTAGTCGCTAAATCGGCTTTGACCTCTGCCACTTTTTGATCAATCGTCGCCGAACTTAAACTACCACGACCTTCAAGTGCATCTAATTCGCGCTTCACTTCATTCATTCGAAGAACCAGGTCACTGCGACTAAGCTCCACTAAAGTATCCCCGTCTTTAATCTCCTGACCAACAACGACATGAACAGTAACCACTTCTACAGCAGATTGTACACTTACTGTTGTTTCTGTTGCTTCAGCGACGCCAGAAAAGATAACGTTGGTGCCTTGATATAAAAAACCAAGAACTATAATTCCTACAATAGAAAGAATCCAAGCAAAGAATAATTTGTTTTTTAATATGTAATATTTTATCATTTTTTTGCCTTTCTACATTTCAGTCGTTGCATCTTGCATCATAAATTGAACGTCAGATAAACCCTTGACTTTATTGATGTTCACAATGACTTCAGCCGCAGGGCACTTTGGTTTTAAGCGAACTTGGTAAGCTACATCAATTCGACCACCGCCATCGACTTCTCGCATAGTCACTAAAACAAACGTCTTTAAATTCTCTCGCATTATTTTTTCTAAAGCAAGGCGAGCTTCAGATTCATTAGGCATGGCAAAGCGAAGCATGCCATCAAAAAAATGTTTTGAGCCTAATCCTGTTCGGCTGAGTACTACAGCCACAGCACAAAACGCGAGGGTTCCCCCTGCCGCAACGCCCCAAGCAAAGACACCGCAGCCGATACCAGCCCCCAGTGCCGCAAACAAAAACATGATATCTCGAGGGTCTTTGAAACTCGTACGGAAACGCACAATAGAAAGAGCTCCGAGCATACCAAGACCACGACCCACATTATCACCGATGGCTTGCATCACCGTTGCTGCAACAACAGAACTCAAAACAAGAGCTTGCACAAAATTTCTGGAATAGGATAAGCCCAAAAAAGTTTTTTCGTAAGTATAACCAATTAAAGAAGAAAGGACAAAAGCCAAAAGCAATGTGTAAACCATTGTAATGACTGTTGGATGTGCAGTACTTGACTGCACGGCAAGAAGATCTAGCATAGTAAAACTCCAAAGGCAACTTTGTTCAAATCAAAATTACCAATTAAACGGAAAGAAATCTGTATTCTTTGTGTAAAATGAAAAAAACAATAAAAATTACATTCGTAAAATAAGCTTTTTAGTATAAAAAGTCCCGTTTTTTTGTAATTCAAACTATTTTATCGTTGTAAAAAAACGTATATAATACAATAGAAATTAACATTATAGGAGACTCTATGTCAAAAAGTATAAAAGGTACTGAAACAGAAAAAAACCTTCTAAAAGCATTTGCTGGAGAGGCACAAGCAAGAAATCGCTATACCTATTTTTCTGGTGTAGCAAAAAAAGAAGGCTTAGTTCAAATTGCCGATATTTTTGAAGAAACTGCTAATCAAGAAAAAGAACACGCCAAGCGTTTTTGGAAATTTCTTGAAGGTGGTAATGTTGAAATTACAGCCACATACCCTGCTGGCGTATCATCAAATACTCTAGAAAACTTAAAAGCCGCTGCTGATGGTGAAAATGAAGAGTGGTCTGATCTCTACCCTACATTTGCTAAAATAGCTCGTGAAGAAGGTTTTCCTGAAATTGCTAAGGCATTTGAAATGATTTCTATTGCAGAAAAACAGCACGAAAAGCGCTACCGTGACCTCTATAATAATTTAATGGAAGGTAAGGTATTTAAGCGTAATGAGAAGGTTGTCTGGCGTTGCCGCAATTGTGGCTTTCTTCATGAAGGAACTGATGCTCCTGAGCTCTGCCCCGCTTGCTTACACCCACAAGCACACTTCGAACTTCTTGGTGAAAACTGGTAAAAAACGCCTCCGAAAGGAGGCTTTTTTATTCTTTTGCAGACGATGTCTTTTTTACAATTAAAATGATTAGCATTCCTATTAATGCGGAAATAAAACTACCAAATAAAACTCCTATTTTCGCTCCGTCTAATAAAGAACGACTATTCACAAAAGCGAGTTCGCTCACAAATAAAGACATCGTAAAGCCGATTCCTGCTAATGCTCCCCCGCCTAAAAGCATTTTGAAAGAAACCCCTGTAGGTAATTTTGCCATGCGTAGTTTTACAGCAGCATAAGAGAACAGGAAAATACCTATTGGTTTACCCAGAACAAGACCTAAACCTATAGACAACGTCACCCCACTAAAAGACTCCGTTCGAATTAAAACACCCGCATTGGCAAGAGCAAAAAGAGGCATAATAATATAACTCACCCAAGGATGTAATACATGCAATAAGCGTTCTTGCATTGCTACACTTTCGCAAGAGCACTTCTGTAGCGTTCTAAAAATATCGTATTGTGTCACGTTTTCTGGACTAGGCCCTCCAGCCAAGAAATCATTCACTTTATGCACATAACTGTTAACAGCTCCCTTTTTAACCCAAGGAATCGCAGGCGTTAATAATCCAAGAGCCACTCCAGCAAGAGTAGGATGAATACCGCTATTGACAAAAGCAAACCAAATAACCGCACCTAATAGAACATGAACGATTAAATTACGAATACCTATTCTGAAAAAGACATGCGTTAAAGCTAAAAGCCCTAAAGCCATCAATAAATAATGACCGTCAATCGTACCTGAATACCCTAATGCAATCACAATAATGGCACCTATATCATCCGCAATCGCAAGCGTCAAAATCATTATATGCAAGCCTTTGGGAATTCGATTTCCTAAAATAGCCATACAACCAACCACAAAAGCAATATCTGTAGCCATAGGAACACCCCAACCAGCTGTAGTACCAGGAGGGCAAACCATCAAATAAATAATGGCGGGGAAAATCATACCGCCCAAGGCTGCGAGAATCGGTAAAGAAGCTGTCTTAGGGTTTTTTAGTTCACCATTTACAATTTCTCCCTTTACCTCTAAACCAACGACAAAAAAGAATAATGTCATTAAGCCATCATTTATCCACCAATGAAGTGATTTTGTAAAATCGAAACCACCTATTGAAATACCAAGAGGCATTTGCCAAAGAGCGTGATAAGAATTTCCTGCAAAATTAGCCCATAAAAGAGCAAGTGCAGTGGCTATAATTAAGATTACCCCAGAGGTGGTTTCTACTTGTAAGTACCTGTAGATAGGAGCAATGACTCTATCTATACGGCCTTTAGGAAATAATTCATCGGTCACTTCACTGTTTTTTTTTGCCATAAAATTAAAGAAAAGAGGTGAATAAAAGAGAACGGTTTAATATAAATGTGGAGGCGGCCAACGTGGGTTTTTTGAACTCATGTCGACCTTATAAAAATTTTTTTCAAATCGGCCATCATCAAGACCATACATCTGGAGAATGTGACGAGCCATCCACTTGCCAAGCTTAATGACCGTTAACTTGCGACGTAAACGTCCCTGACAATCTCGATTCATAATATCAGGAAGAGTTCCAGTAGTTAAAATTTCATCAATGAATTGGCTATTTAATTTTTCACGTGCTTCTGGACTTGTATGAAAATGCGTCACTCCAAAGCAGACGCGGTTAGGATGACCTGTTTTTAAATACTCGCAACATTGAACAATCGTCGTTCCTGTACGAACCATATCGTCAAAAACAATAACATCTTTGCCTTCTAAATAATCCATTCCAACTTCACTATGATCACTTAAAGTCATTGACACTTCTCGTTCACCACTACGAACCTTATCCATGACCACGCGCTTACACAAAGGTAATTCGAGCGCATCCCACATGTTATTCATAAATGGAGTAGCCCCTTTATCTGGAGCAACAATCACTAGATTATCTCCATCCTTTCCTGTCTGTACAAAATTAGATGTCTTAATATAGTGAGCATATACTTCTGTTGGAATCAAATTATGGAAGTGGCCTTCAAAAACATCATTAAATAATTTTTGAACCTTCACGCTGTGATTATGAACAGTGACAACCGCATCGACTCCAGAAGTCTTTAACAGTTGAGCGTACAATAGTGAAGTAAAGGCTTGACCATCAAATTTTTTTAAGTCAGAGATTTCACGATCAGCTTCTAATTCACCAAAACGATGAGGGCCTCGGTCTTGAGCGCTATAAAATAAATCAGGCTCAACTAAAACCACACGTTCAGCTCCATTATCTTTTGCAGCACGGGCGAGAATACAATTTCTCATGGCTAAATCATTTCTGCTACGATCGTGAGTGGAGACAGTACAAATTAAAACAATTTTACCATGCAAACGACGTCCGATATGCTCAATATCATCGGCATCTAAAACATAGCGAGGACAAAATTCTGAATTAGCAAATGTTTTCAGTGCTACGGTATCAGAGATATCTTCTCGAAGACCTATATATTGAGCGACATCTATTGCAAATGGATCATCAGTAAAAGTACCTGTAACAACAAAACGATCTGACATAATAGAGCCTTGTATAAGGTGAACAATCTACTCAAAAATACAAATAGCATCTTAAGTTTTAAACCATAATCGTAATAAAAAATGATTTATTCTGCGAAATAATATTTAAAAAAGCCTTTTTGCCATTTTTAGATGTTTTCGCTTACTTTTTTGCGGATTGAACACAACGAACAGAAAAACCAAAAATTTTAGGCTTATTCATAAAACTAAAAGCCATCGATTTTGAAGTCATATACCAAACGCGAGCGTTTTGTTTTTCTTTACTAGCCTCAGAGCTCCAAAAGAAAGCAAACTTACTAAGGTTTCCATAGGTCTCATCATCAAAGCGATTACCAGCAGGCATAGCGCTAAATTTCAACGTATCACTACCATTCGTTTCACCAGACCAACCATACGCCGCTTTTAATAGATAAGCGGCATTAAAATCAGCCCCTGCCGCCTGCCACAAAGATTGAAAATCGTCATCTGTTGGAAGATGGAACCCCTGAGGGCAAGCGTTTACTGCGGCATCCCATGTATAAAGGCGACCATAAGCCATACATTGGCTTTCATCGTCTTTATAGCAGAAGCTACCATCCATTTTGTAATTCAAATTGTCTGCGAGCCATAGCCTGCTCCCTACTTTAATGGTGCGATACTTTTGCTTGTCTCGTGGATCTTTGTAAGAGTTATAGGGTTTTACCGCATACGTAGGTAAAACGAATAATAAAATCAAAGAGAATAAAATACTGACGCGTAACATTTGAAATACTCTTATTAATGATAAGATCTTTAAACATAAATATTTTCTTTTTAATTCAAAGAAAGCAAAACAATATCATTTTTTATTTATCGTATTCTCAAAACCTGTACATAAAAAAGCCCTGTCCAAAAGGGCTGGGCTTTAAAAATAAATTCAAAAAATATTTTTTTTAATATCTATTATAACTCGATAATGCGTTCATTTTGCAATAAATGTTCAAACGACTGTCTTTCTCGAATTAACTCTAAAGAGCCATTGGAATACAAAGTCTCTGCAGCTAGCAAGCGACTATTATAGTTACTAGACATCGCCGCACCATAAGCGCCAGTATCATGAAAGACAAGCAAATCACCTACCTGAGCCACTGGAAGTTCTCGAGAAACAACAAAGCCGCCTTCTTCTTGCGTAAATACGTCTCCTGATTCACACAAAGGACCACCTACAATCGCTGGATGCGTTTCGTTTAACGAGCGACCATCTTTTGCGATTATAGATATTTTATGATAAGAACCATAAAAAGAAGGACGAACTAAATCTGTAAAACCTGCATTCACTAAATAAAAGGTGTTGTCACCTTGTTTTTTTATTGCTCGAATTTCAGACACTAAGTAACCACTTTCGGCAACTAAATAACGACCTGGTTCTACTTCTAAAGAAACAGAATGGCCCACAGATTGTTCTATCCGTTTCCGCGTGTTATTCCATAATTCATAATACGCTTGAACGTCTATTTTTTCATTTTTTTCATTTTCATGATAACTAACAGGTAAGCCACCACCAGCCGAAATCGTTTTTAGATGGCCGCCAATATGCCTAGAAAGGTCAAACATAGCATCACAGACTTGAGCTAAATGTTCAAAATCAGAACCAGAGCCTATATGCATATGCAGACCAGTAATCCACATCCCATTCTTCTGCGCCAGTTTAACACAGTCTTTAATTTGTTCATGCCAAACACCATGTTTAGAAAGAACACCACCCGTATTTGTTTTACGAGAATGCCCATGACCAAAACCAGGATTTACACGAAGCATTAACTCCGTCCGAATACCATAATCAGCCAATTGCTGAATCATATCCAGAGAGCCAATATTTACAGCTAAATTATGTTCTTTGACTAGAGCGAGAGCATCTGCATCAAAGATATCTGCAGTATAAACAATTTGAGAAGTTTGTTTACCAACTCCTCCCTGAAAACCAGCTCGCAACGCACGAACAATTTCACCAGCGCTCACAGCATCTACTACAACACCTAACTTTCGCATCAGAGAAAGGATAGATAAATTGGAACATGCCTTTTGAGCAAAGCGAACAACATCAAAAACTTGCACTTCACGTACACGAGCCTCAATGGTCGCACGGTCATAGAGCCAAAAAGGGGAGCCAAACGACTTTGCTCCCTTTAAAAAAACTGATTCGGGAATAAAATGATTAGACATTCTTTATTTTATTTTCACCTTCATCCCAATTCACACCATCGCAAACAAACTTATATTCATAACGACCAGCGGCAAGAGGAATTTTTACTGACCACAAACCTTTCTTGTCTTTTTTCAATTTATTCTTAGTCACACTCCAATTGTTAAAGCAACCAGCCACTGCGACTGTTGTTGCCAAAGGAGCTTCTATAGTGAAGACAACCTCTTTTGAATCGCCTTTTTTTGCAGTAGTCTCTATCACAGTTTTCTTTGCACTTTCTTTTTTAACAGAAGCCTTTGCTGCTACTTTTTCTGCTCCCTTTGCTGTTTTAGCTACAACTGTTTTTTTTGCTCCACCAGAAGCCTTTTTTGCTGGTGTGACAGCAGTTGATTTTTTTAAATTAGCCATCTTGCAATCTCCTTTTAGTGGTTTCTGAAGTAAATAGTAATAAAAAGAACGTAGACTGACTATATTTTGTTTATGAGTATATCACAGATTATAGCCCCGAGCGTATTAAACGCCAATTTTTTAGAACTTGGAAAAAGTCTTGCTGCCATAGAAAAAGGTGGTGCAGAATTAATTCACCTTGACATCATGGATGGACACTTTGTTCCAAATATTAGCTTTGGACCAGGTATTGCAGAAAACATAAAAAAAGGGACATCCGTTCCTCTAGATTGTCATTTGATGATATCTAATCCAGAAAATTATGTTGATGCCTTTGCAAAAGCAGGAGCGCACTATATCTGCATCCATGCAGAAACAACATTTCATTTAGATCGTCTATTACATAGAATCGTTGAATTAGGATGTAAACCAGCTGTTTCCATTAATCCAGCAACACCAGTTGAATCCATTTTAAATGTTCTAGATATCGTTGATATGGTTCTTATTATGTCAGTGAATCCTGGATTTGGTGGCCAAAGTTTAATCCCATATACCCTAGATAAGATTAAAAGACTTCGTGATTTAAAACCATCCATGAACATTCAAATAGATGGCGGTATTAAACTAGACAACATCCAACTTGCTCAAGAAGCAGGTGCAAATATTTTTGTAGTAGGAAGCGCTATTTTCAATACGCCTAATCCTGAAGCCACTTGCCGTCAATTTGTAGATAAAATCAAGAAATAATTTTTCTTCTTATAATTATTTCAAACAACACATAAAACTCGAATACACTCTTTTTTTAGCGAAGCTCTTTTATACACATTTTTAAAAATCAAGTAGGAGGTAGGTAATTATTTTACCTACCGTCCTCTCACACCACCGTGCGTACCGTTCGGTACACGGCGGTTCCTTAGGTTTCACTTGTTTTCGCATAATAGTCAGCCATAGACGGGTATCCAAAGCTCGCTATTAATTTGTTTGTGAGTACACTGTTTAGCATCCGTGCCGATCGCCAAGAGCCTTTTCGACAGTTTGCTACCTCATGTACTTTCCATTCCAGCAATCCGAATTTCTTGAGCATTCGGTATCTTGTTCTGACTTTCTTCCATTGCTTCCAGTACACGGCTCTGATCCTACGACGTAGCCATTCGTCGGTATTTCGTAGCAACGATTTCATATCTGCCTTTGCAAAATAATTCACACAACCTCGTATAAATTGCGTCAATTGTGTGGCTCTGTTTTCATTTCCACACCCATTATTTTTGGATGTTAGGAGCTGTAACTTCACCTTCATTTTCGCCACCGATTTTGGGTGAACCTTAAGCCGACATTTCCCTTTGTATCGGCAGAAACTATAGCCTAGGTATTTCACATGACTGATAAGTGCTACTTGGGTTTTCTTTCGATCTTCTCCAAAGTCCTTTCTGCACTCTTTCGGCTTTTCGCAAAAATCATGCAGTCATCCGCATAGCGCACAAATCGGTGCCCTCTGCGTTCCAGTTCCTTGTCGAGTTCGTTGAGCATGATATTGCTAAGAAGAGGACTCAATGGCCCGCCTTGGGGCATTCCAACTTCCGTCTTTTCAATTACACCGTTGCGGATCACTCCTGCGTTTAGGTATTTATGAATCAACGAGATGACTCTGCCATCTTTTATGGTGCGTGATAAAATCTCAATGAGTTTGCTTTGGCACACCGTGTCAAAGAACTTCTCTAGATCCATATCCACCACATAGATGTAGCCTTCATCTACATTCTGTTGGCATTGCTTCAGCGCATTATGTGCGCCTCGCTTGGGGCGAAAACCAAAACTATTTTCCGAAAACTGTTCCTCGTAGAGAGGTGAAAGCACCTGCGTAATCGCCTGTTGGATCACTCGGTCTACTACGGTTGGCACTCCTAGTTTTCGAAAGTCGCCTTTTGTCTCTTTAGGTATTTCTACCCTGCGAACGGGGTTGGGCTTGGCTATGTCCATGAGATCTCCCCAGGTAAGAACGCAATCTTCCTCTCCATGTGTCTGCCGCATTTACTACAGTTCGTTCCGAGTAGTTATTGGACTTCGACTTGTTTTGCAGTCTTATCCCGAACTGTAGCCTAATGCGATTTCTGTTCGTCAGACCAGAGATTTGCTTACATTTTCCTTCAGATTCCACCTCACGATGGACACCCTTGGTGTTCAGCTATGTCTTTCCCACTACTAGGGTAGACTCGGGACTTGAACCCGTTAGATTGCGCCCATGCTGGGCGCTCCATAAAAAAAGCCTGAAAGATATTCTTTCAGGCTTTTTGATTCAAAAAATATTAGCCAGCTTCTTTGTTCTTAGATCTATGGCTATTTTTAATCCACTCTTTCTTATGCACTTCTGGAATATCATCCAAAAGTTTTAAAGTGTGAGTTTCACCAGTATTGTCAAGAACTTCTTCTGGTGTTCCAGAATTCACAATCATACCATCATGCATGATAAAAATACGATCACTAACATAGTTAGCAAGACCAATATCATGAGTAATAAAGACGATTGTCATTTGAAGTTCTTCTTTAAGCTTCATTAAATAGTCTAGAATATTTGCACGAACGCAAGCATCAACCATTGAAGTAGGCTCATCTGCAATAAGAACTTTTGGACGTAATGCAAAAATACGTGCAAGCAACATTCGTTGCATTTGACCACCAGAAAGTTCAAAAGAATATTTTCCTTCAATATCACTTGGAGTCACATTCACTGCAAGTAAACCAGCGTCTACGCGACGTTTAATTTCTTCTTTAGAAGGCTTCTTCTTTAAGATATTAAAAGCATCTTCCAACTGAGAGCGAATAGTGAAGAATTGGTTAAAACAGCTAAATGGATCTTGGAAAACAGACTGAACATCATTCCAGTGTTTTTTTAGATTGGTGATTTTCTTACCGTTATAATGGAACTTGCCTTTGTTTGGAGCATAAAGACCAAGCATTATTTTTGCAAGTACACTTTTACCACAACCAGAACCACCAACGATTGAAATGATTTCTCCGTCATAAATATCAAAAGAAACATTATTCACTGCTGTAGTGATTTTTTTGCCGCCACCAAAGGTTTTAGAAATGTTTTTTGCTGAAAAAACAATAGACTTATTACTGAGCATATTCACACCTTACCTCACGGTCACCGACCATTCGAATATTCTGGTTATTTTTCTTACATTCAGGACGAGCTAAAGTACATCTATCCGCAAAGCGACAACCAACTATTTTTTGAGCCAAACTTGGAGGAGCCCCTTCAATAGCCACTGGTTTTCTTGTACGTTGGCTTTTCTCTGAACTAAGCATTGCTCCCATCAAAGCCTTAGTATAAGGATGACGAGGATCTTTAACCACTTGTTCAGCAGTTCCTTTTTCCACAATTTCACCAGCATACATAATAGCGATATTGTCAGCCACATGATAAAGCAGAGGCAATTCATGAGTAATAAAAATCATTGTTGAGAAGATCCCTTTATCCAAAAGATCAAAAATCATTTTAATGACTTCTTTTTGAGTGCTAACATCTAAAGCAGAAGTAGGTTCATCGGCGATCACCATTTGAGGATTCAAAAGTGTTGAAATACCAATAACAGAACGTTGACGTTCACCTGCTGTTAATTGTATTGGAAATGAGTTCAAAACACGATCCGTATCCATTCCAAACAAATCAAAACGGGAACGAAGACGTTCATAAATTTCAGTTGCCTTCAAAGAAGAACCAGGTTTTTGATGAGCGGCAATCACATCCGCTGCAATATCTTTAATCTTACGAACAGGATTCAATGCATTAAAAGCACCTTGGGGAATCATGGATACTTTTTGAGCTAACACATTAGAGCGAATATCTTCAATGCTTCGGTTCATTAAAGACTCCCCTCTCACACGTACATCGCCGCTTGTAGGATAGAGAGGAGGAATACACATACCCATAAGACCACTAACTAGTGTAGATTTACCGCAACCGGATTCACCAGCTATACCTAAAATTTCGCCTTGTTTCATATTAAAAGAAACGTCGGTCACAGCGTGAGTTTTATCACCAAAACGACCCAAATAATGGAGGCTTAGATTTTCTACTTCAAAAATATTTTCAGACATAAGATACCTATACCACCTTACTTGCGAAGCCGCGGGTTAAAGACACCTTCCATTGATGTATTCACCAAATAAAGAGCAAAAACAGTCAATGTAATAATTAGGGTTGCAGGAAGAAACGCAATCCAGATACCATCAGAAAGAGCACCGTTATCTTTTGCTTGATTAAGTATTATACCAAGCGATGTTGAATCAAGAGGCCCAAGCCCAATCATGGAAATTGAAGCTTCTGAAAGAATTCCAGAAGAGATTTGCATAATAAAGACCATGAACACATAAGACAACAAATAAGGAAGAACGTGTTTAATCACAATGGTAAAGGAACTTGCACCATTAATTCGAGCTAAAGCAATATGGTCACGGCTTCTTAAAGAAGAGGCTTGGGCGCGTACAGCACGAGCAGACCAACTCCAAGTCGTTAAGCCGATAATTAAGCCAATCAAGGTTAGAGAACGACCATCTTTAACTGCGGAACTAATTAAAACTAGAATAACGAAGGAAGGAATCACTATGAATAAGTTGGTTCCCATATTTAAGACTTCATCAATCCAGCCACCGCGGAAACCACCAAAGAGACCAATAAGAACTCCTAAAGTAGTGGCGATGATACCAGCAATAAAACCGACATAAAGTGAAGAGCGTAGCCCGTTAATCAATAAAGACATATAGTCACGCCCTAAATGATCGGTACCTAAAATATGCTCTGCACTTGAAGGAGCGTATGGACCAGCCACAATATCGCGAGCATTCGTATCTACGTTATAAAAGACTGGGCCTAAAAACGCAAAAGCTAAAGTTAAAAAGAAGATGGATACACCAATCACAAACATTGGTGATTTAAGAAGATTTTTCAATAACTTAACCATGATTATTTATCTCCCATTTGTAAGCCTGCTTTGACACGAGGATCAAACAGAGCAATCAAAACGTCCACTCCAAAGTTGGCAAGCAGTACGCATGTGGATATCATCAATGTACAGCCTTGAATAGTAGCATAATCATTTTGTTGAATTGCTGTAAGCATGGCCATACCTAAACCAGGATACGAGAAAATCATTTCTGTAATTAAGGCACCACCAACCATGGTTCCTAAAGATTGAGCTAGACCTGTTAATTGAGGAAGCATGGCATTTCGGAAGATATAACCAATGATTTTTCCTTCACGAAGACCCAACCATTTTGCATATTTCATATAGTCAGTGCCAAGTTCATAAATACTCATGGAGCGCATACCTGTTGCCTGACCGCTTAACAGAATTGGGAAGACAGAGAAGAAAGGCAACACATAATAGTAACCCAATGATTTAAAGAAATCTAATGAGAAACTAGGTACCTTTTCTGGGCCATAAGCACCCATGGCAGGGAACCATCCTAAAGTGATAGAGAATAAAGCGACCAAAAGCATACCAAAGACAAAGAAAGGTACACCATTTAAGAACATCGCTAATGGGAAAAAGACCTTGTCAAAAATGCCACGTTTATAAGCAGCAAAAGCACCTAATAAGTTACCAATAATCCATCCTAAGATAATTGTTGGCAATTGAATAGCAATCGTCCAAGGCAAACTTTCCTTGATAATATCAATCACTGGTTTAGGGTACTGACTATAAGAAAGACCAAAGTCTCCACGGAACACGTTTTTGATATAGACAAAAAACTGAGAAATGCCTGAAGCTAATTTTGGATCTTTTTGCAAAACAACAACATCTTGCTTCAAAGTATCAGGTGTTTCAATGGTAACGTCTTGCATCAGAGGAACGGCTTCTTCAACAACCTTTCCTTTCTTCTTGACTGGCTTACCGTTCTTATCAAGAACAGGAACCATTTGAGTCAAAGGATTGCCCGCTGAATCAAGAGCAGGTTTCTTTTCAACAATTGGTTTGCCAGAAGCGTCTAAAGCCGGTATCATTTTTACTACGGGATTACCCGATTCATCTAATACTGGTTTTTTCTCTGTTAATGGTTGCCCATTAGGACCAATCACTGCTTCATATTTGACAGAGCCATCATCATTGAGTTCAGCCATGCCAAATGAGATTAATAGAGATTCTTTTTTCTTTTTCGCTTCATCAGGAGAAAGGCCTTGGGCAGCCTTACCCATAATGATGTCTACTGGATTATTTTCACCTAAACGAGGTAAGGTGAAGTTAATAGCCACAGCAACTACAAACGTTAAGAGATACCAGAACCCCTTTTGTAGGACATAACGGAGGGTGGGAAACTGTTTAAGCATTACTCGTCCTTATTTTGAAAGCTGGAGATTCCAAAGAATTTTTGTTCCGGAAGCAATCCAAGGTAATTGTGGAGGTGCATACGGATTTTTTTCTGTGGGCCAATTGGTCCAGACTCGGTCACTGAATTCATAGAATTGTTCCGGCAAATAGGTCAATGGGATAGCCGGTTGGTCTTCCATAAAAATTCGATTTAACTGATGATAAGCATCTTTAATTTGTTCTTTATCCGTCATTAGAGGTATTAAAGCCATTAAACTATCAATTTCTGAACGGAAATCTTTAGAACCTGGTTGATTATAACGGCCGATATTTGTTCCTGCCCAATCACCAATAGGACGCCAATCTCTTGAAGACATCACTGACTCAAAACGGCTCCAAGGAAGAGATGGAGAAACATCTGCTACTGGTTTATGCATAATCAAATCAAAATTACCTGTTCCCATTGCAGGCCAGTATTGGCCGCCATCAACAAAACCTTCACGTGCATCAATACCTGCTTTTCTCATTCCTTCAACAGCAATTGTTACAATCGCTTCCCAGTCTGTCCAACCTGCTGGGCAAGTAATGAATAACGTAGGCATTTTTTCGCCCTTATTATTTTCCATGTGGGATAATGAACCATCTTTATTAAAGACTGATTTATAGCCCGCTTGTTGAATCATTGTCTGAACAGCCTTTATCTTATATTCTCCAACTAGAGAAAAGTCTATTCCGTATTTATCACAATCTTCTTTATTGACAAATTCCTTTTCCAAAGAAGTTGGCATAATTAAACCTGATATAATTTCAGAGGTATAATTAGAAACAGCAAACATACGAATAGCCACATAGTCAATTGAAGTCGCGATGGCACGACGGAACAGCTTGTTATCTAGAGGTGCTTTTGTCGTATTGATAATCAACATAGGCATTGCACCAGGAACAAAATAAGGTGGCTTTTCAAACCATGTATTTACGCCAGAAATTTTCTTATGCCAAATACGAGGAACAAAACTCATGGACGCATCTAAAGAGCCCTCTCGAAGAGCGATAGTGCTATGTTCATTACTCTTGTATATTGGATGAACAACATATTTTGGTGCAGGTAATTTACCGCCATGCAATGCAGCATTTCCCCAATAATCATCACGACGTTTTAGAATGATTTTAGTTGGAGAATAAGATTGCAAATTATAAGGTCCAGAAATGACAGGATCTTTATCCATCATCATTTTTTTGATTTCATCAAGAGAATTATTATTTTCAGCTAATAGCTTTGAGAATATGTGTTCTGGAACGATACGAATTGCTTGTAATGCATCTTTGACACTAAGAGGATTATTTCTCTTGTTTTTTGCCACGATAAACGAAAGACGTTCATTTAACATGGTGCTTTGCATTGAAGTAGAATCAAATGAATATACGGTATCTACATTAATTGCAGAAATTTGTTCCGTCACAAAGCTTGTAACGGCTCCTGGGTAATGAAAACCTAGCTCAAAAATAAATTTCACATCTTTTGATGTGACAGGTTTTCCATCACTCCATTTTGCATTTGGATTCAAATCAACAACAATACTATCATTGTTAGTTAAACTATCAACCAACGAACCCAAAAGAGGTTCAAAATCGCCATTTAACGTGTTGTAAGTAATCAGAGGTTCGTACATTAAATTAAAACGCCCACCTACGGGCCAAGCAGCCATCCAGCTTTCAGCAAGCGGATTAAATGTGGCGGGAGAACCCCATTGCTGACCTGAAAGATAAAGTGTTTCTTGACGTGGTAAAGAACCTTCTGATGATGAATCCTGTTGTCCACCACAGCCTACAAATAATGCACAAAGGGCAGGAATAGTAAAAGCTGCTCGAACAATCTTTTTAAGATCTACCATTATATCCTCTTTTAAGAGTTACAGATAACTCGAATGAAAAACAAGACTAATATAATTTATTGTATAAAAAAATGCATCGCCTAATAAAAAAACAAAGGGAAAATAAGTAAACAACAATGCTCTTCACTCGAAGAAGTAAAGAGCATTGTTAATTTTTGTTTACATTTGTTATTTACGAGGATCACCTGCGTAAATAGCATCTTTTCCAAGTTCTTCTTCAATGCGAAGAAGGCGGTTGTACTTACAAACACGATCTGTGCGAGAAAGTGAACCTGTCTTAATTTGGCCAGCACCTGTACCAACAGCAAGATCAGCAATAAAAGTATCTTCTGTTTCGCCAGAACGATGAGAAACTACAGGAGCGTAACCTTCATCTTGAGCACGCTTGATAGCTGCTAACGTTTCAGAAACGGAACCAACTTGGTTTACCTTGATTAAAATTGCATTTGCAATTCCAGCTTCAATGCCTTCATTGAAAATGGTTGGGTTAGTGACAAATAAATCATCACCCACTAGATTAATCTTTTTACCTAATTTATCTGTTAAGACTTTCCAGCCAGCCCAGTCCGCCTCATCAAGACCGTCCTCGATGGAGAAAATAGGGAACTTACTGCAAAGCTTTTCGTAGTAGGAAACTAGTTGTTTGCTTGTAAGAGTCTTGTTTGTGGACTTCTTGAATGTATAAGTTTCGTTTGCACCTTTCTTATCACAGAATTCAGAAGAAGCAACATCTAAAGCGATCTTAATGTCTTTTCCAAATTTGTAACCAGCATTTTCTGTTGCTGTACCTAATGCTTTCAAAGCATCTTCTAGAGTCATCACACCTTTAATGGTATAACCGAATTTAGATTTTGGATCTTTCTTCAAAGCGACACCTGGAGCAAAGCCACCTTCATCACCAACAGTTGTGTCATAGCCACCGTCTTTAAGAACTTTCTTAAGAGCGTGGAAAATTTCAGTCACCATCTGAAGACCTTTAGAGAAGGTTTTAGCGCCAACAGGAGCCACCATGAATTCTTGGAAATCAATAGGAGCAGAACTGTGAGCACCACCGTTAATCACGTTACACATAGGGCATGGAAGAGTCATTTGTTTTGTGCCATGCATCTTAGCAATGTATTTGTACAAAGGAATTCCAGCATCTTTAGCAGCAGCATCGCAAACAGCCATAGATACACCGAGAATTGCATTTGCACCAAGCTTGTTCTTAAGCATGCGGTTGCCATCAAGATTAATCATTGCATCATCAATTTCAACTTGTTTGGAAATTTCCATGCCAACAATTTTCTTAGCGATTTTTTCGTTGACATTTTTAACAGCCTTTGTGGTACCCTTTCCTAAATATGCCTTGCCACCATCACGAAGTTCGCAAGCTTCACGAACACCTGTAGAAGCACCACTTGGAACAGCAGCGTGACCAATAATTCCATTAGTAAGAGTAACATCCACTTCAAGAGTTGGATTTCCGCGAGAATCCAAAATCTGACGTGCGACAACTGATTTAATCTTTGCAGCCATGTATTAACCTTTGGTTAGAGTGAAAAATTATTGAAGAAAATATAGAAAACTTATACATAGATGATGAATACGTCTTTTGTAAAAGAGTTATAAAAACGATTCTATTATGATAAAAATAAAACGATTTTTGATTTCTATCCCATGCAAATTCTACTTACAAAAACGTATAATCCTGTTTCAATTTTAGTTTAGTATAATCAAAAAAAGATTTCGTTCTTTATTATCCCAAGCATAGGAAGTTTGGTTTGGTATTTGATAAAGCAATAATTACTTTGAACCAAGTTTCGTTTTTTAAAAACTAAGTAAATGTTTTTGGATATCATCGCTTATCTTGAAAAGCGTAAAGAAATAAAAAAAGCCTATGGGAGAACCATAAGCTTTTTTATTTCTATAAATCCGAGAACTACCAGCGGAAATGAGCAAATGCTCTATTCGCTTCGGCCATCTTATGGACGTCATTCTTTTTGCGAACAGCATTGCCTTCACCATTTCTAGCAGCAACAAGTTCTGCAGCAAGACGAATAGCCATGTTTGGTTCTGTACGCTTGCGAGCAGCATCCAAAAGCCAACGAAGAGCTAATGCTTTTGCGCGATCAGGAGCCACTTCCATTGGAACTTGATAGTTTGCTCCACCAACGCGACGAGATTTCACCTCTAAGCGTGGTTTAATATTGTCTAAGCAAATTTCAAATTTTTCAAGAGGTGATTCTTTACCTTCAAGTTTCTTGCTTAATTCATCAAGAGCGGTATATACAATTTGCTCGGCAATAGTTTTTTTGCCTTCTTTAAGCACAACACCAACCAATTCGGTAACGAGTGTTGATTTGTATCGTGGATCCGGAAGGATGGAACGATGTAGAGCCTTTCTTCTTCTAGACATATTATACCTTACTTCTTAGCGGGTGTAGCGCCTTTTTTCTTAACGCCATATTTTGAACGTGCATTCTTACGGCCATTAACAGCCTGGGTATCTAATGTACCGCGAATGATATGATAACGAACACCCGGAACGTCTTTAACACGACCACCGCGGATTAATACGATGGAGTGTTCTTGAAGGTTGTGACCTTCACCTGGGATGTAAGCGGTGACTTCCATTTTATTGGAAAGACGAACACGAGCAATCTTACGAAGCGCGGAATTCGGCTTTTTAGGAGTGCTGGTGTAAACACGGGTACAAACACCACGCTTCTGTGGGCAAGACTTAAGGGCCGGAGAGGCGGTCCTGTTACTGATTTTCTCGCGACCCTTGCGGACGAGTTGTTGAATTGTTGGCACTATTATCTCCTAGAATTTGGAGTGCAAATATAAATTTTTTAAGAATAATTTCAAGGATAAGTCCAAAATCATTATTCGATATCCTCATCTTCGACGCTTTGAACGTCATTATCAAGCATCTGGAAGGCGAAATCTTGATCAAAATCGCTTTCTCGAGCCTTACGATGAGCTTCAGCCTCAGCTTCCGCATCGGAGTCAGTCACTACCACATTTCTTAAATGCTGAGATCCTGTTCCACTTGGAATCAATCGGCCCATAATCACATTTTCCTTAAGACCATTAAGAGGATCAACACTACCTTCAATAGCAGCACGAGTCAATATCTTAGTAGTTTCTTGGAAAGATGCAGCAGAAATAAAGCTATCCGTCGCGAGAGATGACTTCGTAATACCTAAGAGCATCGGAGTATAATGTGCCGGTGTTTTTCCTAAGGAAATTAGACGTTCATTTTCTGCACGAAGACGTACTTTGGATATTTCTTCATCGGGAAGGAAATCAGAGTCACCCGGATCGGAAATTTTTACTTTGCGCATCATTTGACGCACAATACATTCGATGTGCTTATCTGCAATTGCCACACCTTGAAGTCTGTACACCGCCTGAATTTCATTCACTAAATGACGTTGCACTTCTTCAGGACCTTGAACTCTGAGAATGTCATGTGGGTCCACACTTCCTTCACAGATTTTTTGTCCCATACGAACACGGTCACCTTCATGTACAGCTAAGTGACGTCCACGAGGAATCAAAATGGATTCTTCAATTTCACGGACTTCTTCTACGCCGTCACGCTTAACAACCATTTTGTCTTTAATAATGACTTTCTGATTACCACGTTCTTCGTTACCATAGCTAACAAGACCATCAATAGGAGCAATGATAGCTGTGTTTTTAGGAACACGCGCTTCAAAAAGTTCAGCCACTCTAGGCAAACCACCTGTAATATCGCGTGTTTTACCAACTGCACGAGGCAATTTGGCAAGAGTTTGACCAATTGTTACTTCGGCCTTATCCGAAACAGCAAGAATAGCACCATCAGGCATCATGTAATGTCCGACCTTGTTCCCAGAAGCATCAATAATGCTTACCGCTGGACGACGTTTGCCACGCTTATCACTAATGATAATCCAAGATTCTACGTCTGTGACTTCATCTTTTTCTACGCGGAAAGTGGCATTTTCTTGCAAGTCTAAGAACTGAACCTTTCCAGAAACGTTTGAAATGATTGGGCTGTTATAAGGATCCCATTCAAATAAAACATCTCCTTTTTGCACTTTTGCTCCGTGTACTACACGAAGAATCGAGCCATAAGGAACTTGGAAACGACCTTTGTTAATACCGAAAGAATCAAAAATGACAAGTTCGCCCATACGGCTCATAACAATGCTGTCATCTTTGTAAGTTACAGTATCAACCATTTCTAATTCAATGTGTCCATCTACTACAGCTTTTTTATTGCTTTCGACAGTCAAACGACTAGATGCACCACCAATATGGAACGTACGAAGAGTAAGCTGCGTACCTGGTTCACCAATGGATTGTGCCGCTAAGACACCGACGGCTTCACCTAAGTCGACTGGGCGACCAGAAGAAAGCATACGACCATAACATTTAGCACAAACACCCTTAGAAGAGTCACAGGTCAATACGGAGCGCATTTTCACATGCTCAATACCTGCTGCAGTAATCTTAGGTAGATCTCGTTCATTGATCAAAGAACCTGCAGAAACAATCACTTCGTCAGTAATTGGATGTTTAATATCATCACATGGAACACGACCAAGTAGACGATCCTCTAATGGAACAACAGTATCATCACCGTCTTTAAATGCAGATAGTTCAATGCCTTGATTTGTACCACAATCTTCACAAGTGATAACAAGATCTTGAGCCACATCTACAAGACGACGAGTCAAGTAACCAGCATCAGCTGTTTTAAGAGCGGTATCAGCAAGACCTTTACGAGCACCATGTGAAGAAATAAAGTATTCCATCACATTTAAGCCTTCACGGAAGCAAGATTTAATAGGGTTTTCAATAACTTCTTGACCACCCAATTGCTTGGTAGGTTTTTGCATCAAACCACGCATACCAGAGAGCTGCTTAATCTGTTCACGGCTACCACGAGCGCCTGAATCAGCCATCATGTAAACAGGATTAAATCCGTCACGATCATGAGATAGTAAATCCCATTGTCTAGCAGCTACATCGGTTGTTGTACGAGACCAAACATCAATAATCTGATTATAACGTTCGCCGTCAGTAATAACACCTTCTTCATATAGCTCACGAATTCCTGCTACTTTTTCAGTCGCAGCATCGAGCATACTTTGCTTATCTTCTGGAATAATCATTTCAGCAATAGCAACAGAAGAACCAGCACGAGTAGCCCAGAAGTAACCTAATTCTTTTAAGTTATCAAGGTACTCTACAGTCATGCGGTTTCCGCTACGACGATAAAGATCATCCACAGACTTTGCAATTACTTTTTTACCAAAAGTATCATTAGCAAAGCCAATCACATTTGGAACAATTTCGTTAAGGAAAATTCGACCAACGGTTGTCTTGATTATTGTTGGTTCAAGAAGAGTTGCAAAACGGATTTTCTCACCTACTTTTGCAACAAATTCCACTTTACCAGATTCATCAGCAAATTCACGAGAACAAAGCGTATCATGTTCTAACGAACTGTAATAAATCTGACGACCAGCAGGTAATTTTAGATAAACGGTAGCATTCAAATCAATCGCACCATTTTCATAAGCACGTATTGCTTCAGCACTATCAGCAAACTTCATTCCTTCGCCTTTACGGTTTGGACGTGGTTTGGAGAGATAGTAAAGACCGAGCACGATATCTTGGCTAGGTACGGCAATTGGTTGACCAGAAGCTGGATGCAAGATATTATTGGAAGACAACATTAAAACGCGGCATTCCAATTGTGTTTCAAAAGAAAGAGGTAAATGGACAGCCATTTGGTCACCGTCAAAGTCAGCATTAAAAGCTGCGCAAACTAACGGATGCAAACGAATCGCATTACCTTCAATTAACTTAGGATAGAAAGCTTGTATACCAAGACGATGAAGAGTTGGAGCACGGTTTAACATCACCGGATGATCTTCAATAATTTGTTCTAGAATATCCCAAACTTCAGGACGTTCTGTATCCACAAATTTTTTCGCCGCTTTTAAGGTATAAACAACACCTTCTTCTTCAAGACGTTGAATAATAAAAGGCTTATAAAGTTCAAGAGCCATGCGTTTTGGAAGACCGCATTGATGCATCTTAAGCTCAGGGCCGACAACAATCACGGAACGTCCAGAATAATCCACACGTTTACCAAGAAGGTTCATACGGAAGCGGCCTTGCTTTCCTTTTAAAAGTTCAGAAAGTGATTTTAAAGGTCTGCTAGAGCCCGCTCTTGCTGTACGACGACCACTATCAAATAATTGATCCACAGCTTCTTGCAACATGCGCTTTTCATTGCACAAAATCACATTGGGAGCACGAATATCAATTAATTTCTTGAGTCGATTATTACGATTAATCACACGACGATAGAGTTCGTTAAGATCGGAAGTCGCAAAACGACCACCATCTAAAGGCACTAAAGGACGTAAATCTGGAGGGATCACAGGAAGAACATCCAAAACCATCCATTCAGGCTGATTAGATAATAGTCTAAATTCTTTTGGATAAGCCGTAGCAAATTCTTCAAAAGCAACTAAGATAGAATCTGATTCAGATGAGCCTTTGTAATTTGCTTTGAATTCAGCAACTGCTTCCGCTAAATCACGAATCCAAGGCTTTTCACTACGACGGAATTTATCTGGATTTTCAAAAAATTCACGGAAAGATTCCACTTGAGATTTTCTAAACGCTTCAATCATTTTTAAGCGTTTAACAGCATCTTCACGTTTGGTTTTTGATTTGGATGTAGCGAGAACACGAAGCTCTTCAGAAAACTTTTTCAAGTCTAAACGAGCCAAAAGTTGCTTAATTGCTGAAGCTCCCATTTTGGCATCAAAATGACGACCTTCATTCACCAAGTCCACATATTTGAATTCATCGATTAATTCGTTTTCTTTAAGATCCGTATCACCTGGGTCTAGAACGATATATTTTTCATAATAGATGATATTTTCAAGAGACTTAGTGTCAATATTTAAAAGAGCACCAATGACACATGGTTGATTACGTACAAACCAAGTATGAGCAAGAGGAATAGCCAAATCGATATGGCCCATTCTTTCACGACGTACTTTGGAATGAGTGACTTCAACGCCACAACGATCGCAAATCACACCACGATAACGAACTCGCTTAAACTTACCACAATTACATTCCCAGTTTTTGACAGGACCAAAAATCTTTTCACAGAAAAGGCCATCTTTTTCTGGCTTAAATGAACGATAGTTAATCGTCTCTGGCTTGGTGACTTCACCAAAAGACCAATGACGGATTAAATCTGGAGAAGCAAGATGAATTGAAATATCACCAGTATTTTCAGAATATTCAAAAGTATCTTCTGACATAATTACTTATCTCCTGTCGTCTTAATGTCTAAGCCCAAAGAATGAACTTCGCGAATCATCACGCGGAAAGATTCGGGAACGCCAGGAACCGGCGTATTCTTACCATGAACAATGGCATCATAAATCTTTGAACGACCCATGACATCATCAGACTTAACAGTAAGAAGTTCCTGTAAAGTATAAGCAGCACCATATGCTTCAAGTGCCCAGACTTCCATTTCACCGAAGCGCTGACCACCAAACTGACTCTTACCACCAAGAGGTTGTTGAGTCACCAAAGCATAAGAACCAATGGAACGAGCATGAATTTTATCGTCAACCAAATGGCCCAATTTGAGATAATACATATAACCAATTGTGACTGGATTTAAGAATGCTTCACCAGTACGACCATCATAAAGCTTAGCTTTACCAATGATTTTGTTTTCTTCTGGTTTCATTTCATAATCCACAATTGGATTTTTTTCGTATGCTCTTTTAAGTTCTTCTACAATTTCTTGGAAGGAAGCTCCGTCAAAAACAGGAGTAGAAACCTTGAATCCAAGAGCTTTTGCAGCCCAACCTAAATGCACTTCAAGCACCTGACCTACGTTCATACGAGAAGGCACGCCAAGTGGGTTGAGTAGAATTTGTAATGGGCGACCATCTTCGGTAAAAGGCATATCTTCGACTGGAACAATCTTAGATACAACACCCTTATTACCATGACGACCAGCCATCTTATCACCAATAGAAAGGCAACGTTTTTTAGCAATATAAACCTTAACAGTTTGTAATACGCCAGGTTTTAATTCGTCGCCTTTAGTGACTTTATCAATTTCTTTTTCCATTGTACGAGTTAAGCGATCTAAGGATTCGCGAGCAACACTCACTAAACTTAGAGCTTCAGCTTGAACAGCAGAATTATCAGCAATAAACGTCGATTTAGGAGAAACTTTTGTTACGTCAAGATAAGCAAACGTTTGTTCTGTAATCGTTTGACCTTCTCTTACCATTAACTCATGAGTTTCGTCATCTAAAATTCGACCAGTGGTTTTACCACCTAAAATCTTAAACAAGTGTTCACGACAAGAATTTTTAATTCGATCAATTTCACTCTGGAATTGTTCGCGGATTTCATAAATCTTTTCTTGATCTTGGTTTTTGCCTTTCTTATCAGAACGATCCTTGCGACTGAAAACACGTGTTTCCACAACAACGCCTTTCATCCCAGGAGGAGCCTTTAGAGAGGAATCACGAACATCTCCAGCTTTTTCACCGAAAATAGCACGAAGTAAACGTTCTTCAGGAGATAATTCTGTTTCACCCTTAGGGGTTACTTTACCAACAAGAATATCATCTGCATGAACTTCTGCACCTACACGAATAATTCCATTTTCATCGAGATTACGTAAAGCGTCTTCACCAACGTTTGGAATTTCCTTTGTAAGTTCTTCTGGACCACGTTTAGTATCGCGTACTTCCAATTCATATTCTTCAATATGAATAGAGGTAAACGTATCTTTAATGGCTAATTCTTCAGAAATAATAACAGCATCTTCGTAGTTATAACCATTCCATGGCAAGAAGCCAATTAAAATGTTTTTACCTAAAGCGAGTTCGCCATGATCTGTAGATACGCCATCAGCTAAAACATCACCTGTACGAACAAAATCACCCACATCAACAATCGGCTTTTGATTAATACAGGAATCTTGGTTAGAACGTTCAAATTTTCGCAAAATATATTCATCGATAGGGTCATGACCTAAGAATTCAAAGTCTTCACCAAGACCTTCTACTGGACGGAATTCACCATCGATCTTTTCACCACGTTGAATTACAATTTTTGTTGCATCAACAAAAGTGACTTTACCAGAATGCTTAGCACGAACTACTGTGCCTGAATCAAGAGCTGCTTTTCCTTCAAGACCAGTACCCACAACAGGGGCTTCTGAACGTAATAAAGGAACTGCTTGGCGTTGCATGTTAGAACCCATCAAAGCACGGTTCGCATCATCGTGTTCTAAGAATGGAATCAAACCAGCAGCAATAGACACAATCTGCATCGGAGCCACATCCATTAAATCGACACGAGGTGTTTCTTCATCACCAACAGCAATTGCATCTACTCTTGCTAAATGAGGATATTCACTTTGTGCTCGAACAATAACGTACTCATCAGCAAAACGACTTTGTTCCGTTAATTTTGTACTAGCTGGAGCCACTTGGTATACATCTTCTTCATCAGCAGTCAAATAAGTAATAAATGCAGAAACAATTTGTTCTACCTTATCTGATGCTTGTACGTAGTCAGCGGTACCCTTAAAGTTTTCAATAAATGTACCGTTACGCATAAAGATAGAACGGCCATCAGCGCCTTTAAATTCGAATACTTTATTTACGAAAGAATCGAAAAGGTCACGTTGAAGATTGTCTAACGTTAAGCGTACTTGATCTTTTTGTTTATTATTTAGTTCTAATAAAACAAATAAATGAGGTTCATGAACAAATCCTTTAAATACACCAAAGTGCCATTTATCTTCAGGGAAATAAACTTCATTACCTTTGGCATCACGGAATTTGAGTAGCCCAACAATACGATATGGGGTTTCAATAAAACCAAAATGATTAACTACTGCAAAAGTAGCCAAAGAGTTAATCAAACCAATGTTTGGGCCTTCAGGAGTTTCAATAGGACACAAGCGTCCATAATGAGTATAATGAACGTCACGGACCTCAAAGCCAGCGCGTTCACGAGAAAGACCTCCAGGGCCAAGAGCCGACAAACGTCTTTTATGAGTCAATTCAGAAAGTGGATTCATTTGATCCATGAATTGAGACAATTGGCTAGAGCCAAAGAACGCTTGGACGACAGAGCTTACCATACGAGTATTCACTAAATCGCGAGGAGTTAAGCTTTCACTATCTCTTAAAGAAAGAGAAAGATTTTCTCTAATCACGCGACTCATACGGCTAAGCCCAACGGACATCTGATTAGCGAGAAGTTCGCCAACAGAGCGCGTACGACGATTTCCTAGATGATCAATATCATCTAACACAAAACTATCAGTACCATTATATAACCCGACCATATAAACGATAATCGCTAAAAAGTCCGATTCCGTCATGGTCATTGTAGTTAAAGAAGGCTTTACTCTTTTAGTTTCAGAAAGAATTTTTTCTGTTCCAGCATTATAAACTTTAGCATTTAGACGGTAACGTCCAACTTCACCAAGATCATATTTACGAGAATCTTTCAAGAAGAGATTTTCAAAGAAAACTTCTGCTGTAGCATAGTTTGGAGCTTCTTCTTGAGATTGATGAGTTACTAAATAAATTTGTTTTAATGCTTCTTCTTTGTTGCGGCATTTATCCGCATTTAAGGTGTTATGAATTAATTGGCTTTCTTCTTCTTCAGATAAGAAAACCACTTCTGTCACACCACTTTCACGTAAGCGTTCGATACGCTTTTCGTTAATTACAGCATTTGCTTCGAGAATGACTTCGCCTGATTCCTGATCAATCACATCTTGATAAACAATTCGATCCATCAACAAATCATCTTCTGTGTTTGGAATAGAAACGACATCATTCTTTTTATAGAATAGAGATAAAATATCCTGAGTTGTTTCAAAACCTATACAACGTAGTAATACTGTTGCAGGGATTTTCTTCTTTCGATCAATGATCAAATAAAGAACATCTCCGTCTGTATTAAATTCGACCCATGCTCCGCGATGAGGAATAATACGGCTCTTAAAGTCAAAGCGCCCATTAGGCAAAATGTCTTCATCAAAACTGACACCAGGAGAGCGGTGTAATTGAGAGACGACTACACGTTCTGCGCCGTTAATAATGAACGTACCATTATCAGTCATGATAGGTAGTTCACAAATAAGAACGTTGTTTTTGATTTCTTCCTTAAGCTTGCGATCTTCGCCATCTTCTTCGAAGACTTGAAGCGAAAGATTTGCATTCAACGGAATAGAATATGTTAGACCTCGTTCACGGCACTCTGTGATACTATACTTTGGAATTCCAAAGAAGTAACCTTCGTATTTTAAAGAATATAATTCTTTAATATCCGCAATCGGGAAAATATCCTGAAATACCCGTTCCAAACCTATCTTCAAACGATCCTGAAGAGGAATATCCATTTGAAGAAACTGATCATAAGAAGCCTTCTGGACTTCAATCAGGTATGGAAGTTCCAGTTGGAACTTATTGGAGGAATAGCTTTTTCGCTCCGTCATTAGAAATACCTCATCTGGTGAAGATCCTTGAACATGAGAAAGCCCAAAAGCCCACACACTCTGTGCAGGCGTTTGGTTCTAAAAATTAAGAAATGGAAAGCATTACTTAAGAGCGACCTTTGCTCCAAGATCTTCCAATTCCTTTTTGAGTTTTTCTGCATCAGCCTTTGGCATCGCTTCTTTAACGACACTGTTAGCTTTTTCAACAAGATCCTTTGCTTCCTTTAAGCCGAGACCTGTAATGGTACGAACAGCTTTAAGAACATCCATTTTCTTGGCACCGCATTCGACCAAAATGACGTCGAATTCAGTTTTTTCTTCAGCAGCTTCAGCAGGTGCAGCAGCCATAACGACCGCGCCGCCAGCAGCAGCTTCGATTCCATGAGTTTCTTTTAGATAGTCAGCTAATTGTTTAGCTTCGAGGAGGGTAAGGCCGACAATTTGATCGCCCAAAACCTTAATATCTGTTGCCATGATGTGTTTCTCCGATTATTCCGTTTTAATAGTTTCGTGTTTGTGGTGTGTTATGATTCCGATGACTCACCTGAATCTTTTTCCAGCTTTTCCTGAATGGTTTTAAGCTGACCTGCAATAGTTGAACCAGGTCCAAGAATGATAGATACAACTTGAGCAATCATGCCCTTTCTATCTGGAATCTTGGAAAGATTAACAACTTGTGAACCAGGTAAAGCTTCTCCATCGAGGAAGATACTCTTAGCTACTAAGAAATCTGGATTAGCCTTATGGAAAGCTTCGATTTCGCGAGCAGGTAACAAAGGATCGTCAGCAAAGCCGACCATCACAGATGTTGCGCCAACAAGAGCATCATCAAGTCCTGTTATATTGAGTTTTTCCAGCACACGTTTTAACATTGTATTTTTAACAACGCGATACTGAACGCCTTTCGCTTTTAGATTTCTACGAAGAGCGTTATCCTTATCAACGGTCATCCCTTGATAATTAAGCAAATAGACTGCAGAAGCATCCTTGAATGACTCAACGATAGCATCCACGGTCTGTTGTTTTTTTACTACAGCTTTCATGGTTACTCCTATCGGGTCAAGCCTAAATCAAGTTTAACGCTAGGTGTCATAGTTGCCGTCAAAGAAAGACTCTTAATATAAGTACCCTTTGATGTTTGTGGCTTTGCTTTCATGACAGAATCAATAACAGACTGAATATTTTCAGTCAATTGTTCTGTACTGAATGACAATTTGCCTACTGGCGTATGCACGTTCGCACCCTTGTCCACGCGGTATTGGATTTTTCCAGCCTTAAGTTCTTTAACAGTTTGAGCTACGTTTACAGTAACTGTGCCTGCCTTAGGACTTGGCATTAATCCGCGAGGACCGAGAACTTTTGCTACCTTGCTAATCACCGGCATCATGTCGGGAGTTGCAATGACAGCATCGAATTCGAGCCAACCGCCTTGGATTTTCTGAACCAAGTCATCACCACCAGCTAGGTCAGCGCCTGCGCCTTTCGCAACTTCCAGATTATTATCCTTACAGAATACGATTACGCGAACGCTTCGCCCGGTGCCATGTGGCAACACGACGGTGCCACGAACCACTTGGTCGGAATGTTTGGGGTCCACACCGAGATTAAAATGGATTTCGACCGTTTGGTCGAATTTAACCTCGGACTTTTTAAGAATTTGAATAGCATCAGCTAAACCATACTTTTCAGCACGGTTGAAGGCTTCTGCCACTTTATTGTATTTTTTTCCTCTGAACATGGTGTTTCCTGTCAGATACGTAACGGTTAATTACCTGCCTCTCAATCTACTATTTCAACGCCCATGGAACGGGCAGTACCCGCAACCATACGCATAGCAGCTTCGAGGTCGATTGTGTTCAAATCCGGCATCTTTTGCTGAGCAATAGCACGAATTTGGGCCTGAGTGATTTTACCAACTTTTTTACGGTTAGGTTCACCCGAAGCACTCTCTATGCCAACTGCCTTCTTAATAAGAATTGCAACTGGCGGAACTTTTGTGATAAATGTAAAGCTTTTATCAGCAAAAACAGTGATTACAACAGGAATAATCATTCCTTTTGAATCTTGTGTCTTTGCATTAAACTGCTTACAAAACTCCATAATGTTCACACCCTTTTGACCAAGGGCGGGACCTACCGGAGGCGACGGGTTTGCCGAACCGCCGGGGATCTGGAGTTTAATGTAACCCGTAATTTTCTTTGCCACTTTGATTTCTCCGTTTCAAAAACCCAATTATCGTTAAGAGACCGCTTCAACTTGATTAAAACCAAGCTCCACTGGAGTAGAACGGCCAAAGACAGAAACCATCACTTTTAACTTTGACTTATCTGTCATTATTTCTTCTACCGTGCCCACAAAGCCCTTGAAAGGACCTTCCTTGATGCAAACACTATCTCCAACAACATAAGGAATTTGGATCTCACCTTCTAGGTTGTCTTCAGGATCAACTCCCAAAAGGCGATCGACCTCGCTCTTACGTAGTGGCACAGGCACTTTATTCAAGCGACTTGTACCACCAAAATGAGTAACACCCTGGATGGTTGTTACTAGGTGCTGGGTGAGCTCATCCAGCTCCATTTCTACAATGATGTAAGCAGGGAACAAATTCTGCATCATGGTTTTTCTTTTACCACGAACATTAGTCGTCACCGACTTCTGTGGCACCAAAATGCGACCAAACTTTTCTTGAACGCCTTCGCGTTCAATCATCATTTCAAGATGTTTTTTGATGTTGTTTTCCTGACCGGAAAAAGTATGAACAGCATACCATTGCATATTTTACCCGCGTCCTAAAAACTTTTCCACGATCCAAGACAAGCCAAAATCAAGACCTGCAATATAAAAGCCCATAATAATACTAAATAGGATTACTACAAGCGTGGAACCTTTTAATTCTTCCCAAGTTGGCCAGGTCACTTTTTTCATTTCCTGTATAACTTCTTTAATATATTGCTGGATTTTTTGCATTTGAATACTCCGAAGAGAGCAGGCCAGGAGGGAATCGAACCCCCAACCGACGGTTTTGGAGACCGTAACTCTACCAATTGAGCTACTGACCTATTTCACTTCCTTTATTTTGTTTCCTTGTGCATCGTATGTTTACGACAAAATGGACAGTACTTCTTGTGCTCTACACGAGACGGATGAAGACGTTTATTTTTATCGCAATCATAATTTCGCTGTTTGCAATCAGTGCATTCTAGCGTGATTAGTTCCCTTGGCATTTTTCTCTCGCTTATTTAAGAATTTCGGTTACGGAACCAGCACCAACAGTGCGGCCGCCTTCGCGAATAGCG
>LIUM01000041.1 GCA_001462345.1 Fibrobacteria bacterium AD312 | reverse complement strand
CTGTGGCATAAAAAAGGGAAATAGAAGCTAGAGCTAGGTCGTCAAAAAATTCGTTGTTCCCACTATAAGCTGTGGAAGACCAACCAGCAGGTTTTGTGTTATTGACAAACGTCTTGCCTCCATCGTAAGTGCTTTTGCCTTGTGCCAAAGATTTTGCAAAATCGTACATTTTTTCAGCAACTATCAAGCAACTGTCCGCAAAGTCCTTGTCGTATTCGGCATAGTTTTTACTTAGAATAGCAAGACCTGCTGCAATTTCGCCAGAGACATTAGAACCTAATTCGCCTAAACGAACATTACGATCTGCAGGTCCTCCTCGGTTGTTGTTGGTAACGTAATCTTGAACTTCTGGACGATTCCAAAAAGCATGATCACTCCCATAATTACCTATAGAAACAGCCATGTTGTCAATCACACCATTAGCGACACGGTAGGCTCTTAAGAAAAAATCTGCGCCATGCTTTGCTTCGCGTAACAAATCAGGGATTCCGTCCGTTTTTACAAAGTCTCCGTGGTTATACGCGTAGTGGTCTACATCTTTGGTGGGGTTTGTCGCTGACATGACAGCTAAAGACATAAGTGTAAATGCTTGGGAGAACGATTCTTTTAAGTGATTTCCAGAATCGTACCAGCCCCCTTGAAGATCGAGAGCTTTAGGTGAAACAGCACTACTTGGGTTACCCGAATTATAAACGACTTTACCAGCACCATCTTTGACATGACTTGGTCCATGAAACCAAGATTCAGAATTACCACTACGTTGGATGCCGAGGAACTTAATTGCTGCATCTTTCACCATAGTGTATACATCTTCACTCACAATAAAAGAACTGGAAAACTCTTTACCCACCTTAACACGCAGGCGCTTTTCTGTAGGGACGGACATTGGAATTTGCCCTATGAGAATTTCTCCTGAAGGACCCGTGGATTTGACTTTATAGCGCTTTTGATTCTGCGTCATTGCATTTGTCCCTGCAATAATAGTCAAGTCGGATTTTGTACTTGCTCCGCTTGCAGAAAATGTGCCTATGACTTTAGGGCTAAGCGATTTTCCATACGCGTCTACGATTTCAAATTCTTCGGCTGAGCCAACATAGTAGAACTGACGTTCTGTATCTTTTTTGAGATAACCAGCCTGGTTCACTCGAATGGGAGAAATTTTTGTATTGATCGCATCTAGATAAGCTTGGTCTAATGTGTCTAGAATCAATTCGCCTGCTTTAAAGTTTGCAGGTGTTTTTTCAGTAGGTAAAACGTCTTTATTATTTGTTACCGTAGTATCAAATGTTGAGAATGCAGTAGTATCCCAGCTTAAGGGCCAAGTGGGGCGAATCAAGTCGTAGGGGGTTGTTGCCGCTATTGTTGCCGTAGCAGAAATTAAAAGAAAAATAGAAATTGGGATTATTGTTTTTGATTTTAGACTTTGACCCATAAACAACTCCTGTGAAGAGTATATAATATAGTTCTAATTTTTTTTCCATTGAATTAATTTATCATAAAAAAATATCTGTAACAGAGAACGGCGTTGATTTCGATTGCTTAAAATCACAAAAAATAATGTTGAAAATCACATTCAAATAAAAAATCCCAGAAACGTTGTTCTAGGACTTCTTTGATAATCACAGGTCAGATTTTTATTTAGCCACTATTCTGTCGCTGTTTCAAGACCTTTGACTGCAAAATAGCGAACTTGATTTTCGCTATTCACGATAATAGCTACACCTGTTAAGTAATTAATCCACCATCTAGCCTTACGTTTGCGGAAGTTGGCCTGTCTGTCTGTGACATAAGCGATGAGTGGCACGACAAATTCATCATGACTAATGATGACTTTTGCCTTGTCCATTAGAGCATACTCTTTGACAAAGAAGGAATCAATGACTTCTTGGTTGCGCGAAGCAAAGTCGTAGTACGCATCTGCAAATAGACTGTCGTAAGCCCAGAAGGATACTACAGCGTTGGAATTGGTATCTGTGGAAATATAGGTGTCTCGTAAATCAGAGTCTTTAATGTACCAGCCGCTAGTGAGTTCACGAATAGTATCATGAGCAAGACCAAGAGTGTCTTCTCCTCGACCAAGAGCAATGAATTTGCAGGTTTGTTCCGTACGTACATAGTCTGTATGTGCATAGGCAAACTTGGCGCTACCGAGCAATTTGAGCCCCACATTCATCGCTTGAATTTCACCATTAGGGGTTAATGGCGATTCTTTTCCGACACCGCTCTCGCGTTCCGCATGGCGAATAACGAACACCACTTTTTCATCACACTTCACATTTTTCCAAACATCACCAATATCAGCAACACCCACCGTATCAAGAAGAATCTCCGATGGGGCGTAGTTATCACAGCTGAGATCTGTGCTTGAACTTAATCCAGGGATATCGCTAGCAGAACTCAATGGAGGGATGTCGCTAGCAGAACTTAAAACTGGAACATCTGCTACAGAAGATGAGGAGGTTGGATTATCGTTTGGCGTTTGTGGATTATCATCGGAACAAGCCACAAGAGCTAGAAGAGAAATGGAAATAATAGAGATAAATTTGTTTTTCATAACCATAATATAATTCTTTTGCCTAGTTGAGAATGTAATAATAAAGTTAAGAATGACTTTGATATTTATGAAAAATAGCTGAAAAAAATGCATCGGTGTCTTTTTTTAACCTATATTTCACATGACGTTGTCTTTTGTAGAAGTATATTTCTGTGCAGCATGATAGAACAAGCGTAAGCATAGCTCGCTAAACTAGGGTAATTAAATGAAAAAACTGAAAATATTTTTAATCGCTTTATTCCTTTGTTCCGTCACCTGTTTTGCAGACACAGGGGATGTAATGGCCTCTTCACATAATTCAACGGTAACTACTCAGAATTCCGAAGAAGAATCAAGAACTTCCTTTTTCTTACATGCTGGTTTTATTGACCTGGGTCTTGGTATGAAAGTCCGTTTAAGTAAAGAAAATGGCGTCTATGCCACTTTGGGACTCATGTGGCAGGCGTTTCATATTCAATACATTCGTATCCCACTCCTGTTTCATTTTGGTGGAAATCACATCCATTTTATTGCAGGAGCTACCCTGTTAAATGCCGTTTCAAGTGGAGACACCAATGGTGAAGCTGGGCTTGGCATCAACTGGGATTTCAATAAGCATTGGGGTCTAAATCTCATGATGTTCACTCCCGTGAGCTTTCCTTCTAGCAACGGGGCTTCATTGCTCTTAGACGTGCGTTACGTATTTTAATCTATTTTCAATGCTTAATATGTAATTATCCAAGTACTATTTACCTAGGGAATCACGTTAAAAAATTAGACTTACTACTTATATGAATTATCTCAACATGATGGTTCATAAACTGAGCGGACCTAGTCTTGGATGACTCCATCAAAACATTCTTTAAATACATGGACATTTCGGGCGATACCATTAAGCCTAGCAGTGAAATAAATCCAAATGGCGACTTTGTACTGACTATCGGGATGGCATCTATCCTAGAAGACATCTTCCGCTTGCAGGATAATCCAGAAGCGGTTCTTTCGGAAGAAGTCTGGGTTGACGGATTCTATATCACGTCAAGAGATATGGATCTAATTCACGTTTTTTTCAAGGATTTTGATATTCTGGATCAGAGTAACAAATCTATTACTTTTGCTCGAAAAGGAATGCAATTCAGTGCTCTGGTAAAGGAAACTGTGTGGATATCTTATAGCCAAAGTTTCGGCTTGCAGGTTTCTGGAAACGGCAAAACCTGCGATTTCAACAGCATAGAAGGATCAGTTGAATCTACTGAAATGTGCAAAGCAGAAAATGCGTCCATTTTGAGTTTCAGTAACAACACTTTAGGTATGTACTCTCAGAATAACAGTACAGAATTTTTGAATTGTCTAAGAAGCATGTTCTAGAGAATCATAAAGAAGTATACCTTGTTCTTATTTGTGTCTATTATCGTCTGCGGCCTAGTAAATCATAAAGGTTCTTTTTAGATGAAATACGAGACATCTTAACGCGTCGTTGTAGAGAGGTTGTATTTTCATTTTTAGAATTATCAACAAAAAAGAAAATACGTTGGATTATTTCATTTGTACTCTCTAATTTGTACCCATCTTTTGTTATTGATACTTCTAACATGGACTCAAATTGAGCTTCACTGAATTTACTTGATATACTTTTGTACTCCTTGCATTGGAGAGCATTTTTTGAATTGGGAATTATAAAAAGAAATTCAGTCTGTGCTTGATTAGTACCATACTTGTATATGTTTTTTTTAATTAAGGTGTCGCCTGAGTAGAATAAATTGAACTTTTGCCTTGAAATGATGTCGTGCCAGATTACATTTTCATAGTAGTCTTTGGTCATTGTTCTCTTTTCTGTGGAGTAAAGAGATCCGTTATTATATCGTTTGACATCGTATGATGTTGTGTCTCCGAAAATGGACTTTTCAAAAACAGTTTCGTTATCTTTTTTAGTGAGTTCATCTACGCTAGTGTAGGCGTGGTATTTTTGAATCTGTATGGGATTGTCTTCATAATGAAAGTATGAGTAGGAACTGTCGAGTTGACCGTAGCTCCAGAAGAGTTTTTCTGACTTTTCATAGACATCATCGTTGTTTATTTGCTTGTAATAAGAAGAATCTTGTAGAATTTTCCCATTGGCATCGAAATTGGCACTCGTTTCCAAAGCAAAGAACAGCTCTGTGCAGGTGATGGCGTAAGAAAACGAACTGATTAGAACAATAAAATAAAGAGCTTTGGTCATGTTTCTTCCTGGCATTATTCTAAGACGACTCCCTTAATATAACATACTTTTCTTAAAGTATAACGAAAAATCACACGGCGTAAGCCATGAGAATGAATCTTTACTACTTTTATTATCATGAAATACACATTTCGCATCTTCCTGCTTTGTGCAATTGCCATGGCTCTCTTTACTGGTTGTTCCATTGATGGCATGCATGGACATGTGGAGTATTTCGAGATGGAGGTGCCCGCCGCACCTGAAGTGCGCGGTGCAAGCGGCTTCCAGAAACCCAATACAAGGGACTGGCGCGGATCTATCAATGTACATGCGGGTGTTACCGAACGTGAAAGGCTTTCTGGAATCCGGAACGATGTGGAACCCTGCAGTAATGTCGGGCAATGTCCGAATACTTCAAAACAGGATTGGCCCGAAGATGTGTACGGTACATATAAAATAACGTTTCCTCGGTGGGACGCCTCTTTGGACATACTCAATAAATACGATCTCTTTCTTTGGTCTTTTGGATTTTCCTACAATGATGGCCTTTTCTCCTACGTTTCCATCGGTATGAATACGCCTTCCTTTGAATTTGGCGCCGGAATCGGCCTATGGATCATGGGTCGTGATTATGAATATGGCGGTACGAACCTGATGTGCCTACAGGATCTTTTCGACGAGGAGAAATACTCGCTTGATGAAAGTGACTTCTCGGGATCTTCAGGAATGTCGAGCGTGTTTACATACAGCGCCTATGCAAGCGTCTTCTACAATGCATTCTCCCTGAACTATTCCGTTATCGCCTATACTCCAGTAAATGATGCGAACGAGTCCAGGAATGACTATTATGTAGATGCCGGATTCTCCTTGCCTCTCGTAATCACTGAGTACATCACGGCTAGTTATCGCATCAACAAAAATTTTGAAGTCCGTGTTGGTGCCATCAATGTTTTCGGAAATTTCCCTGGCTGGCACTGGGCAGCTACCAGTGGCATCACCTATTACTTCAAGTGATTTGGCTCTGCAGGGCTAAAACGTACGGCTGCTTCCGAAACCTAAAGGTTCTGCTATCCGGCCCAAACTGAGCTGGCCTTCGGGAGTCAATGGCGATTCTTTGCGCACACTGGTTTCGCGTTCAGCGTGGTGAATGACGAAAACAACCTTTTCGTCGCATTTAATATTTTTCCAGACATCGGTAATATCAGCAAGGCCAATAGAATCTGGTACGATTTCGGAAGAGGTGATAATTTCAATATAATTTTTTTGCTATGCAAAGTTTGTAATAATTAGTTTATGCATGACTCGAATGTAGGTATACTACTTAAAACTTCAGGCTTTTGGCACATTTATTCCATTTGGATTTATTAATAATGTCTCAATTAATTTGTAATGTTTAGTATCGAAGTTTCTACTTTCCCTTGTTATTTATGTAGCTTAAAATTTTACTTGACATCATTTTACACAGAAGTGTATATTTCTGTGCAACATAATAGAACAAGCGTAAACATAGCTCGCTAAATTAGGGCAATTATATGAAAAAACTGAAAATATTTTTTATTGCATTATTTTTATGCTCCACTATTTCTTTTGCAGAAACAGCGTCAACGCCCGCCATTCAGACTTGTTCAGAACGTCCTATAACTTCTTTTTTCTTACATGCAGGTCTTCTTGATTTCGGCCTTGGCATGAAAGTTCGATTAAGTCAAGAAAATGGTATTTATCAGACTTTGGGCTTAATGTGGCAGGGGTATCATTCTATGTACATTCGTATGCCAATTCTATTTTATTTAGGCGGAAACCACATTCATTTTATTATTGGTGCTACTCTTTTAAATGTCGTTTCTTTTGGAGATCCCAGTGGTGAATTGGCACTCGGGGTAAACTGGGATTTCAACGATCACTGGGGCTTAAACTTCATGACGTTTGCTCCTGTATTCGGAGGTGGCACTGGTGGCTCCCTGCTTTTGGACGTGCGTTACGTATTTTAATAATTAGCGGCGTATTTTCTGGTACAACATAGCCGAAAGGCATGGGTTGGGGAAAGAGATGATTGTTTTGTAGAAAGTTGAGTTTTTATAAAACAAAAAGCAAGTTGACAAAAATTGTCATTTTTAAAATTTATATTCAAATAGAAAAATCTTCATTACTTGACTTTTTCAAAAAGTCTTATTATATTAATTACTGCACAAAAGTGCATTTAATATATTAAACGATTAAGCCTTGCGATTTCAGCTTGTTCGCAAGGGAGGAAAAGAATGAATAGAAGTCAGTTCATAGCCATGGCTAAGGATGTGAAGGCTAACCCAGCTAGGCTTGCCGAATACCGAAAAGTTTTCAAGAACGTTTACCCATTCAGCGACGGTATTTTCAAACTGCTAATGGCAAACGAAGCTAAACCAGAACGCACAATCAAATTTTTGAATGCAATGCTCGGGCTCGAGGGTTCAAAAGCGATCACGAAATTTACGCTTGGCGTGCAAGAGAATCCTGGGATCTTGAACGATAAAACGGCGATTTTTGATGTTTATGGCATCACTCAGTCTGGTGAACCCGTTTTGATTGAGGTTCAGCAAAATGCAGACAAACTATTTGCCGATCGTCTTATCTATTATACATCGAGAGTCATCTCAAGAACGGTGAAGAAGTCTCAAAAATATCAACTTCCGCATATTTATGTTCTTTCAATATTAACGGAAGACCAATTTATTCTCGAAAAAGACACGTATTTTCACCGAACGCAGGTCGTTAGAAACAAAAATCATTTTTACGACAAGTTAGACGTGTATTTTGTAGAACTCGAGAAGTTTTTCAATATCGAAGACCGCACACCGATTGAAAATCAAGAAAAGTCTACAAGAGCCGATATGCTTCGCCTTTTTCGGGCTGTCCTTGAAGATGATGATATTTCGGAAGACCGTCTAAGAGGTCTTCTTGACAAAGACTTTGTGAAAGATGTATCTTTAAAAGGGTACTCCGATGAAATCTTATTATGTGAGGTAGATGAAATGACAAACATTGCATACGAGAAAGAAAGCTCATACCTCGAAGGGAAAGACGACGGAATAAAACAAGGTATTGAGCAAGGTATTGTGCAGGGCATAGAACAAGGCATTGAGCAAAATAAGCGCGAAATGGCCAAAGCGATGCTTTTGAAAGGACTTCCTTTGATTGATATCGTTTCAATTTCTGGCCTCTCTGAAGAAGAAATTAAAAGCTTGTAATAACTTTTTTCTGAAGGATGTTTAATAAGTCTTTTTCAAAAAGACTTCGCGAAAGATGTATCTTTAAAAGGGTATTCCAATGAACTCTTATTATGTGAGGTAGATGAAATGACGAACATTGCATACGAGAAAGAAAGCTCATACCTCGAAGGAAAAGACGACGGAATAAAACAAGGTATTGAGCAAGGTATTGTGCAGGGCATAGAACAAGGCATTGAGCAGGGTATTGAGCAAAATAAGCGCGAAATGGCCAAAGCGATGCTTTTGAAAGGACTTCCTTTGATTGATATTGTTTCAATTTCTGGCCTTTCCGAAAAAGAAATTAGAAGCTTATAAAAAGAATTCCTTATTAACTGAATAAGTCTTTTCCTTTCTGTAAAACTAATAATTCATGAATTTCCACATTTATGAAGGTTCTTTCAAATCAGAATTGCACTAGGCATTCAAAAATCTATTTTTCCATAACCCCATCTATTGACTATTGTTCATTTGTTCACTATCTTTTACTAAAAAATAGGCGAAAAAGCTTTTGAATCGTTTTTTTTATCCCTTTTTTGTCTATTCCTCTTCGTTTAAGGAAGTATTAGTATATGACTCGTTCGGTGGTGGTTCGCGACGCCCATGAACATAATCTGAAACATGTTCATGTGACTATTCCAAGAGACTCCATTGTGGTAATCACAGGTGTTTCTGGTTCAGGGAAATCGAGCCTTGCTTTTGACACTATTTTTCAAGAGGGGCAGCGTCGCTTTTTAGATTCTCTTTCGGCATATGCGCGTCAATTTATTGGTAGCATGAAACGCCCAGAGGTCGAAAGTGTACGCGGTATTTCTCCTACTATATCTATCGATCAAAAAACAGTCAACAGAAATCCTCGTTCTACTGTCGGTACCGTTGTTGAAATCATGGATTATTATAGGTTGCTTTTTGCGCGATTAGGCGTGCCTCATTGCCCTCAATGTGGAAAGAAAATTGAGGCTCAATCTGTAGATCAAATTGTGGACCAACTTTATTCTGAAGATGAGGGCAGTTCTCTTTTAGTGATGGCGCCGATTGTCCAAGAACGTAAGGGTGAGTATCGTAAAGAAATTGAAGATCTAAAAACCAATGGTTTTATTCGTGCGCGAGTCGATGGGGTTATTTATCGTTTAGAAGATATTCCTTTATTAGTGCGTTATGAAAAGCATACGATCGAAGTCGTTATTGATCGGTTAGATTTATCTAAAAAGAATATTTCTCGTGTTCGTGAGGCCATTGAAGGCGCGCTCCGTTTAACAGAAGGAAAACTCGTTTCTTTTTTATTTAATGAATCCAAGTATTTGCTTCAGGGCACAGAACTCGCTTGTGTGAGTTGTGGTATTTCAATCCCTGAACTCGAGCCTCGTTTATTTTCTTTTAATGATGTTCAAGGGCAATGCCCTTCCTGTAAAGGCTTAGGGCGAAATTATCAATTTACAAAAGAACTGATTGTTCCAAACCCTTCATTATCTATAAAGAAAGGGGCATTAGCGCCTCAAAAAAAAGATGGTGATATCATTTTTTCTTCGTTTGGTTGGTCAGACTTAAAAGCAATTGCCAAAGAGATGAAGTTCTCTCTTGATACTCCATGGGAGTCTCTTTCTATAAACCAACAAGAGGCCATTCTTTACGGACCCCCATCCAAAAAAGTTTCAGGTGTGGTGCCAACAATGCAAGAACTATGGGATAAATGGCATATTCATCTTTTTAAAAAATACATGCATGAAAGCATTTGCCATACTTGTAACGGGTCGCGCTTAAATCCTGTAGCCAATGCGGTTCGTTTTCATGGTTATGGCATTCAAGATTTGAGTAGCTGGTCTGTGAATCAATCGGTAAAGTTTTTTAAGGAACAAAAATACACTCCTCGTGAAGAACATATTGGAAAAGAAATTTTCAAAGAAATTAAAAACAGGCTTTCTTTTCTAGAAGCCGTAGGGCTTGGCTATCTTAATATTTCTAGAAGTTCTGCCACTCTTTCGGGTGGGGAAGCCCAACGCATTCGCTTAGCAGGAGCCGTGGGGGCTGGGCTTCAAGGCGTTTTATACGTTTTAGATGAACCAAGTATTGGCTTACATCCAAGAGACAATGAAAAGCTATTAGATATTTTAGAACACCTTCGCGCGCAAGGGAACAGCTTAATTGTCGTGGAGCATGATGAAGAAACTATGCGACGGGCTGATTGTGTGATTGATATTGGGCCTGGTGCTGGTGTCAAAGGCGGTGAAGTGATTGCCGTGGGCACTGCAGAAGAATTAGAAAAGAATAAAAAATCACTTACGGGGCTTTATCTTAGTGGTCAAAAGAAGATTGATATTCCTCAAAAAAGAAAACGAATCGATTCCAAAACGCCTTTTTTAACCATCTACGGTGCACGAGAAAACAACTTAAAAAATATCGACGTTTCGATCCCATTAGATGGCGCGTTTACTGTAGTGACAGGGGTTTCAGGCTCTGGAAAAAGCTCTCTAGTGAATCATATTTTACGCCGTGAACTCGCTCGCTATTTTCACCACGCCGAAGAAGAACCTGGTTTATTTGACCGCATAGAAGGCTTAGAGCATATTGATAAAGTCATAGAAATAGACCAAACACCTATTGGAAGAACACCTCGTTCCAATCCTGTCACGTACACGAAAATTTTTGATTCGATTCGAGATCTATTTGCTTCTTTACCAGAAAGTAAAGTGCGTGGGTATACTAAAAGCCGTTTTAGTTTTAATGTCCCTGGAGGGCGTTGTGAGATGTGTGAAGGGGCTGGCGTTAAAACGGTCGATATGCAGATTATGCCAAGCGTAGAAATCCCCTGTGAATTTTGCGATGGGAAACGTTTTAATGAAGCTACACTTGAGGTCTATTATAAAGGCCTGAATATCTATGACGTTTTAGAAATGAGTGTCGACGAGGCTTGTGTCTTTTTTGAATCGATTCCAAAGATTGTAGAACCATTAAAACTATTACAAGAAATTGGGCTTGGCTACTTAAAATTAGGGCAACCTTCTACGACTCTTTCTGGAGGCGAAGCACAGCGTATTAAAATAAGTGCAGAGCTTCGTCGTCCAGGTACAGGAAAAACATTGTATCTACTAGATGAACCTACCACAGGGCTTCATTTTGAAGATATCCATCGCTTACTAGATTGCTTAAATCGATTGCGTAGTTTAGGGAATAGTCTTGTGGTGATCGAGCATAATCTAGACGTGATTAAATGCGCCGATTGGATTATTGATTTAGGGCCAGAAGCCGGAGACGCTGGTGGGTATTTAGTAGCTACGGGTACTCCAGAAGAAATAGCGAAGAATAAAAAATCGATGACAGGTCGCTTTCTAGCTCCAGTTCTCAAAGGAGAAACATGGGCTCAAAATAAAAAGAGTTCTAAATCTGTTTTTGAGGATTCATTTTCTTTAGACATTCAAATCCATGGCGCTAGAAAACACAATTTGAAAAATTTTGATGTGACAATCCCAAGGCACCAACTTACAGTGATTACAGGAGTCTCGGGTTCTGGTAAATCGAGCCTTGCTTTTCATACGCTTTTTGCAGAAGGCCAACGCCGTTTTGTAGAAACATTAAGCGCTTATGCCCGCCGCTTTTTAGGGCGACTAGATCGCGGGCATATTGATTCTATCACAGGCCTTGCTCCAGCGATTGCGATAGATCAAGGGAGTTCGAGCCGTAGCCCGAGAAGTACAGTCGCGACGCTCACTGAAATTTATGATTACTTTAGAATTTTTTGGTCTAGATTAGGAATTCCTCATTGTATTCATTGTGGAAAGCCTCTTCAATCTTTTAGTGTTGCAGAAGTCTCTCATTTTGCACTTAAACATTTTAAGAATCAAATGGTGCATGTCTTATTGAGTGATCATCATTCTACTCATAAATTGGAGGCCATGCTTGAGAAAGGCTATAAGAAGAAGACTTCAGGGAATAAAGAATATATCCAGATTGATCGCGTGATCGTCAATGAAAAAAATAAAAAACGATTAGTCGAAGCGATTGAAATCGCTTATAAAGAAAATCAAGGGAAAGTGATTCTCGAAGGGGAGTCGAATCAACGGCATTTATTCTCCTTGTTGCCTGGTTGTAATTCTTGCGACTGGTATTTTGAGCAAGAACTTAATCCTAAATTTTTCAGCTTTAATACCCATTGGGGCGCTTGTCCTCGTTGTTTGGGGCTAGGCATAGAGGATTCGCAGAAGATTTGCCCAGAATGCCATGGCATGCGACTAAAGAAAGAGTATTTGAATGTACGCATCGCCGAAAAAAATATCATGGAAGTCTCTTCGATGAGTATTTCAAAGGCAAGAGATTGGTTTGCGGAGCGCATTTTTACACAAGATAACGCTAAGATTGCAGACCCGTTATTAAAAGAAATTCTCGGCCGATTAGACTTTCTTAAAAATGTTGGGCTCGGTTACTTAGGCCTATTTAGAACAGGGGATACCTTATCAGGAGGCGAGGCGCAACGGATTCGCTTGTCGAGTCAAATTGGAAGTGGTTTAGAGGGCGTTCTTTACGTGTTAGATGAGCCTACCGTTGGCTTACACCAAAATGACACTCAAAAACTTCTTTCCACTCTTTATCAACTAAGAGATTTAGGGAATACGTTAGTTGTTGTAGAACATGATTTAGAAATGATGCGGGCAGCAGATCACATTATTGATATGGGCCCTGGCGCTGGGGAATATGGAGGAGAAATTGTTGCCGAAGGTTCTCCTAAAAAATTATCTCAGAAAAATGCACTGACTCTTTATCCAAGAAGTGAAACGGTTCGATATCTTACCTCAAAAACGCCTCTTCATAATCAAAACACGCCAGAGGTTGTTTCAGACGAAACTCCTTTTTATGAGTTTAATCACCTTTCCAAGAATAATCTAAAAAACATAGATGTTCGTATTCCTAAAGGGAAGATTTCGGTTGTTTCAGGAGTTTCTGGTTCGGGCAAAAGTACGTTAGTGATGGATTGTATTTTACCTGAATTGAAAAAACAATTTGGTGCTAGAGGGCGTCGCCAGAGCTTGGTGGATGTCGTTGTCGTTGATCAATCGCCTTTATCTGGAACCCCGAGATCCACTCCAGCAAGTTATACGGGGGCTTTAGATCCTATTCGTCGGCTTTTTGCTAAAATGGAACAGTCTAAAATGAAGGGCTTTGATCTTGGTCGCTTTAGTTATAATGTGGCGCGAGGCCGTTGTCCTGTTTGTGAAGGGCGTGGCGCTATTTCTGTGGAAATGCACTTTTTATCAGATGTTTGGGAAGTTTGTGAGGCTTGTGAAGGGAAGCGTTATAATCAAGAGACACTATCCGTTCTTTTTAAGGGTAAAAACATTGCAGATGTCCTAGATCTTCGTATTGATGAAGCTTGTGAATTTTTTAAGGATCAAGATAAAATTGTTTCGCTTCTTAAACCACTTTCTGAAGTCGGTCTTTCTTATTTAAGACTAGGGCAGTCGGTAACCACTCTTTCAGGAGGCGAAGCCCAACGAATGAAATTAGCGGCAGAACTTTCGGTTAAAGAAAAAAGTGAGACTATTTACCTATTTGATGAACCTACCACGGGGCTCCATTTGAAAGATATTCAAATCCTTTGGAACATGTTTAGGCGACTTTCTGACCGCGGTCATACCGTGATTATTATAGAACATCATCCAGAAATCATTCGTTTAGCCGATTGGAATGTCGAATTAGGTCCAGAAGGTGGTGATTTGGGAGGTTTTTTAATAAATCAAGGTCATTTTAAATCACAAACGGTATAAAAGTAAAGTATTTTTTCATTAATATGAGCGTTTTTTGGAGGCTTTATGAACAGAAACGTGTTGATTACATGTTTTATGCTTTTAATGAGTATTTTTGTACAGGCGAGTGTTGATAGACACTTTGTTATTCCTAAAGAGCAATTTCGTGAAGGCGTACTCTTAAAAACGGATAAATCCTGCTTTGCAAAAGATGAAAAAGGTCTCCTTTCAACGACTCCAAAATTCCCGTTACAAAACAATACGATGTATTGGCGTCACAAGGATAATCCTAGACAATACAATTGGTTTTTAGGAACCACGCGTAACGATTGCTTTGGCAAATTAAAAGCATTTAGTTTGAAAAAGAATAATCTTTCTGCTTATGAGGCAAGTACCTTACGCTTTTATGGAAATACTAGAGCAAAATCTTATGAAGATGAAGCGGATTTGTATTTTGATTCGGAATACATATATTCGCAGCGTGTTTCCACATTGTACTATAGAAAAGATGGGCATTTTAAAAAAATGGAATCAGAACCTTTACCTGGTATACTTAAGATTGAATCGGCGGTCTCTGATTATTCTTTGATTGTAGAAGATTTTGATTATGGCGCCGCCAAAAAAATATTCCCTTTAGCTCCAAGTTTGTTTTACGGCACTTTAGCCGCTTCTGGTTATCTACCTTATGTTGAAGGGGCTCTCATTGTTTCAGGGAAAGAAACTATTATAAAGCCCACTTGGATTACTGTTCTTAAGAAACAAGAACCAATAAAGACCACGGTGACAAAAGACAAAATTAAAACGGCTTCTTCTTTAGAAGAAGTGGAAGATTTATATGATTTATTTATTGAGGAGCTTCATCAACTTCCAGCAGAGGTCTTTATAGATTCTTTTGATTCGATTTATCCAAAGCCAAAAGAATTCTTTTTCCGTTTTGATGATAAAGAGACATATAATAAGTATTTAGAACTCTTCCATGCAAAAAAAGAACAGGCAAAAGAATTATGGAATGAATCTAAGCTAGTAAAGGTTAGGGCTACTTATGAAGCCATTCGTGCAAAACTCGATAGCTTAGAAAAATTACCATTGCGCTTGACCTTAATTCCAGATTCAGTACGTTCCGTGCAAGTTACGCTAAACGCAATGCCTTCTAATTTACCTCAGGACTCTTTATCTTTAACGAATTTGGATTCTTCTACTTTAAAAGCTTCTTCGCAAAAGCAAATAGAATTTGTTTTTAAGGGCGATAAAAATCGATTTGATGTTATTTGGAGAGGCATGATTACAGTTTATAATGCGGATTCCCTAGCCTCTTTCTTTAATCAAAATACGGTACCTCTTAAGGTATTTTTAACCTTAGAAGAAAATAAACCTTTATGGTTACAAGAAGAAGGTGTCGTTAAAAGCCGTCACCATTATCGTTACGTAAAAATAGAAATGGAATCTCAAGGCATTACTTATACTGGTTCTGGGGATTTTATTCTTCCGTCTTATATTGCTTCCAATCAAGAAGTGCAAGATTGGTTAAATCGAAAGAATGTAGTTGTTGTTGCCGCGGATTCTTTATTTAAAGACACTGTTGCTCCAGTAAAACCAGTAGAATCAAAAGTGATTGAGCCTATTGAAGAACCTGAAGAGGAACCAGATTTAGTCTTGGAAAAGAAAAATGATCGTTTAGTTCGAGATTCTATCCGTGGTGATTACATTAAATTAGATTCAGCTTCTTTTATTTTTAAGGAGATGATTGTTTATCTTTCACCGTTCTCCATTAACGCAACAGAAATAACTCAAGGTCATTTTATACGTATCATGGCGACACGCGATTCTACTAAGAGAATAGAAGAACGTTCTTCTTTTCAGAGTCCTCAAAAACCAGTACATAATATCACTTGGCTAGATGCAAATCAATTCTGTGAAGCTCTAGGGGGAAGATTACCTACAGAAGCAGAGTGGGAATATGCTGCTCGTGCTGGTGGAATTCAAAAGAATTTATGGGTGACAGATAAAGATCCAAATCCTGAAACGTATGCCGTATACAAAGAAAATTCTTATAAGAAAAAGAAGAAAGATCCTTTATATGGTCCTCAGAAGGTCGGCTCTAAAAAACCGAATAAATGGGGACTCTATGATGTTCATGGAAACGTCGCCGAATGGACTCTCGATAAATACAGCTTGTTACCTTATAAAAAAGGAAAGTCTAATCCCAAAGGCCCTCGATTTGGTTCTTCAAAAGTAATTAAGGGAGGCTCTTGGAAAGACAAAGAAAAAAAGTTAGACTTGAAGGCGCAAGCTTATGAAGACCCTCGTTTCTGGGCTGATGACATCGGTTTCCGTTGTGTATATCCTCAGAAGAAAAAATAGGATGTTTTTAAAAAATGAAAGATGAACAGCGTTTTCAAAAATGGATTTCTTTACCTTTTGCTCTTGCTTTAGTGGCGTTTCTTTTTCCTCTTTTTACCTTTTCTTGCTCAGAAAAAGTGATTGCAGAACCGAATGGCTATGAGTTAGCTTTAGGAGTTGATTTAGAAAAAGAATTAGGGGAAGAAGAACAGACCATTGTGAATAACATGAAGGCTGAAAACCCTAAAGCATTTGAAAAGAATCCATTAAAACTCGAATCCATGCCTGTTCTCTATGGCATTTTTGCAGCCATTTTAGTGGCGGGTGGATTTGCCTTTGTTAGTCCAGTGGGTTCTCTAGTTTTAGGGGTAGCCTCTTTAACAGGTCTATGGTTTTTTATCTACCGATTTATGGATCTTGTCGAAAAGAGTCAGTTTGGCTTTATTGTTGTTGCGCCTCATGTGGGAGCTTACTGTGTGAGCATGCTTTTAATTATAGGTATTGCCATGAGTTTAGCTTTTTTAATTAGGCCTATCATACGCAAAAATAAAGAATAAAAAAGCGTTGCTCAAGTTTGTTCGAGAACGCCTTTTTACATCAACTGAATATTCAACGAAAATTAAACATTAAATAGGAAGTACATAATATCTCCGTCTTGTACTTCGTATTCTTTCCCTTCTGTTCGAACAAGGCCAGCTTCTTTAGCCGCATTCCATGAACCGTATTTTTCAAAATCGGCAAACGAAAGTGTTTCTGCTCGAATAAATCCTCTTTCAAAATCAGAGTGAATCACACCAGCACAAGCAGGTGCTTTCCAGCCCGCTTCAAAAGTCCATGCACGAACTTCTTTTTCTCCAGCAGTAAAATAGGTTCTTAAACCTAAAAGAGAATATCCCTTTCGAATCACGGCGTCTAGGCCTGATTCCACCAATCCGAGTTCTTTTAAGAACTCCACTTTTTCGTCGGGTTCCAGAGCCGATAATTCTTCTTCTATTTTACCACAGAGAATTACTACAGAACTATTATGCTTTTCAGCATATTCTCTAAGGGTATCAACGTAAGCATTGCCTTTAAGCATGTCTTGTTCGTTGACGTTAGCGCAATAAAAAATAGGCTTTGCTGTTAAGAGAGCTAAATCAGAAATGACTTCATCTAGCACTTCATCTTGACCTAAAAGACGTCTTACTGGAATTCCTTCTGACATGGCATTTTTAAGCTTTTCACAGGCTTCTAAACGAAGCTTTGAAGCAGGGGTACCCACTCTTGCATTTTTGTTTTCGACGACAAGACGTTTTTCAACAGAGTCCATATCTTTTAATAAGAGTTCTGTTTCAATGATCTCGACATCACGTAAAGGGTCGACAGAACCATGAACATGGACGATGTTTTCGTCATCAAAGCAACGTACGACTTCCATAATCGCTTCGCATTCTCGAATATGCGTTAGAAACTGATTTCCTAACCCTTCTCCTTGGCTAGCTCCTTTTACAAGGCCAGCGATATCGACAAATTGAGTCACTGTAGGAACAATGGAACGAGGTTTGTAGCTTCCCACTAATTTATCAAAACGTAAATCAGGCACGTTTACCATGCCTACGTTTGGATCAATAGTACAAAAGGGATAATTTGCTGATTCAGCGCCAGCGTTCGTGATGGCATTAAAAATAGTGCTCTTCCCGACGTTTGGAAGCCCGACAATACCGCATTTAAAACCCATGATGTCTCCAAAAAACAAAAAACAACGTGGCAAATTTAGTTTTTTTTATAAAATGAAGAACCGTTCCTACCATAATAAGTCTTTATTTTTGAATTTCAAGAACTTTTAAGATCAATAATTAATTACCATTTAAAATAATGAAAAAAATAATCCTAATCCTATCTGTGAGTTTCCTAATTCTTTCCTGTAGTTCTACAGGATCGAATACCTCGATGAAAGAAGAACCATGTGCTGATTGTGGAAAACGAGGAGATATAGAACTCAATGTGCATTCTTCGCAATTCTATAGAGAATGGAACCCTTCCGCCTACCAGAAGTGGGATTCCAGTGGTGTTATAGGAGTTCTTCCAACTCAAGTGATTCAGGCTTTGGCTCCAGAAAATTGTTCTTTTTGTCATACCTTTAGTTCCGATGCTTTAGACTTTGATTTAGCAAGAGTCGAGGATTCTCTTTTTGCAAAAGCGTTCCCTAAGATGACTCGCGAATTAATGTTTCCAGGTGCTCGTTTACCTGAAGAAGATTCCTCTTGGTTTGTTCAAATGCTGACGGATTTTATAAAGCTTCCTTTCGTTGAAGGAAAGCCCTTAAAAGACTCATCTCCATGGCTTGATCGATTAGGCGTAGAACAATCTTTTCAACGTGTAGTCTCCGATTCATTGAAAACAATTTTGACTAGTATTTCGTTGAAATATAATGTGCGGTATCTTTCACTACCCATTTTGTTGAAAGTAGAAATATTACCCAAGGCAGGAAAAAAAGGAGGCTTTTCTTGGAAGAGCGTATGGACTTTTTGGGATGCCCGTTACGGAGAACTTGCTTTTTTAACTTATGCTGAGTTTGTGGCCGAAACCAAAACGCGAGTAGCTCCAGATCGCTTTTGGGCAGAGCCTTTTGCACCCTATTTATGGCGTATGTTAAAAACTCACCCCTCAGAAATTGAAAACCATTGATTTATATTTAGGCTTATGAATACTCCATTTTATATTTTCATGTTTTTACTTCCAAAAAATCTTGTTTCGCAAGTGTTTGGAATTTTTACTCGTTTACGTCTTCCTTGGATTAGTGCAAGAGCGCGGGATTGGTTTGCTGCTCATTACCAGTTGAATGAAGAAGAATCAGAAAAGCCTTTTTCTGAGTACCCAAATATTGCCACTCTTTTTATTCGTCATCTAAAAAAAGGTGCACGTCCTATTGACCCTTCTGCAGAAGTAGTTAGCCCTGTAGATGGCGTACTTTCTCAGACTGGCGTTTTTGACAACGCCTCTCAAGAGATGATTCAAGCCAAAGGGAAAAACTATGATTTAGCTTCTCTTTTGCGAAGTGAAGAAATGGCAAAAGATTTTGAAGGTGGCTATTGGGCAACTATTTATTTAGCTCCATTTAATTACCATCGAATTCATACGCCTGTTTCTGGAACTATTCTCTCGGCTCATTACTGCCCAGGACGTTTGTGGCCAGTGAATACAGGTAGTGTAGAACGAGTCGAAGGCTTATTTGCAATTAATGAACGCTTGACCACAAGAATCAAAATGGCTGATGGTGCCGAAATGTTGTTGGTTAAAGTGGGCGCCACTAATGTGGGCCGAATCGCCTTAAGTTATAAAGAAGATTGGATTACCAATTCTTCTAAATTAGCTCGTCAAAAATCTCGTTTAGATTGGTTTCCAGAGACTTCGATTTCTTTAGAAAAAGGGGCTGAAATCGCTCGTTTTGAAATGGGTAGTACAGTCATTTTGATTGGGAATAAAAAACTAAGAGAACGAGAACCAAATCTATTCAAATCAAAATTAAATCAAGCGGTTCAAGTGGGTCAACGCTTATAATGTCTAAACAAGGATTACGCTTTGCTAGAGAAAATCCGCATATTGTGGAGGCCTCTCAAGCGTTTATTCAAAAGTTTGATTCTGTACCAGACCCAGTTGTTAAAGTGGCTTCGCTTGCTGAAAACGAAGACGCTCAAATTGCTTGGGTTTTACTTGGCAGCGTTCTATATCATGGCTTAACTTATCTTCAAGTGCTCTCTGTTTTAGAAGCCCTATTTAAAGAATTTCCAAATAAAAAGTTATGGGAAACTCCTGTACCTAAAGCCTCTGAGTTAAAGTCGGTTATAAAAAAAGCTCTAAATAATGAGTCTTGGGCTTTGCTAGAGCATGCACCAGGTATGTTTTGGAGCGTAGGCTTTTTTGTCCGTCGTCACTTTCCGTTAAAGACATGGCTAGATTCTAGAAATGAAGAGGAGCTTTGGCGAGATCTCGGTGAAATTTATTTTATGGGTAAAAAAAGCATAAGACCTAAAGTGATATCCACGATTCTTCGAATAAAAAATAAACCGCCATTAGGGCTTGGTTTATCTGTTCATGAAGGAAAAGCGATTTCATTTTTCCCTATTTCTATGGGGAGTCGTCGTTTTATGGGATTCATGGGCCCTAGAAAAGACGGCGATTTTGCCGATTGGACTCCAGAAAAAAAACTTGTGGAAGTGAATGATTGGTACAAAATAGTTTCACCCAAAGCGAGAGAAAAAGCAGCTCATGGATTTAGTTTTTTTCTGGAACCTGGCCAAAATGATTTTCTTTGTCAAGAAATAATGAAGTCTTGTGAAGCATGCCCTCTCTACTGTTATTGCTCTTATGGGAGGAAGTCTTGAAATCAATGAAAAAGTGGTTGTTGGTTTTTGTGGCGCTTCTTTTTTGTTTCGCCTGTACTGAAGAGGATTTGTCTTTACGTTCCGTTTCGTTTGACTCGATTTCTTATCAAAACAAAAAGCATGAATCATTGCAATGGGAAAAGAAAGAAATCTCTAAATGGCATCTTTTAGATGAAGCGCACTTATTGTATGTAAGAGATTTAGATGACTCTCTATGGGTTTTTATTCTTGAATTTGAAAACGATGCCTTTGCTCTTGCCTATTACATTAATAGTGGGCGCTTTCAAGGGACTCTTCCTATTGTAAAAGGCTTTAATTTAGAGCAAAGCATTCGCTCTGGCCGTCATATTTTTGTTTTTAAGCATAAGCGTTTTTATAATCATGATCGGCGTCTATTAGAAGAATATGTACAACAATTTCCAGGCTATCGTGGCGGGCTACCTCAAGAATTTTTAAGCTTGCCTTTTGAATATAGAGAACCAGGCAAGACTTCTATTCAAATCGATCAATTTCATGGTAGTCCCATTTCTTTTCCGATGTTTGTACAGCAATATCGGAATGTCGATGTCTATTGGAGTGTGGCTAGAAGCTTTAACTCTGTTGAAAATGACGAATGGCTTGCTTGGGTAGATTCCATTAAAAAAACAAAAGGGCTAGTTACTTATAATGAATCGATTCTAAAATTTGAAAGCGGAAATGAAACTAGAGCCATTGCCTCTCGGTTAGGAGGAGGGCGAGTCATTTGTATTTGGGGGCCATTAGATTCAAAAAAGCTAGAAAAGCTGTTTTTTGAAATTAGTGAGCGAGTTTATTCGGCAAAATATTAAACCTGCTTCTAAAAAATGTTATATTATCCACATGGCTATAGAACAATTTGCAGATATCTTACTTGAAAAGTTACGCTTTATATCTCAAGCGGAAACAGTCATTGGAAAACCGATACAAGCAGGGGAGCATACAACGATTATTCCTGTAAGTCGTGTTTCTTTAGGTTTTGGTTTAGGCGGTCATTCTGGAAAGGGCGAAATCACTGGTTCTGGTGGTGGTGCTTCTGTAGAACCAGTCGCTTTTCTAGTCCTATCAGGAGACGATGTGCGCATTGTTCCTGTTACTAGAGATAACTCCATGCTTTCAAAGATCGTCGATCTTGTTCCAGATGTAATGTCTTCTTTTAAGAAAGACAAATAAACAAATTACCTTACGATAATTTTATGGATCACGGAATTCTTAGTTTCGTGATTTTTTATTTGGTAAAAATAGGTGCCACGGGCAAGATTGGAAAACTCCTGAACCATTGTGGTCTGTTTAGAAGCAACTATTTTCTTCCCTTCTATTGAGTACAAAGCAACGCTTGAATTATTTTCTAAAAAGTGAAAAGAGATTGTTGATCCTTGAACAATAGGACGGTATGTTTTCTTATTACTTGGGATTTCTGGCCTTATCTTCGTAGGGGGCTCTGAAGTGATTTTATAGACACTTAGCATCGTTGGCTCAGGAAGAGGAGGGTTACGAGCTTGATCTTGGTTTTCTGGTAAAGTTTCCCATCTAAGGTAATAATCCCCATCGACCTTAAAATGAACTTGCATCTCTGGAAAAGTAGATTTTACTTCATATAATGAATCGAGCCCTGGAATAATTATAGGTAGCGTATCTTTTTCTGGTTGTAGCGTTTCTTCATTTAGAACCCACATGCGATTTCCAAAGTTTATGTGGCTATATTCTTGAACAAGTCGTCCCGAATAATCTTTTTTAACAGGGCTGCCAGAAACATCAATACCAAGAGTTCCATTTCTATCTAGAGGCCATTTGAATGAATTCCAAGAGCTCGTCTGGTAGATTTTCCAAGATTCATTCTCCCATCGGGTATTCCATCTCTGGCTAACTCCATTGACATCATATTTGTGATAATTAATCACAGCACGATTTTGAGAGTCCCATCCGATTCCAAATGCAATATTGATTAGCCCATTCCCCGCATCCACAGAATCGACAATCACTCCAGGAGTAGATTGTTTGATAGGAAGAGTCACATCCAAACCGCTCATGGTTTCCCAATGGACCAGATTTTTACTTCTAATATGGGATATATCGTGATTGGTGTTTGCCACTGGAGTATTACGCCACATCCAGACCACATGAAAATAATCGTCAGGGCCCTTTATTGGAGTAGTCATATAGGCACTATAAAGCCCTTCTGTATTAAAAAAGCCTTGCGTGGTTAGACGAGTCCATGTTTTTGTAGCTGTAGAATATTTATTCCAAGTAGTTGTACTAGTGTTATTTGCATTATCACGATATTGGAAAAAGAGTTCTCCTTTTTCAATGCCTTTAATAAATATAGGGTAAGTGACTTTAGTCTCGTTTGAGCCTGTCATAGAAAGAGAATCAAAATTGTCAATCGAATGAGGCTTTGAAGAGCGAAAGTACACTAGTGGTACGTTATGCATGTTGCCACTCACATGAATGTATCCGCTATCATCTACAGCCATGGCTATATAATTATGACTATCCCATCCAGTAGTTTGTGGAAGCGTTTTAAATTGCCAATCATTTGAAGAAAGACTACGCATGGCAATAGTCATTTTTCTGTCTTTATCATAAAAGCTGACGTATTGTAGCTCCGCTGCAGAATCGGTAGCGATTGCAAAATCAACAAAATGAGAAGACCAAACAGAGCTGATGTCAGAACGTTCCACTACAGCGGCGTGAAGAGAAATAGCGATGAATAAAATGAGAAAAAATAGATGCATACAAACGCTCCTTTGCCTCAAAAATAGTATTCTTCGTTGAGCTTTATTGTTTTTTTAGAGATAAAGTATCGTTTGATTTGTGATTTTGAATTTGTGTTCAAAAAAATGCATTGCACTAGATGCATAAACATAAGTGCACATACTGCCTGCAACATATCTTAATGCAAAAGCAATACGGTCTCTGACAATAATGATTGTTTGAGAATAAAGTGTATTGGATTAAATCGCTCGCGATATGAAATTCGATTCTATGAAAATAATTTTCCGTCAATAATATAATGGTGTCGATAATTTACATAAAATAAAAAAAGACTCTCGTAAGAGAGTCTTTAATATAATAGGATGAATTGGAATTGTAATTGCAAGAATTACATTTGCCGAATAGGGAAGAGCCCTAAAAGATCTAAAACATTTTCAAGAACAATTTGCGTGGATTGAACTAAGAATAGCCTTGACTTTTCTTCTGCACTTCCAAGAACTCGATCTTGATGGATAAAACGATGAGCAGCTTCTGCAATTTCAAGAGCATATTGGGCTAACATGCTAGGCTCATCTGTTTCACAAGCTTTTGCAATGGTACTCCCTTTGCGACTTAAAACTTTAATGAGTTCATAAGCGGCATCGTCTGTTAGAGTATCCCAAGAAACATCTTCCATTTTAGAAGTATAGCCTGCTTTTCGCATAATGCTACAAAGTCTAACATGAGCATTTTGAACATAAGGACCAGTGGCACCATCAAAGCTCAAAGCAGAATCCCAATCGAATTTAACGTCCATTAATCTTCTGTTTTTTAAGTCATTAAAAGTAAGAGCGCTGATTCCGATTTGAGTTGCAATCTCTTCTTTATTTTCAAGATCTGGATTCTTTTCGTTAATAAAAGAAAGGATCTTTTCTTTGGCTGCTTCAATAACGTCGCGAAGTAAGCTCGCTGTTCCTGAGCGTGTTTTCCCTTTTTCCCATTTTCCTTCTTCTGTTTGTTGTAAAATAACACCAAAAGGAATATGGACCATTTCTTGATACCAATCGTAATTCATCTTTTTTAAGACATGAAACACTTGCTTAAAATGAAGTGATTGACCTAAATCAACTACGTATAGGCATTTGGAAAACTGGTACTCTTTTTTTCTATAAAGCGCGGCAGCGAGATCTCGAGTCGCATAAAGCGTACTCCCATCACTTTTACGAATTAAGCATGGCGGCAAATCAAAATCATCAAGCATAACCACATCTAATTCTTGGCTTTTTATAAGAAGATTTTTTTCACGTAATTCATCAAGCACAGCTGGGATTTTATCTTCAAAAAAAGATTCTCCCGTATAGTGATCAAAAGAGACGCCCATCATAGAATAGATTCTTAGGAGTTCTTTTAAGGTAGCGTTTTTGAACGCACTCCAGAGCTTTCTATAAAGAGAATCTCCTTCTTCAAGCCTTGTGAATGCCGCTCTTGCTTCATTTTCAAGTTCAGGATATTCTTTACTAATTTTTGAAAAAGAACCATAGAGTATATTCAATTCTTTGACGGTTAAATTTTCAAGAACATCATCTTCTAAAGAGCGACCTTCTCTTAAGTACATTACAATTAATTTACCAAAAGCAGTGCCCCAATCGCCTAAATGGTTAATGCGTTCTACGTGATAACCATTCGCTTTATAAATCCGAGATAAGCTATTGCCAATCATAGTAGATCTAAGATGATGGAATGCTAATTCTTTCCCAATATTAGGTGAACTATAATCAATAATCACCGTTTTATGGTTAGGAGAAGCATGGCCGTAACTTAAGCCTTTTTCTTCTATATGAGTGAGTACAGAAGAAGCTAAAAACGAACGCTCGATAAAAAAGTTTAGATAACCGTTAACGGGTTCTACTTTAGAAATTCCCTGAGGAAGTTCAATTTTTGTGGCGAGGGTTTCTGCAATTATTTTAGGAGCTAGACGCATTTTTTTCGCAAGAGCAAAACAAGGTAAACTAAAATTACCGTGAGTGGTTTCTTGCGGAATTGTCAGAAGCTGTAAAACTTCTTCTTCTGAAAAAGTATCTGTTTTTGCAACCGCAGCTGCAATGGATTGCTCAAATGAAATCATCTTCTGTTATAGCCTTATTCTTTGTCGTCTCTTTAATAAAGTCTTTTTCTTCAAGGGTTTCAATGGCGGCGTCGCTATAAAGACGATCCATTTGAATTTCTTCTCGTTTGGTTTCCTCAAAAAGGTGAACCATTAATTCAAAGCCAGCATCAAATACAGCCCATTGAACACCACTCTTGTATTCGATTCCTTTGGTCTGTATGTTTTTTGCTTTAAATTCTTTAGTAAGTTCATTTAAAATGGCTTGCATTTGAGCTTCGCTTGTGCAAGTAGCGACTATATAATAGTCTGCCACATCGTTTACACCACGAAGATCGATGAGTTGAACTTTTTCTGCACGTAATTCAAATAATGAAGTTGCTGCAATAGAAACAGCTTCCGAAAAAGTTTTCTCCACTTTTACAGGAGCTTTTACAGCTTTTGCAGGCGCTACTTTTTTAGCAGGAGCTTTTACAGCTTTTGCAGGCGCTACTTTTTTAGCAGGAGCTTTTACAGCTTTTGCAGGCGCTACTTTTTTAGCAGGAGCTTTCACAGCCTTTGCAGGCGCTACTTTTTTAGCAGGAGCTTTCACAGCTTTTGCAGGCGCTACTTTTTTAGCAGGAGCTTTCACAGCCTTTGCAGGCGCTACTTTTTTAGCAGGAGCTTTTACAGCTTTTGCAGGCGCTACTTTTTTAGCAGGAGCTTTCACAGCCTTTGCAGGCGCTACTTTTTTAGCAGGAGCTTTTACAGCTTTTGCAGGCGCTACTTTTTTAGCAGGAGCTTTTACAGCTTTTGCAGGGGCAGCTTTTTTAGCAGGAGCTTTCACAGCCTTTGCAGGCGCTACTTTTTTAGCAGGAGCTTTCACAGCCTTTGCAGGGGCAGCTTTTTTAACAGCTGCTTTTTTAACAGTTGCTTTTTTTACACTTGATTTAGGTGTGGATTTTTTTTCTTTCATGGTGTTCCCTGTTCGATGATTTTGTTAAAGTCTTTGCCTATATAAACGGTCGCATCTACATGTGCTCGTTTGCTTTTTAATTGTAATACATTTTTTGTTCTTAATGCTTGACTCAAGGCATCTGCGCCTTCCCATTGAGGGTTACGAATGGCAATAATTGTTTCCTCATAATTTTGTAAAAGGTCGTTTCGATATTGAACCACATCAAATCCTTTATTTCGAAGAAAAAGGGTCATTTGAGAAGCCGCTCCAGTTTTACCACAGCTATTTAGAACTTCTACAGAACCACTATAAGAGCGAGCTTCCGTCACAGGAGGCTTTTCTTCTTTACAACCCCAAAAAATAAAAAGGGTTACTAATGAAAATAAAAGTATAAGAAGTCGATCAATCACAAGTTAAAAATTAGAATTTCTGTAAAAAGAAAAAATAAAAGAGTGATTAAAAAGGGGAGACTAGGCTATAATTTTGTTGTTTGCATTAACACGCACGACAACTGGATGCCAGTTTTTCGCTTCTTCTGGGGTCAGAGAAACGTAGGCAACTATAATAATCAAATCTCCAGGTTGAACTAGCCTAGCAGCAGCGCCATTTAAGCAAATGGTTCCAGAGTTAGGCTCGCCTTCGATTACATAAGTGTCAAAGCGGGCGCCATTGTTAATGTCTAGGATTCCAACTTTTTCGTAAGGTAAAATGCCTGCGGCATCGATGAGGGTTTTATCTATTGTAATAGAACCTTCATAATTAAGATTCGCATCAGTGACTGTTGCGCGATGAATTTTTGCTTTAAGTAATTCTATCTGCATTTTCAATTTAAGTGTTAAAAGCGCATTTGCATAAGGCCTGTAATGCCTTTATCTATACCGCCTGCAACGCCTTTATCAAAAGTGGGGAGAATTCCAAAACTGAAACGATTAGCGTCAGGATTATTTTCCCATTGAGTACCAAAGAATGCATCTGCAAAAGACCAAACATGAGCTCCAATAATAGGAATTAAAGCGTATATCCATGTTTTTTCATCAGGTTCGGTTACGCCCAAGAATATGGCCGATCCGACACCAGCAGCCCAGAGAACATCAATCCAAATAGCTGTTGAAGTGGAACCTGTTTTCCATTGGTAAAGACTTGGAACGAGTATGGATAGGTAGGCTAAATTTTGTTGATCACTTTTGTTACGATAAGAACGGTCGATGTCGGAATCCTCAAGACCTTGAGCTCTTTGTTCGAGCCAAACATCTTCACCAACACCAAGGCGTAACCAAGGCTTTTGTAGATATTCTGTAGGACGAATTCCAAGTTCCACTAATTGAGTGAGTTTATCTCTTGAAACCCCACCTTCTTTAGCTTGTTGAAATTCCCATTGAGTTAGACCCATTTCTTCAATACGAAAGCCATCCCATTCATCTCCAGTCGCTGTTGCCGAACCGGTAGTTTCTGGTGCAGGTGCTTCTATTTCTGAAGATGTTTCAGTTGCTTCTGATTCTCCTTCAGAATCGTAATCATATTGCGCAAAGGAGAGAGCACTTAAAATTAAGATTGCCGGAATCGCTTTCAACCAATGAGCCATCTTGACCTCATAAATTATAAATCAATAGTGCCGGGGGAGGGAATCGAACCCTCACAGAGTTACCTCTACTGGATTTTGAGTCCAGCGCGTCTACCAATTTCACCACCCCGGCTAGGGTGTACACCAAATATAGCACAGTTTTTAAGTTTTTGCAGGAAAAAGAGTCATTTTGATGTAAACAAAAAGCAATCATTCCCATTTAAGTGCTCTGAATTCCATGTTTAAAGGTGTAAAAAATTTTTTTCCATAGTCAATTGCTTCTGATTCAGAATTAAATGGTTTTGATTGAACCAAGTAAAGCGTTTTCTCTGAGACTATCTTTTCTCTAATTTGGGTTGAAATATTTCTTTTCTTCAAATTATTAATAAGTAATAAGGCATTCTCTTTTTGGCTAAATGCGCCTAATTGTAAAATCCATTCCTCCATACTTGGAACGTCTTTAGAGGGGACATTTGTGACAACGTTTGAAGAAGAAGATCCTATAACACTGGAAGATAAAGTCGTATGAACTTCATCCGACGGTTGTAATTTAAGACATAGTTCTTTCACTTCAGGTTTGTTATAAGCTTTTTCAATAGCAGAACAGACTTTTAACAAAACGGCATGTTGTGATGGTCGGCTTGTTTCTATGGCGTGCTTTAAGCTTATTACCGATAGGTCTAGTTTGTTTAGATAAAGTTCAAATTGAGCCTTTGTCATATAAAGGTCTGTGTATATGGCTTCTTGAGGAGAGGATACCTGAATTAAGCTATCTAGCTTTTTAATCGCACTCGAGAAGTCTTCCATTTTGCCTGTTTGGCTTAAAGAAAGAATGGTCCATAAAACGCATTCAGACTGTTTGTCTTTATCAAGTTGAGGGCAAACGGTGTTGAACAATTTAGCCGCCTCTGACCAATTGGCAGATAAATAAGCCTTTTGAGCATCTGCTAAAGAAACCGTTTGAGCATAAGATAATGTGATCACAAATAATAATAGAATTCGAAACATATCATTCTCCTACAATTTCGCCTCGAAGAGTCCAACCGCGGATATCATTGATATGACATACAACGTAATCTCCGGGATGAACAATCTGATTGGGCTTAAAAATCACTTTTTTGAAATTATCTGTTTTACCAACCCATTCTTCTGGATCTTTCGTAGAGGGGCGTTCGACAAGGATTTTTTCGTCTCTATTAAACATGAGCTTATTTCGTTTTGAAATAATTTCATTTTGAATCACAACGAGTCTTTCATGTCGTCCCCATTTTTCCTTTTCAGAGAGGGTTTCTTTTTCTTGGAAAGATTCGGTCCCTGCTCTAGGGCTATAAATAAACATAAACGCATTGTCGAACTCGGCTTCGCGTACGACATTAAGAGTTTGTTCAAAATCGTCGTCTGTTTCTCCAACAAAGCCACTGATAATATCTGTGGTAATCGCGTATAGAGGATTGTTTTTACGAAGACGTTCTACAATCGATAGAAATTGCTCTACATTATATTGGCGTCTCATCTTTTTTAAGATAGCATCGCTTCCACTTTGAAGAGGCAAATGGGCGTGATTGCAAATCTTTGGATTAGATATTAACACGTCGAGAAGTTCGTCGTTGTAGTGTCTAGGATGAGGGCTTGTAAAGCGAATACGTTCTATACCATTGATTTGTGAAATTTTATCTAATAGGGTAGCAAAAGAAATATTCTCATTATGATAGGCATTGACTGTTTGCCCCAAAAGCATGATTTCTGATACACCTTGATCTGCGGCACGTTGGATTTCGGCGAGAACATCAATAGCGTCGCGATATTTCTCTTTCCCGCGAACATAAGGAACAATGCAATAGCTACATCTTTTATTGCATCCTCTTTGAATGGAAACAGAGGTACTATAAGGCGTTTGTAATTTGGCGTAATACCCTTGATAATTTTCCGTTTCATCAAAATCAATAAATAAATGTCTATGCTTATGCTTTAAAATAATTTCTGGGATTTCTTTATAATGGTCAGGACCAATAATGTAATCGACATAAGGGAGTTTCTTAAACAAGTCTTTCCCTTTGTTTTTTGCCATACAACCGACAATAAAGATTTTTAATTTTGGATTTTTACGCTTAAAACATTGATACTGGGAAACTCTAGCAATAGCTGTTTCTTCTGCCTTTTCACGAATAGAACAGGTATTAAAAAAGAGTAAATCCGCTTCTTCTGTATTGCTTGTCGCTTGACAGCCAACGCCTTCAAGCAGACTAGATAATAACCCAGAATCGTATTCGTTCATTTGGCAGCCAAATGTAGCGATATGGTATTTCATAAAAGCAAAGTTAATAAAATCTAATTTTCTAATGAGAGGTCGAGAAAAAAAAGAGGCTTCTTATATTGAGATTACTTCATGATGGCACCTTTTTACGGTAATCACGCCACGTTAAACAGCTTGTGATATCGATAGGAAAAGTACGGGTGAGACTTTTTTTTATTAAATTCATTTTAGAGGTACTCTTAATAGTGTTATAAGAAAAGTCTATATGAAGTCAATTAACATATGTGGAATAAGAAAAAAAAATGTTTATTAAGCTTTCATGATATTAGTATCGAAAATTTTGATACGATATCCCCATGGCTAGAAGAAATTCGTCTTTTAGCGGGAACTCCATTTGCTTTGCTTATTATTCCAGACCCAAAAACCGCCTCTTCTGAACGCTTCGATGCATTTAAAAAACAATTAAAAAAATGGCAGCAAGAGGGTTATGAATTATTGTTGCATGGATGCTCTCATTTTTCAATCGATTCACATCGCCTCTCTTATCAAGGACGTTTGGCACATATTCTCACTCATGGAGAAGCGGAGTTTGCAGGCTTAAATCAAGCCGATTCAGCTACTCTATTCAAAAGAGCACTCTCTTTTTGGAATCAACTAGAATTAGAAAAGCCAAAAGCTTTTGTGCCTCCTGCATGGTATGATAATCCATTTTTATCATCACAAGTGTTAAAAGAAGAGATGATTTATGAAGGGCGCTTTTCAATTCAAACAAAGACTCGACGTTACTTTTCAGGAGCGATTAGTTTTGCTGGTCTATTAAAACCATTGATTCCCATTGCTTTTAATTATGGTTATTTCTTACTTCGAATTCCTTTTGGTGTTTCAAGAATTGCCTTACATCCAGTTGATTTTCCAAATCATAGAGAACGTATTCATAATCTAATTCGAGCAGCCTTAAACGAGAGCCATTGGCTTCAGTATAAGGATTTATAATTATTTAGTTTTATTTTAAGATTGGATTATAGTCTATAAAAAAGCCTCTAAACTTTTTTGTAAAGAGGCTAATTTGATTTTAAGATTTATTAAATGAGATTATTCTGGAATAATAATGGAATAGGTTTTTGCATTACCTAAAACGTCTTGCATGAATACCGAAATGGAATCTCCAGTGGGGGGTAATAATTCTTTTTTAATCACCAGTTCTTTAGGATCAGAATCGTATTCTGCAGTAATCCAGGGTTCTTCTAAAGAATAAACCTTAAAGGAATTACCATTACGAATACCAGCATATTGTTCTATAACGGGAATACGGAGTCTTTCATTCTTAAAATAAGGCACTCCTGGTGCAGGAGCTATCGAATCTGGAATGGAGGCTATGTCTCGCAGTTCATTGGTTTCAATGCAGCGATTGTTTTTTTCTTTAATTTGTTTAGAAAAAACAAACCATTCTCTTGACGTTTCCCCAAGCCAGAAAATTGGATTTTTAATATAGGTGGAGTCAAAACAAAGATGCCAATTCTTAAAAAATTGAAGCCCTTTGGGGTGAAATTCAATGGAAGTAATACTGTCTTTTACCGTTTCTTGAATGGCGATAACTTGCTTGATGTATTTATTTTTTAGACCTTTAATCTTTGAAGTTAAGAAATAAGGCTTTTGAATTTCAATTTTAGATTGAAGCTCTCCATCAAGAGGGTACAATAAAATTTCTCGATTGTTCCTACCAGTATTGGGCTTTACAAGGATCTTGGAGCCTGTTGGAAATTTTTCAAAAAAGTGAGCCACAGGAGTTTCTGTTTGAGGGTAAAGCGTACATAAATCATAAGCTAATGTTTTATTTTGACTGTCTTTTAATTCAAATTGAGCTTTAGAACATTCGCCTAAATTTAAGTAAGCTCTAGATAAAAAAGTAAATAGAATAGAATCTTGTTGCTTAAAGTATTTGACTTTAGTTTCTGTGGAACAAGATGGTTGAAGAGTAAAATCTCTAAAAGAAACATTGCCAGAATAATCTTCCACTTCGAGGCGGATTGTTCTTTCTGTAGGTAGAGCGCCTAACATTAAATGCCAGTCTCCGGCAGTATCCACCTCTTCTGCCCAAAGAAGCTCATCTCGAATTTTAAGCATGGAGTTGAATGATAGAGTGTCTTTTACGCGTTTGTATAAAGAACGCTTTTCTACTTTGAGTTCAATGCGTCTAATGGACATTGGATTTTCTAGTGGGTAGCGACTATAATCGACAATCTTAAAAGCGAGTCTAAGAGGAGTATCCTCATTAGGAACAGCGAGGCAGCCATTCTGAAGAGATTGTTCATCTGTTAAAACAACTTGCGTATTACGCCATGCCGCCGCACCTAAAATAAAAGGAGCAATGGTATCGAGGCATTGTACTCCATATTGACAAGGAGAAATAATTTTGTCTTTTGTAATTCGTGTTTCAATATGTAGGTGAGGCGCACCAATACCAGTACTTCCAGAGAAGGCTAGAGTGTCTCCTTTTTTGACACGGTCTAAATCGGGGAGAATAATAGATACATCGTTTCGACGTTCAGAGGATTGGCGACGATCCACAAGTTGTTGAATAGATTCATTAAATTCGCTTAAATGGGCAAAAACCCATAACATCCCGCTCTTCCCTTTAAAGTAAAGGACTTTTCCATAGCCAAAAGGGGATACTTTAATGTCTTGAATTTCTCCATCTTCTGGGGCAAGAATTGGCCAACCTTCTTCCATTTCAGTGGAATAATCTATTCCAGCGTGATAGCGGCTCCCTCTATTTTCAGCAAAAGAAGAGGTTAAATACGCGTCTCTATTAAAAGGAGAATAGTCCGCAGCAAAAACGGTTCCCATAGAAATGAAAGAAAGCAATAACAAGAATAAGCGATGCATGTCGATTCCCCGAAAAAAAATACGATTTCAATATAGAAATAAAAAAAGGACCCGAAGATCCTTTTTCGTGGAGCTATGCGGATTCGAACCGCAGACCCTCACGCTGCCAGCGTGATGCTCTACCAACTGAGCTATAACCCCAAGGTAGAGCAATATGAACAAAAAAAAGTTTTTTTGTCAAGGGCGAAAGGAAAAAAGGCTATGCCATTTTTTCAATTTTAACCGATTCAATTAAAACATCTTCGTAAGGACGATCGTTTCGGTCTGTTTTAACGGAGGCAATGGCGTCAAGAACGTCAAAACCATCAAACAATTGCCCAAAGACAGAATAGCCTTCAGCAGGGCCACCGTTCTGTGGATGATCTAAAAAATGAGTTCCATTTTCGGGATGAACAATAAAAAACTGGCTTCCAATCGAATTAGGTAAAGAAGTTTTAGCCCAACTTAAGGCACCGCGAAGGTGAGTTAAGCGAACGTCATAACGATCGCCAATATTGGAGCGTGGTCCTTTAGCTGCATGACCACCAGTACCATTACGGTTGGTGAAATCACCGCCTTGAATCATAAAACCATTGATAATACGATGAAAAGGAACGTTATTATACTTGCCTTGTTGAGCTAGTTCTATAAAGTTTTCGGCGGCCTCTCCCACAATTTCAGGGAATAGACGGGCACGCATTTCACCAAGATTGGTTTTAATAATAGCGATGGTTTCGCCGCTTTGAGCTTTATCTAACTGATTAAACATAAAATCTCCGAATTTTAAAAGTAAAATCAAATATACAAATCTTAAAGAAGAGAGGAAACTGGAATTACTTTTGATGATTAAAAACGCATTTTTTTATAAGAAATTAGTACATAGGGCATTTAAAAAACTAAATTGATGTGTTCAGAAGGCACTGAATAAAAGGAGCCCCTTTTGAAAGATAACTGTAAACGCATTCGACTCTTACTAGATGCTAAGTCCATGGAATGGGCTTTAGATGAAATGGCCGCTAAATTGGCAAAAATGCATCCTTCTCCAGAAAATTTAATTGTTTTAGGAATGGCTACTCGAGGTATTCCTCTTGCCGAAAAACTCGCAGCTCGCTTATCCGAAAAGTATGGTCAGAAAATTCCTTTAGGGAGCATTGATGCCACTTTTTATAGAGATGACTTTCATTATCGTAAACGCATTCAAAACACCGAAATGAGAATCAGGGCGATGCCTACGTCTGTTGAAGAAAAAGAAATTATTCTTGTCGATGATGTTTTATATACAGGGCGTTCTGTTCGAGCGGCAATGCAATCTATTTTGGATTTAGGTCGCCCATCGGCAATCCGTCTTTGTGTTCTTGTCGATCGCGGCCATCGTGAATTACCGATAGCCCCCGATTGCGTTGGTTTAGTTGTTGAAACCGCTGTGAATCAAGAAGTTCGAGTTTCAATAGAGCCAATGGATCAAGAAAACTCTGTCTATTTAGTCGAAGTGGAGGGTGAATAATGAGTACATTGCAAATAAAACATCTCTTTGGCTTACGAGGAGTATCTCAATCAGATATTAGAACCATTTTAGATACGGCCATGGATTTTCGTCAGGTGTTAGAACGTCCAGTGAAGAAAGTCCCTTCATTACGAGGCGTTACGGTCGTCAATTTGTTTTTTGAAAATAGTACACGAACCAGAACGAGTTTTGAACTCGCAGAAAAAAGACTTTCAGCAGATACAATCAATTTTACTACTTCCAACTCAAGTGTAAAAAAGGGTGAAACCCTCCTAGATACTTTGCGAAATATTGAAGCCATGAAAATTGATTTAGTGGTGGTGCGGCATAAAGGGACTGGTGTCCCTAAATTTTTAGCAGATCATAGTAAGGCGATTATTGTGAATGCTGGAGACGGTGCTCATGAACATCCCACTCAAGCGTTATTGGATATGTTGACGATTGAACAGCATCTTGGCTCCTTAAAAAATAAACGGATCGCTATTATTGGAGATATTCGTCATAGTCGAGTAGCTCGTTCTAACTTATGGGGTTTAACTACCATGGGGGCTCATGTTACGCTTTGTGCTCCAAGTACACTAGCTCCTCGTAATAGAGAATTTTTTAACAGTGTTCATTTTGAACAAGATGTTCGTAAAGCGGTTCATGAAGCCGATGCGGTCATTGCATTGCGTTTACAAAAAGAGCGGATGGATGATTCGCTTTTACCTAGTATGCGTGAATATCGTAATTTCTTTGGAATTACTAGAGATGTTTTAGAACAAGCAAGTCCTTCCGCTTTAATCATGCATCCAGGACCAATTAATCGAGGAGTAGAACTCGATTCTGAGATGGCTGATAGTGATCAATCTGTTATTCTAGAACAAGTGACTAATGGCGTTGCTGTTCGTATGGCTGTGTTATTTCTTCTTTCGGGAGGGCGTGCAAGTGAATAAAGTGATTCTAAAAAATGTTCGTCCTTTTGTTCAAGGATCGTTTCAACCGTTGACCACCATGAATCTAGTCGATGGACGTTGGGTTGGAGAATCCATTGAAGGAGCGATTGAAATAGAAGGGAACGGAGCTCTTGCTTTGCCCGCGCTTTTTGCTTTAGGTCTTGATTTTCAAGAACCTCTTCGAGATGACATCTATACTTTTCAAAATGGTTATACTGCCATGCGCCGTGGAGGCTTTTATGGTGGGCTCTATGAGAGCAGTGCCAACCCAATTGATGATGTTCAAAAGCTAAGTGCTATACAACAAGTATTTTCTAAAAGTGGATTTCAGCTTTCTATTTTAGGCTCTTTTAGTAAAAGCTATAAATGTGAACAGCTCGCCGAAATGCTAGAACTTGCTTCTTGTGGGGTCTCTGGTTTTGGAGATGGTAATCACTTAAATGCAACGACTCGCTTTTTACGCTTAGCGATGGAATATGGAGCGATGTCATCGAAGCGATTCTTCTTTTTGCCTCTGGATCTTTCTTTACGCAGTGCGGGTTGTGTTCACGAAGGCGACGTCGCAGATGTTCTTGGCATGAAGGGAATTCCTAGAATTGCTGAAACCATTGTCGTTCATACTATTTTAGAAACAGCTCTTTTCTTAAAAGTGCCAATTCATCTAAAACAAATTACATGCGCAGAGTCCTTAAACTTAATTGAACAAGCGAGAGCTCGTGGGTTAGATGTAACCTGTGATGTTGGATTGTATCACTTATTGTTTGATGATCACGTTCTTTTTGATTTGGATTCTCATTTTAATCTCATCCCTCCACTTCGTTCTCCTCAAGATAAACAAGCTCTTTGGGATGGCCTCAAACGTGGCGTTGTTGATGCCATCAGTTGTAATCACACACCTGTTCTTCGTCAAGAAAAAGAAGTGAATTTTGAAGATGCCGTTGCTGGTGCTATTTCATTAGAAGTCGCATTACCAGCGATTTGGTCTACATTGGTAGACCACGTCGGCGAACGACGGGCGCTGGATTTACTTTCGTTCAATCCAGCGAAAATCGCTTGTGCGGGGCTTCAAAAGATGGAGAAGAGGTCGAATATAGATTTGGTGCTTCTAGATCCTAGGGAGCCAAGTGTAGTGTCGCCAAAGATTCTTTCAGGGGCAGTTCAAAACACACCTCTTCTAAACAATCAAATACCAAGTGCCATAAAAGGTTCGTATATTCAGGGTCTTTGGACTCAGGTCTGAGTATGATAGACCCCGCCGTTTTAATATGGATTGGAGTGGTAACTATTTTGTTACTACTTCTCTTGGTATTAATAGAAATTCATCGTAGTGAAAAACGGCGAGAAAGTGAAGAAATGTTCGGGAGTCAAAGTTTTGAAAGCAAAAAGAAGCTTCTTTGTTTAACTGAAAAAGAGATGCATACGATTGAAAAAATAGTACGTCAATCTTCTTTTTCGAATAAAGACGCCGTTTTTAATTCATCCATTCTATTTGAAGAAGCGGTGAATCGATTTTATGAGTTTAGGAAAATCAATCAGATTCGCACGGAAACATTACAATCGGTTTCTTCTTTACGTGAAAAGCTAGGCTTTACAGTCAATCATAAGAATTGCATTTTAACCAGTTCAAGACAATTTGTAACAGGGATTAAGGTCACTCTTTTATCAAACTCAAAGTCAGATAAAGAACATACGGAAGTTATTGCTGTTGATGAAAAAAGTTGGAAGGTAAAATTCTCAGGAATTTGGGGAGAGAACTTTTACCCTTCATTGGAAGGTTCCATTATCTCTATGCGTTGGACTCAACCAGATGAGGCTGTTTATTCTGGTAAAGTTAAAGTATTAAAAGTAAGTTCAAATGAACTAGAGCTCTCACATATAGTTGACTTTGAAAAACTTCAATTAAGACGTTGGATTCGAGAACAAGTCTTAATTCCAGTACAAGCTTTTATTTCTCATTCCTCCAAGTTGGAAGGTTTTTTATTTGACTTGTCTGCGGGTGGTATTTTAATTGGCTTACCCATAAGTGAAATACCTACACGTGATATTGAAATTCAATTTAGTTTACCTAGTTTTGGTTCAGATCGAGTAAAAATTGAGATTTTACGCAAATTAAGCAAAAAAAGACAAGAATATCCAGATTTGTATTTATACACAGCTTCTTTTTCTGGTGAATTTGGTCGAATACAAGAAAAGGTTCTTCAGTACATATTTCAGGTTCATAAAAAGAAAAAGACCTGATTATTGAGGTTAAAAATAGGGCTAACTAATTATTTTTCAAGGAGTTATGTATTTTTTGCTTGACATTCGGGTTTGCGAAAGGTAGAATTAGATGATAATGTTTCCCGTCGGAGTATATTTTGGCTTCTGATTTTTTTTCACATATGCTTGGCGATCGACAAACGGTCGGAATTGATATTGGTCATTACAGTATCAAACTAGTTCGAGTATTTCATGGTCATCGAGGAAATATTCAAGTCACAGCTGTTGATTTGGAACGTTTACCAGAAAAGACATTAGAAGATGGGGAAATTCGAGACGCAGAAAAATTACGTGATGCTTTGTCTAAAATAATGGCAAGGCAAGTCGGTGACCGAGAAAAAGTAGATATCGTCGCTGGGATTAATAGTGCATCTGGAGTGCTTGTCGATAAGCTAACTGTTAAAGTGCCAAAGAATGGGAATGAAGATGCAATCATTGTTCAGACCGCACAAGCTCGTCCTCCTTTTGACGATCAAGATAATATCTTAGATTATCAAGTTTACGATCGACAAGAAGGTGAAATTAAAGTCAATATTGTCGCTGCTAAAAACGCCATGTTAGATTCATGGGCGGGTTTTTACAAGGATGCCGATATACGCCTAAATGCGATTGATGTCGATGTCTTTGCTTTAGCGAATGTGTATATGTCGTCTGTTGAAGAAGAAGAGAAAAAAAAGACGGTTGCCATTTTCAATATTGGTGAAAAAAAGGCTAGCATCGTATTTTTAATGGAAGGATTCTTTCATTCTACGCGTGCATTGACAAGTGGTTCTATGGAATCCGTGATTAATATGCTGTGCCGACATCTGGGGATCGATGCTGCAAAATGTCATGAAATGTTTGAAAGCGAAAAACCTGTGATGATAGACGGATTTTCTGAAGCAGATGTTGAGTCTGCAATGCAACTTGCTTTTGAAGAAGTAGTTGGTGCCTTGGAATTTGGCATTCGTTATTTTTCTAACTCCGAATCGGGAGAAAAGCCAAGTAAGATTTTATTGAGTGGAGGGGGAGTGAGCCTTCCTGGAATATGCGAGTACATAGAGGATCGAATTGGAATTCCTACAGAAGCTCTTAATCCATTTGAAAAGGTTTCTTGTTCACCAGAAGTCGTTGGTGAATCAGGGCTTTCAAAAGCACTTGTAAATATTTACGCTCCCGCTCTTGGGTATGCCATGAGGAAATTCTAATGGCAGAGAAAACGAATAAACTTTGTGTTGAAATCAATTTACTTCCTGCTGAATATAGGAAGGTTAAGAATGATTTATCTTGGATTTTAGATCGACGTATTATTTGGCCTATAGTGGCTTTATTAGTTGTACTAGTATTAATCTTCCTATTGAAGATTCATATGCAAGATGTTACTTCTCAACTAGAAAATAATTTACAATCCACACTTGCAGAAGTGGAAAAAGAAAAACCATTACTGAATAAAATTACGGAGCTTGATAATAAACTATCTGTCATTGCTCAAAAAAATAATGCATTAAAATCAATACAAGTCAGTAAGAAAAGATGGGTTATTCTTTTTGAAAACTTATCTTCCATTTTACCTCCTAATATGTGGCTTACGAATTTAAATCAGATTGGGGCTAATGAAATGGAGCTAAAAGGGTTCACTTTTGATTTTTCTGAAGTGGCAGAATACATGGTTAAGCTTGAAAAGCAAGTCAGTATTAGTGCCGTTAGTTTAATTTCCATTGCAACTACGAAAACTGGCGCAGAAGATACCTATAATTTTACTATTAAAGCATCAATCAAACAGGACCTCGGCCTGGAAGGAGCTAGATAGGTATGGGTAATTTTGATTGGAAAGATAAAAAGAATATTTTTGCCATTTTAATTGTATTACTACTTGGTGGTGGTGCTTTTGCGTTTTATGAATATGAATGGAAAGCTTTTGAAATAAAGAAACAAGATTTAGAACAGCAATTAAGTAAAGCTCAAGATGATCTTGCTAAAATTAATGTGCAGAAAAATAGAATTGCCGAGTTGAGCCTTCGATTAGCACAAGCAGAAAATGAATTTGAACGCCTTAAAGAAATGTTCCCTGAAGAAGAAAAAGTGCCTCTTCGCTTGCAAGATTTATATGCCGTGTTAAGAAGTTCTGGTGTACAAATCCAGAAATTTAATCCAGAAGGTCGTGAAACAAAAGATTACTACATTGAGAATAAGTATTCTATTGTCGTAAATTCTGGTTACCATATGCTAGGCTACCTTTTTGCTGAGATTGCTAATTTTAATTACCCTACATCCATTACGGATTTGCGTTTAGGGCGTTACTCAGGTATTGCAACAGAACTCGAAAAGGCTGAAACTCATGGATGGACTCCCATTACCGTTTCAGTTTCTTTTAAATTGACCACCTACACATCAAAGAAGGCTGCCCAATGAAAAAGATAAAAGTCCTTCTTCTTTTGTTCCTTTTAACGTCTTATTCTTTTGCTGCAGAAATAAAAGATGTTAGCTTGCTATGTCAAAAAGAGGCATGTCAATTGGTTTTCCAATTTGTTTCGCCTAAAAACCTACCTAGCTTTTTCCAAAAGTATGAAGCTTCTTCAAAAACTTTGACAGTGGCTTTTTCAGAAACAGATTTTCTTTTAGGGGAAGGTTCTTTTGATTTAAGTGCGACTTCTCCTTTAATTCAGAAAATGAAGGTATTTAAAGAGAAAAGCAAAAAGACAACCTTGCTAAAATTTGAATTTAGTGTTGGTGATTTAATTAAATCGGACAAAAATAAAATAGAGCTTTCAAAACAGACAGATTTTGTGATTGTTCTTCCAAAAGCAAAAGATAATGGATGGGTTTTAACTAAAAAGTTTAAGGAATTAAAAAAAGCAGCAGAGAAGGCGGCCTTAGAAGAAAAGAAACGCATTGCTGAAGAAAAGAAAGCGGCAGAAAAAGCGGCCTTAGAAGAAAAGAAGCTTGCTGCAAAGTCAACCCTGGACGAAAAGAAACGCATTGCTGAAGAAAAGAAAGCGGCAGAACAAGCAGCTTTAGAAGAAAAGAAGCTTGCAGCCAAGTTAGCCCTAGAAGAAAAAAAGCGCATTGCTGAAGAAAAGAAAGCGGCAGAAAAAGCGTCTTTAAAAGAAAAGAAACTGGCGGCACAAGAAAAGAAGAATGCCGAAAAAGCAGCTACTGCTGAACTCAAAAGCTCTTCTGAATCAAAACCTGTATCAGCATTAATTGATGGCGTTCAGGAGATGATTGCTTTATCCAGTTTTGGCATAGAACAATTTCAATTAGTAACAGATGATAAAATTGTTTTATCAAATGTGGGGCCTTTAAAAAAGCAGGTGATTACGATTGGTTTAGCTGGCCCTTCTAAATCGCCAGTATTCAAAATTAATCGGGGTTCAATTGTTAAATCAGTATATTGGAATTCTTATGGTTTGAATTTAGAGATTCAACCAGGAATTGAACCTTCGATACTTGTTAGAAATGGTATTTTGATTTTGCAAACGCTTTCTGAAAAAAAGATAGATGGAATATCCTATTGGCATGCAAAGCCCAATGGCATTCATGAACGTCAATGGCTTGGATCTAAATCTTCAACGACTTCATTTGATGCATTTGCTAAAAAGTTAGAACCAGAATCAAAAAAATTAGTTTCTGTAGCGCAGACATTCTATTTACGTCCAACAACAAGAGAATTAATCGTTGTATCTGAAGAAATAGAATTATTTGCTTCCGCTAATCAAAAATCTCAAGTATTACAGCGTTTAGTTTTTGGAGATCGATTAGTCAGTCTTGAAAATACAGGCTTATTTCAAAAAGTTCAGTTTAAGAATAAAACAGGTTTTGTATATAAGAGAGCCGTGTCATTTCGTGATGAATTATCTAGCATTCAATTAGAACGCTTAAAACAAATGGCTTTTGAGAAAGGTGAAAATCTCGACTCTATCGTTTCTCGATTTGAGAAGAATTCAGAAGATCGTGTGACTTATAGCTCTTTTGGCCGTAGAGATCCATTTGTAGAAATAAAAGGGTTAGTTGAAGAAGGAATTAATATTGATCAAGTGGAATTGGTTGGTATTATATGGGAAACAGAAGAACCAATGGCTATCCTTGCAGAATCTAAAAACCCAGCGATTTCTTATACCGTTAAAGAAGGCGACAAGATCTTAAACGGAAAAGTGCTTAAAATTACATCAACAGACGTACTGTTCTTGATTCAAGAATTTGGAGTCAGTCGTCGTTACTCCATGGGCTTGCCCGACAAATATGGGAGTTTAAAATGAATTCAATCATCCGATCGATAACGATTTTACTTATAATGGTAGCTAGTTTGTGGGCTGCTCCTGCAGAGGGATCCGTTGCTCCAAATAAAAAGTTGTATGACTTTTCGTTTGTCGACATTGAGTTCGACGCCGCTTTTAGATCACTTTCCATTACGGCTGGAGTTGATATTTTACTTGCTCCAGAAGTAAAGGGAAAATTGAATTTAAAAGTTTCCAAGAAGACTTGGCAAGAAACACTAGATATTATTTGTGAATTGCATGATTTAGTATGGTTAATTCAAGACAAGTACATCACCATTCAAAGGCTTGCTACTTACCAGGCAAAGCAGAAAAAGATTGCCGAACAAGAAGAACAAAGTGAACAAGTATCTCCTTTGATTCGTAAGAATTTTTCTATTCGTCATGCGAAGGCTCAGGATTTAGTGAGTGTTTTAGAAAGCATGAAATCACCTAGAGGTAAAATTACGGTAGTGGAACGCAGTAATTCCATTATTGTTTATGATACAGATGCGCGTATTTCTCAAATGAAAAATGCTTTAGATGAATTAGATATGGAAACGCTACAAATTATGATTACAGCAAAATTAGTTGTTGTCAATAGTAATTTAGCTCGTGAATTAGGTGTCGATTGGACAAGTGCAATGGGTTCAGCCACTTTAACTCCTGGAGTCGCTTCTACGCCAGCGGGAAGTAATGTTGGTGGCACAAGAACGAGTGGTGCAATTCAATCATTCCCAAATAACGGGGTTTCTGGCTTATCTGGTGCCGCCACTTCTTTAACTGCAAGTATTTTAGATAACAATTTGCAAATTGCAATTAATAGCATTATGGGTGATGCTTCTACTGAAGTATTAGCTAGTCCTCAGGTATCTACTTTAGATAATACCGAAGCCATAGTGTTTATGGGTGATAAAATTTCGATTCGTGTGATTGATGATTCTGGTGAATCCTCTACACAACTTGTAGAAACAGGTATTAAATTAACAGTGACTCCTCATGTATCTGGTGATAACCGGATTCTTTTAGATTTACATCCAGAAAATAATTCTTATGACTATGATACTAAAGGTGAAGTTGTGATTAGCACTCAAGAAGCCAAAACAAAGGTTGTTGTGGCTGATGGTGAAACCGTTGTGATTGGTGGACTCACTCGTAATGAAAATGTGGAGTCAGAAAGTGGAATTCCATTCTTAAAAGACATTCCAATCTTAGGAAACTTATTTAAGTACACAAAGAAATCGGTGACAAAGAAAGATCTCGTTATTTTTGTTACCCCTCGTATCATTCGTAATTATATAGGAAATGTGGAAACTTCTGAACCTTCTGAAGTGAAAGTGCAGCGCATGGACGAATCTGCTCCAGTGACTCCAACAAAAGAAGAATCAAATTCAAAACCTGTGAAAACAGAGACTACTACTCAAAGAGCTCCTGCTGAAGAAGCCCCTGTTGAAAACACTCCTGTACAACCTCAAGTAGAAACACAGAACACAGTAGAACCTGCTCCAGAAACAGTTTCTGAGCCTCCTCCAGCTCCAGCAGGGGATGCTTCTACTGAAGAAGAAGACTGGTAACTTTATCTAAGGTTTTCAAGGGCGTGGATTTGGGTTTCAAAAACCAATTCTGGATTATCGGAACGTAGCCACGATAAGTATTCTGATCCTCGATAAGACCAAGCAAAAATATTGCGTATTCCTGCATTATAAGCTTCCTCTGTAGCGAGGCGTACATCAGATTCTTTCCCTTCTACAATATGATAATTCTTTATCCACATTTGTGCGTCTTTATTGTATTTCTGAGCAAGGGATAATAGGCGTTTAGAAATTTCTCGATAGTTTTCTTTGATCGTTTCAGAAGGGGTTGTCTTTTCCCAATAAGGGTCAGAACTAATTTCATCTACAAAAGGTAATTCTGCAATACGATTCCAGTTTTCTATGCCTGCAGGAAACCATGGTGGCAAAAGACATACAGAGTTTCTTTTACCTAATCGATGCACCTTTTCCGTCATTTCATTTAAGAAATCGATCAATGAATTTTCTCTAAAAGTTTCTACTTCTGGTGTTAATGAAAGGGGCATTTTAAAACCATATTGGTCCAAAAATTTCTTTTGGCAATGGTCACAACAACAGGCCCAATTATCGAGCGCCCCTTTTTCAAAATAAAAGTGAGGTTCATCCCAGAAGATGGTATCTACCTTGGTTTTACAAACGGCTTCAATCCATTGATCCATGTAAAGTCTAAATTCTGGTTGATTAGGGCAAGCTGCCACTTTAGATTTTCCATCGACTGTTTTTTGCGCAATAGAAAAATTTCTGCCGACGAGTTCTGAAAAAGCTTCTCCACCAAAGACTCTACCTACACCCCATGGGTTTACATAAACTTTTAGACCGAGAGCATCAGAACCATCAATTATTTCTTGCATGGAATCACGGTAATAGAGAAGATCTTCTTCCGACCAGGTATGTAGAACGTGAGTAAACCCTCGCTCTTTAATTTCTTTCATGTCTTCAAGAGCCCATTTCGGACGTCGAACTCCAAAGTAACTAATACCTTTTATCATAGGGAAGAATTTTCTGCTTCGGACCATTGAGGGGAAGCGGCTTGAAAACAAACGTGTTTTAATACATCCGTCCAATCTTCTTCACAAACTGGTTTTGGAATCCAGAATAGATGTTCTTCTTTATTTGAAGGCATTGGCATAGAACGAGGAATAAATTCCACAATCCACGTTTCGGGGATGCATTCACGCAAACGATGAACAAATTGAGTCATTTCAGCATTAGGCTGCATGGGGTAGTCAATGACTATTAAAGCGGGAGAATTTCCATTTTTTAGAGGCTTTTCAAGAGCTCGATACGCCTGTTCTAAACCACTACATGTATAAAGCGTTGTATTTGCTACCATGTCATGGTCTAAAAGCCAAAAAAGAGTCCATTGAGCAACTTCATCTAGATTGCAACTGGAATCCAGCGTAATAAAAAAAATATGTCCCATTACCTGTAAAACTAGTTTTTTTTTCTCATTAGAGTATAGTAGGAATTGGAGAAGTCTTTTTTTTCATTAAATTTACGTATATGGAAGAGAATCATTATGCATTTCCTGATTTAGGTGAATTTCGATTGATTGATCATTTATTAAGTCATCGTCCCCCGTTATCAAAGATTTCTCCCAAACATCGTTTTTGGTTAGACGCAGGCGATGATGCTGCAGGTGTAGATGGTTGGCTTATTACAAAAGATTTATCTGTAGAGAATACACATTTTAGATTAGACTTCTCCACAATAGAAGAGGCCGTAGAAAAGCATATTGTTTCAAACGTCTCGGACATTTCTGCTATGGGTGGATTTCCGATGATTGCTTTCTTAGGCTTAGGGTTGAATCGTCATTGGAATGAATCTCAAAGAGAATCCTTAATTCTTGCTTTTCAAAAAGGATTCGGGTCACGCGGTATCCGTCTTTTAGGTGGAGATACAGTGGTCGGGGATGTGGGCTTTTTTTCTACAACGCTCCTTGGACAAACAACCTTGGTACAACCGTTAAAACGCTCTAGTGCAAAGCCTGGCGAACGTGTTTATGTTCAAGGCACACTAGGGAAATCGGCAGCGGGTCTTTGGGTTCTTTTGAATCACCCAGAAGATAAAGAAAAATGGCGATCTCTTGTGAATTATCATTTAAATCCAGTCATTAAAGAACATGCAGGAGAAGCTCTTGCTGAGATGAATGCTATTTCGGCTTGCATTGATATAAGTGATGGGTTAAGCTCGGAATTGAACCATATCGCTTGCTCTTCTGGGGTAAAATTGACAATTGAAAAAGAAAATTTACCTGTGGATCCTGATGTTTTGACTATGTGTGAGTATTATGGCTTGTCAACAGATCTTTTTGTTCTAAATGGGGGTGAAGAATATCAACTTCTTTTTACAAGTTCCTTTTCAAATAGTATATTCTATTCTAATAATGATAGGATTGGTACTGTTTGTGATATTGGTTTAGTTCAAGTCGGTAGTGGCGTTGAACTAGTGGATTCACAAGGGGTAAAGGTACAAATGAACGCTCAATCGTGGTCGCACTTATGAATCGAAATTCAAAGGCTAATATTGGTGAATTACTCCTTCGTCAAGGAATCATTGACGAAGATCAGCTCAAACATGCGTTGAGTGAACAAGAGCGTACGGGAATTATGTTGAGCAAAATTCTTGTTCGTTTAGGAATGGTGAGTGAAGATACTTTGACCAATATTCTTGGTGTGCAGATGCAGTCTACGACTAAAATGCGCATTGGAGAGATGTTGATGGCGCAGGGCTATATTACAGAAGCCCAGTTGGAAAAGGCGCTAGAGCAACAAAAAGTGACTGGCCAACGTTTAGGAAAAACACTTGTTTCTCTTGGCTTTATGCCCGAAGAAAAACTGATTGAAATTTTATCCATTCAGTTTGAAATTCCTTATGTTTCGTTAAGTAATTTTTCTTTTGATCCAGATGTAGTGAAGTATTTATCTGAACACGTTTGTCGTGGGTACAATGTCGTTCCTTTATTTGTCAACACAAAAGAAAAAATCTTGACAATTGCGATGTCTGATCCAACGAATATGCGTGTCATTGACATCGTTAAATTTAAGGCTCAAATGGATATAGATGTAGTCATGGCTTCTGAAAAAGATGTGACTGCTGCTATAGAAAGGCTATATGCGGAACGTGTGAGTGCTGATGAAACCTTAAGTTCTCTATTAAGTGCTTCAGATGACAAAGATGAATTAGAAACGGTAGAACGAGACGGCTATAATCAAGAACCAGAGCTGAGCGATGAAGAAGGCCAGCAAGTGGTGAAGATTGTAACGACATTGATTCACGAAGCGATTGCTCGTGGGGCCTCTGACATCCATCTAGAACCACAAGAGACTTATTTAAAATTACGCTATCGTATTGATGGCGATTTGCAAGTGATGGCTCCAATTCCTGCTCGATTGATGGCTCAGATTTTATCGAGAATTAAGCTTTTAGCAAAAATGGATATTGCAGAAAAGAGGCGTCCTTTAGATGGTCGCTTTACGGTGAGATACAGAGGAAGAGAGGTGGACTTACGTGTGAGCTCTTTCCCTATTTCATTGCGTAAACGTGGGGTTGCTGAAAAAATTGTAATGCGTATTTTAGACCCGAATTCAGGACAATTCCCGTTGAAGGATATGGGTTTTGATCCACGAGTATTTAAGTTGTATTTAGAAGCGATTAATTTACCTAACGGTATTATCCTTGTGACTGGCCCAACAGGATCTGGTAAATCAACCACTCTTTATGCTTCCATCCGTGAAATTCTGGATTCCACGACTAATATTTCTACCATGGAAGACCCTGTGGAATTGAATGTGGATGGCGTGAATCAGGGGCAAATTAACGTGGCTGCAGGCTTTACTTTTGCGGCGGGTATTCGAGCTCTTCTCCGTCAGGATCCAGATGTGATTATGATCGGTGAAATGCGCGATAGAGAAACATCTTCTATGGCCATTGAAGCGGCTTTAACAGGCCATTTAGTGTTTAGTACACTCCATACGAACGATGCTTCTGGCGCGTTTCCTCGTTTGCTTGAAATGGATTTGGAACCCTTCTTGGTGTCTACAGCTATCAAAGGGGTTTTAGCTCAGCGCTTAGTTCGACGTATATGCAAATATTGCAAGGAACCTTTGGATATTCCTCAAGAGCTTCGCGATGAACTTCATCTTACTCCTGATATGCAGTTCTATCATGGAAAGGGATGTCCCAAATGTGATGGTTCTGGTTATAAAGGACGTTGCGGTATTTATGAATTTTTAGTCCCTAATGAAACTATTCGTAACCTAATTCTTAAAAGAGCTTCAGGTGACGATATTAAACGTGTTGCGATACAGGAAACGAATTTGATTACACTTCGAATGGATGGAATTCAAAAGGCCTTAGATGGTCTTACCACACTAGAACAAGTTCTTTCGGCATCGACAAAGGATGATTGATGTCTTGTTTTGTGGATGAAGTATTATTAAAAAAAGAATTAAACCAAGAACAATCCGCTGCAGCCCTTAAAATACAAGGGCCAATGCTTATTTTGGCGGGTGCTGGTTCTGGTAAAACGAGAGCAATCACTTATAAAATGGCTCATTTGATTTCAGCACATCAAGTGGATTCAAATCATATTCTTGCAGTGACTTTTACTAATAAAGCCGCTCGGGAAATGAGAGAACGCATACATCAAATATTAAAAGCTCCTGTCCAATTAAATTGGATGGGGACATTCCATTCGATTTGTGTTCGTATTCTAAGACTTTGCCTAAATCGTTCAGGAGCGATTGCTTCGCTAGGCTGGCCTTTTACATCACAGTTTTCCATTTATGATGATGATGATCAAAAACGAATTTTAAAAGAGATTCTAAAAAATGATCTTGGAGAAGCCTATGATGCGAATGAACTAAAAAAAGTCCGTTCGATTATCTCTAAGTATAAAAACACTGTTAGAAAAGAGCGTTTGCCTGGTGGGCAATATAAGCTTGTTTTACAAACTCCTGCCGTTGTTGAAAAAAACGCAAACTTTGCTGATGAAGAAAAGATGGCTGGTTATTATAAAGCATATCAGAAAAAATTACTGGATTCTAACGCCATGGATTTTGATGATTTGTTGCTCAATACAGTCGATATGTTACAGAGGCTCCCAACAGTAGCGGCTCAATTAGCTCGTCAGTTTGAATATGTGATTGTGGATGAATATCAAGATACAAATGATGTTCAATATGAACTTTTAAAATTGTTAATGAATGATTCTCATAATGTGACTGTGGTGGGTGATGATGACCAAAGCATTTATGGCTGGCGAGGGGCAAACATTGAAATCATTCGCAATTTTCATCGAGATTTTCATCCAGTGACGATTGTGAAGTTAGAACGAAATTATCGTTCTACAGCCAATATTGTTCAAGGAGCGGGCTCCGTTATTGCAAACAATGTGCGGCCTGCAGAAATGCAAAAAGTGGTTTTTTCTAAAGAAGAAAAAGGCGATTTGATTCGTATTTGTTATGTGGATGAAGATCGTCGTGAAGCAGAAAAAATAGCACGCACCATTTTAAATGCGGGAGAATCATTTTATTCACAGACCGCCATTTTTTATAGAACAAATGCTCAATCTCGTGCTTTAGAAAAAGCTTTAAATGATTTTAGAATACCCTGTGTTATTTATGGGGGTACTCGTTTCTGGGATCGAAAAGAAGTAAAAGATATCTTGGCTTACCTGCGCTTACTTTCCAATCCAAAAGATAATGCGGCTCTTTTAAGAGTGATCAATGTACCTGCTCGTCAGATTGGGAAAACCACTGTGGAACAGTTGATTGAAAGTGCGGAGAGTCATGAGGCTTCTCTTTGGGAAGAATTAAGTGCTCAGGTGGAACAGGGCAGTCGAAACGCCTCTAAATTAAAGGGATTTAAGGAACAAGTCGATTCTTGGCTCGCTCTTGTGAATGGAAAAGAAACACCTCTTCCATTAATTGCAGAGCGTATTATTGAAGATACGAATTATCGCACGTTCTTAAAAAAAGAAGATGAGTTGACTGCAGATGAACGGGCCTTAAACTTAGACGAAATGATTAATGCAATTCGAGAGTTTGATGAAGAAAATCCAGAGGCCACATTAGAGGCTTTTTTACAAGATATTTCTTTATTGACAGATGCAGATAAAAAGACAGAGAATAGTAAAGAGAAAGTAACTCTAATGACTATGCATATGGCAAAAGGTCTTGAATTCCATACGGTGCATATTGCTGGTTGTGATGAAGAAATATTTCCTCTCGTTCGTTCTACGGCAATTATGACTCAAGAAGAGCAAAAAGCCCAGATGGAAGAAGAACGTCGTCTTTTTTATGTCGGTTGTACTCGTGCAAAGAAAAAACTTTTTTTATATCATGCTGCACGTCGCTTTTGGCAGGGAACGATTCGACCATTTCCGCCTTCTCGTTTTTTGGCAGAAATGGACTCCACAGTGGTGAATTTGCTAGATGAAACGTCCTTTGATTCTATGGGGGCTTCTTCTTTTACTGGTTTAGAAAGAGCTACACCAAAAGCCAGAGGATTTGAACGCCCTTATACATATACTCGCCCAGGTTCCTTCTCGTCTACAAAAAATGGTGGCACACAGCGTATTGTATATAAAAATCCTATTAAGGTACCATCTGAAAAGGAAGAGCCACGAGTGGTTTATGATGAGTACAGTGAATCTCCTATTCGTCCAGGAATTAAAGTGCGTCATATTCGCTTTGGTGTAGGAACGTTAATTCGCTCTACAGGGCAAGGGGATAACACAAAAGTGGATGTTCATTTTATGGATGGAACTGTACGCACATTAGTCTTAAAATTTGCTAGTCTAGAAATAATGGGTTAGTCTAGTATGGTTTTGTTTTGTATCTTTTGAAAGATGTTTTCGGAGGCTTTTATGCTTGAACGTAGTGATATTTTAAAATTGGCTAAACTCTCCAGATTAGATGTATCTGAAGCAGATATGGAATCCGTTTCAATCCATCTAAGTCAAATGCTCTCTCACATGGAAGCGTTGCGTGAATTGGATCTGAGTGACGTAGAACCAATGACAGGAGTTGAAAATGAAACGACTCCTCTTCGAGAAGATGAACCAATCTCTTCTTTTACTTTAGACCAAGTTTTTAAAAATGCCCCAAAAGTCGAAGATGACCATTTTGTGATCCCTAAAGTGATTGGCGGCTAAATGCCCGTTTCGTGTGTCATTCCTGCTCGTATGGGATCCTCTCGGTTTCCTGGAAAACCATTGGCAGAAATTAATGGAGAAGAAATGATTCTCCACACAATGCGTCGAGCTCTTTTAGCGGATTGTTTTGATTCTATTTATTGCGCCACAGATTCTGAAAGAATTGCCTCTCTAGTTCGTTCTCATGGTTATGAGGCTGTGATGACAGGGGTGCATCTAACGGGTTCTGATCGAGTGATGGAAGCTGCAGAAAAATTGAACTTAGATTTAGTTGTGAATTTGCAGGGAGATGAACCTCTTGTGGATTTAGAGCTTTTACGGAGTGTCTCTGAAACCATTCAAACAGAGCCTAGTTCTTGGGTGACAGCATCTTCTATTCTTGATCCAAACGACGCTTATAATCGTAATGTAGTGAAAGTACGTGTGGAAGAAAACTATGCGTGTGATTTTCTAAGAGAAATTCCTTTAGATAAAATAACGCTTTGGAATTGTCATCGCGGTATATATGCTTACGGTAAAGAAGCTCGTAAAGAATTTTCTCGTTTGCCCCCAAGTAATCCAGAAAAAGAGCATTCCATTGAACCTCTTCGCATATTAGGTTTACGCCCAATAAGAGTGATTTTTAGTGATAAAGAATCCGTCTCTGTCGATGTCCCAGCAGATCTTTTAAAAGTAGAGCAAATCATTCAAAGTAATAAAACCTTGGATGGTGTATTAATAGATGTTTAGATTGTCTTAAAATGGTTGAGGACTCAAAATGAACAAACCTGAAAAAAAAGCTTTACTTCTTTTTTTATTCCTTTTTGGAATAGGTTTTCTAATCCGTTTATTGCCGATAGAACCAGTTCCTGCAATAGAAGAGTTTTCTGTAGAGGAAAAAGTTTCTTTGCAAAAAATGGACCCTGAACTAGAGAAAAAGGTTGAATTAGAACCTCAAAAGTCCATTTCTTCCCCTAAAAAGTCAAAAAAGAGGACTGAAGTGAAGTTTCCAATCTCGATAAACAAAGCTTCTATAGAAGAACTTTGTGCTCTAAAAGGGGTCGGGCCTAAGCTTGCTGAGAAGATAATTGCCTATCGAGAATCGGTAGGTGGATTCAAAACAGCCTCGGATTTACAAAAAGTGTCTGGAATTGGTGATAAAAAGTCAAAAAATATTTTACAATACATAATTTTTGATTAGTTTTAATAGCATAAATATTTCTAAGTCGTTGAAAATATGAGTGATATGAAGTTACAGTTAGGTATAGAAGTGGGCGATGCCGCTCTTAAATTATCCCTTTTTGACCCACAAGCCAAAAAGGTGTTAAAGACGTCATACTTGCCTACAGAAACAAGCCCTTTAGATGATATATACTCTTTTGAGACCACCCTACAGTCGTGGTTGAAAGAAAATGATTTAGAATCAATAGAGTCTATTGCTTTGACTGTCTCCGTCTTTAGAGGATTAGTGCGTCAAGTTTATGTTCCTCCTGAAGCATCTAATTCTGTTAGAGATTATCTTTCTTGGACTCTTTCTTTAATGACAAGTGTAGATCCAGACGATTTTTATTTTGATTATCACATTTTGAGTGGGGATAATTCTCTTGGTTATACTGTTCTTTTGATTGCGGTCCGCCGAGTATGGGTGGATGCCGTTAGAAAGGGTTTCCGATCAAAAAAATTAGCTCCTCAGATTTTTGAAATTGATGTAGTTTCTATACTCAATCTACTTGATTTTGATGGCGCTTTAGAGAAGGGGACCGAGTGCGTTATTAAAGCAGACATCTCAGGCGTTGCCATGATGTGGCTTGCGAAAGATGATTTGAAAGCTCTTCGTTGCGTTTCTACTTTGGAATTAGTAGATAAGTCAAAAGAAGATGCCTATCTATTGTTGTCCAAACATATTTTAGAACAACTCCACTTAGCAGACGATGAAAATGGAGTATCTGTGAAAAGATTAAAGATCTGCGGCGAACTCGCCAATGACATTGCCTTTGTAGATATTCTAAGGGAACAGTTAAAGGGATATACTTTAACTCTCCTCGATTCTTTTGCAAATATACGGTTGCCTGTAGATGATGAAAGCACCGCTTGTGTATTAAATTGCGTAGGAGCTATTGGAGCTTCTCTTCGTTCAGTAGGAGGAGGTAATCCATGATTCAGTTAAACTTAATTGAAGCTGCTTCTCATACCGCATCGCTTGAAGCAAAAGTACAAGTCAAGCTAAATACGAAAAATAAGACTACTACAAAATCACGTGTGGTATTGATTGGATTTGGCTCTGTGGCCGCGCTTTTCGTTTTATTCTTTGGAGCGTTAATGGCATTTGGCTTACCAAAGCCTTTGTATGGAGTTATTCCTGAAGCCGTACTCTCTACGTTTGGAATAGAAGATCCAAGTCGTGTCGCTTTGCAAGAAGGTTTAGGAAAACCTCAAGTGACTACAGCTGGTGGTTTGCTTGAAAGACAAAGAGAAATGGAACGAGCCGCTTTGTTAGAACAACAATCGGTCAGCGTTGAAAATATCATACAAGAAGTTTCTCCAAAAATATTTAATCGTGCTGTTGCTAGAAATCATTATTCAAACTACTTGCCGTTAGAACAAATCGCCTATCAAAATACGGCGTTATCGCAATTACTTGTTTTTATTAACACAGCCACTCCAGATAACATTAGTTTTTCTGATTTGATTTATGAAGCTCCCAATTATTATTATGTTCGAGGCGTTGCAGAAACATCTACCATGCAACGTAGTTTCTTGGAACGAATAAAAGCAGTAAGTGTAAACTTTAGAACACCTACGCTTCCAGAGAATGCACCAGCAACAGATATTACAGTCTTTGGTGAATATAACGTCTCTCAACCTAATTTAGATGTTCTTAAAAATTTTGTGAATGCAGATGGTGTTGCAGAAGAAGTAAAACTTTTTTCTGGTTTAGATGTTTTGCAAAAAATGAAACTTTCAGGTTTAGAAAAACCACGAGTAGAAGACTTTGGCGTTTATAAAAAATACATGTATAAGGTTTCAAGTAATACTGATTATACTACGTTAATGAATTTTGTTGTGGAATTACAAAAATCCCAAGTGCGAATAGGTATTCAAAAACTAGAAGTAATTCCAGCCAAAAAGAATCTCGCCGCCACAATGCATCTCGTGATGTATGTGGCTCCTTAGCTATGCCAATTCGAATTACAGGTGGTGAATTAGGCGGTCGCCTAATTTCCTCCCCTTTATCTTCTAAAACTCGACCTACCGCTTCAATGACTCGCGAAGCGTTGTTTAATATTTTATACGACGTTTCAGATTATGTCGTACTTGATTTATTTGCAGGGAGTGGCATTGTTGGGATAGAGGCTTTGAGTCGTGGGGCGAAATGTGTTTACGCAGTAGAACAAGCACATCGTCAGGCTCATGAAATTTATAAGGCGTATCAGTCTTTAGGCTTAGAAAAATCTTTACAACTACTTGAAAAAAATGCGCTTTCTTTAACGCAAGGAAATCTGCTAGTGGAAGGTGGCTTTGATTTGATTTATGCAGATCCTCCTTTTACAGAAGAGTATCCTGACTTGTTGCCATTTTTGAAATGGCTTTCTCCTCAAGGAACAGCGGTCTTTGAATGCCCTAGCCGAAGTATACCAAAATGGGCAAAAAACGCAAAAGTCAAGCGTTATGGAGAATCCACCCTTTTATTTTTTAAATCATCTTTGTAATTTGACTCTACATGGAAGAAAAAATGAATATAGCTGTATTTGCCGGTTCTTTTGATCCCTTGACCATAGGGCATTATGATATCGTGACTCGAGCGACTTCTTTTTTTGATGAAGTGATAGTCTTAGTGAATTCAAATGTTTCTAAGCACAGTCTTTTTTCTGTGGATGCTAGAGTGCGTATGGCTCAAGCGGCTTTTTCTTCTATGGATTGTATTCGTGTGGAATCTTTTGATGGATTAACGGTTTCGTTTTTAGATCGTGTTGGCGCTCGTTTTTTAATTCGAGGCATTCGTCATGCACAGGATCTTGAATATGAACGAGCCTTGTCTTGGAATAATCAAAAATTAAATTCAAAAATAGAAACGATTTTTTTATTGAGCGCTCCTGAACATATGGCTGTTTCAAGCAGTGTGGTTCGAGAGCTTCTTTCTTATAATCAAAATGTAGATACTTATGTGCCAGAAAGCATGAGAGAGATTTTGCTTTCTGAGTGGAGAAAATTAAATGTTCGGTCTTAAACCTTTTGGTTTTATAGCAAAGCCAGTTAGAGTATTAATTTCAATCAACGCCATCGTTTTTGGCTTGGTTATATTAGGAGCCTTGATTGGCTTAGATTCTCAAGCTTTAGTTCTTTCGGTTGGCGCTTTAATTCCTATTGAATTTACTCAGGCATGGCGCTTCTTAACTTATAATTTTGTCCATGTTTCATTTATGCATTTTTTATTTAATATGCTGATGCTTTGGATGTTTGGAGATGAAGTGGCTGAATTTATGGGCCATCGAAAATTTGTGGGCCTGTATATATTCTCTGGTATTTTTGCAGGCGTTTTTAGTATTCCTTTTTATCTCTTTGGCTCTCTTTCGCCCTATGCTATGATTATTGGTGCTTCTGGTGCTCTAATGGGGGTCTTTGTAGCTTATTATAAGTTTTTCCCTGAACGGACATTGTTGTTGTTTTTTGTAATCCCTTTGAAAATGAAATATGCAATATGGGTTTTAATTGCACTTGATATTATGATGTCGCAAACAAATGATTCTATTGCCCATTTCACACATTTAGGTGGAGTATTAGCGGGCTTTATTTTTATGAATTTCTTTTATCGTATTCCATTTTGGGAAAAATGGTTTCAACCTAAAAGAAAAAAACAGCACTCTCAACATAATAGTTCAGAAAAGGTGTTAGAAGGCGAAGTAGGTTATCTTGATCAAGATAAACAAATGGATGCGATTCTTTCTAAGGTCAATAAAGAAGGTGTAAATTCGCTGACTGAATCAGAACGTCAATATTTGTTAAAAGCTGGAGAACGTCTGCGCCGTCGACGTGGTCTATAAAGAAAATATTTTTAATGGCAAATAAGGATAATAGATAGATGAAAAAGATATTAGGTATGGGCGCCGCACTTGTAGATGTTGTCTATACTGTAGAGGATGCTTGGGTTAAGGCTTCTGGAAGTGAAAAGGGGGGCATGACTTTAATTGATCAAAAGAAAAGTCAAGCATGGTTAGCAGAAGTAAAAAATCCAGTATTAGTTCCTGGTGGTTCTGCCTGCAATACGATTGTTGGACTTTCTAAGCTTGGAGCCCGCGCTGCTTTTATTGCAAAGATTGGGCATGATGAGTTAGGAAAACGTTTTGAAACTCATTTGAGTGATTCTCATGTCGAATCCAAACTTCTTTTTTCAGATAAGCCCACAGGATCTGTTTTAGCCGCAGTGACTCCAGATGCGCAGCGCACGATGTTTACTTATTTAGGTGCATCTGATGATTTAGATGTAGATGATATTCAAGATTCTTTATTTCAAGATGTATCTCTATTTTATATAGAGGGGTATCGTGCATATAATGGCCCTTGTTTTAAGAAGGCCTTACAACTGGCTAAAAAGAATGGCGTGACTACAGTGGTGGATTTCGGCGCATTTAGTGTTGTGAATGATTGTCGCGCTCTTTTTGATAACTTGTTTCAAGAAAAGTTAGTAGATGTTATCATTGCGAACGAAGATGAAGCTCTTGCCTATACGGGTAAAACGGAAGAAGAGGCGTTAGCTGTTTTAGCTTCAAAATCTTCTGTTGCTGTAGTGAAATTAGGAAAGCGCGGCGCATTGATCTCTAAAGACGGAAAAGTCACTTCTGTAGATGCAGAGCAAGTGAATGCGATTGATACAACAGGAGCAGGGGACCTTTGGGCGGCTGGTTTTCTATTTGCCTATTTAGAAGGAGAGTCTCTTTCTGTTTGCGGTCGCTTAGCAAGTCTTGTGGCTTCAGAAGTGGTACAAGTAATGGGTCCACAAATTCCTGAAGAAGGCTGGTTTAGAATTAGGCATTTTTTTAGATAAGCATAAAATTAAAAGCTCTCTTTTGAAAGAGGGCTTTTTTAATAATGAATATTTTAAGAATCAAATAGAAATTGTTTTAGAAGTGCCTTTTAATAAATCCCAACAGGAATATCGATTTGAGATTGAAGTTGGTTCGCTACATCTTCCATAAATGATTTCGAGACTGGTAAAACATGGGGACGTGCCGTATTTCGAACTACGCTGTATAATTGCACTTCAAGAAGGTTTTTACTGTGATGATGATATATCTTTTTAACTCTTTCAATGTACTTACGAACTTCTTCGGGAGAAGGGCTTATGCCATCTACTTCACACCACATCGTTTGAATTCGAGTAGGAAAATCTTTTACGGTAAGCTCAATATTTCTTTGAATCACTTCTAAAGGGTATGGGCTGATATTTACTTTTTGAAACCACTCTTCTGTGCCCGCATCTAATTTAGCCCAGATTTCTCCATTAGTTTGAGTTAAATAGCGAAGCCCCTCGCGCACGTACTCTTGATCGAGTCTTGTGGAGTTTGTGATGAGAGTGAGTTTCAAATTGTATTTTGAATATTTATGTTGGATTTCAAGAAGGCGTTCACAAACGGCAGGGAATTCTTTAATCAAAGTCGATTCGCCATCTCCAGAAAGACAGATGTCTTTTATTTGACGCTTGGATTCTTCAATAAGCTTAAAGTTGGAAAAAGAAGTAAGCCCATTCTTTTCATATTCTTGGATAATGAGTTCTAATTCTTTGGTCATCGCTTCGATGTCTAGACGTCTGTTTGATCCTGGAATAGAACGATCTACCTGACAATAAACACAGTCAAAGGAACAACGTTTATCTGGATTTAAATTCACCCCAATAGAAAGCCCTTTGGCTCTCCTGCTAATCACTGGATAAACCCAGGTGTTTTTTTCCCATAGCCTAGAATGATCTGACCAAGCGTCTTTTAAGAAATCTTCACTCATCTTTAATATACCCACATAAATCACAAGTTAATTTGTAGCTGTTGTCGGGCTCTACTTTTAATACCCCGCGGCAATTTTCAACAGGGCAGGGGAGTTCCCCAATTTCTAATTCTCTATAGGTTTCTTTCTCTTTCATTCGTCTAAATATAATTTTTGTTCAACGCACTTATCATAAACAAAAGGGTTGTGATCCCCTTGAACATTATAAATACGCTTGTCTCTAAGGCATTCTTTCGAACTGACGGGGTGCATTCGATCCCATGCTTCAAATAATTTGCGGTCTTGATTAGAAAGCGAAACGCCGTATGTTTTTTCCATGTAAAAAGAAACTCGTGCAATAATGCCTCGCGCTTCTTTTCGAGGTTGGACTTTTTTGAGTTCGAAATCCACAATCGTCGAACATTTCCCATACATAGGTTCAGGCTCGTTTGTCCATTGAGAAAACATGAAGTTGCTTCGATCCCCGTTGACTTCTCCAATCGCAGGGTAAAGGTTATGGAGATCGCCTTCCATTAAATCGAATTGCTCATTATTGTTAGAACAGTTTTTTCGCCCGCCTTCTTTCCAGCAAGGAAGAAAATGCCCCATATTATGAGCTGTGACAATATGTTCCCATTCAATGCGGTGGGCACGTCTAAAGCTTTTACGTTTTGGATTTTCTCGAGGGGCGTAATCACAAGAATTAAAATCAATACTCTTTTTATTTTTATAACTACATCCACAATAGAGCGTCTCTTGAAGATCGCCATAATAAATGCGATGCATTTGCCGTGAGGCACCGTTGTAATCATAATGCCTAGGTTCTTCCTCAGCGAATAAAGTACACGCCAGAAGAATCAATAGGGTAAAGACTAACCGTTTCATTTATAAATAAGATGTATTAAAAGAATATTTAAAACAGTTTTACGCTAAAATGGAATCAATTAATTGAAGCTCTTCTGAAGTAAAGGAAAGATTTTGCAGAGCGCCTAAAGCATCTTGAATTTGCTCTGTTCGACTGGCTCCTATTAAAACAGAAGTGACTTCTGGAAGCCTTAAATTAAAGGCAAGGGCTAGTTGAGACAATTTTTGACCACGTTTTTTTGCAAGCTCATTTAATTGTTTTACTTTAGATAAGCTTGATTCTACTTGGTCTTTTGTTAAAAATGGACTCTTAGCTGCTCTAGAATCACTTGGAATGCCATTTAAGTAGCGATCGGTCAGTAGGCCTTGAGCCAGTGGCGAGAAGGTGATGCAACCAATCCCATTCTTATTTAGAACCGATTGTAGATTCCCTTCTAAGGAACGGTTAAACATATGATATTGTGGCTGGTGAATTAAGCAAGGTGTGCCCATCGATTTTAGAATATCATAGGCGGCTTGAGTAGAAGGCCCGTCATAGCTTGAAATACCAACATAAAGAGCACGACCACTTTTAACGATATGATCTAAGGCTCCCATTGTTTCTTCAAGAGGAGTCTCTGGATCAGGACGATGATGATAAAAGATATCGACATAATCAAGACCCATGCGTTTTAAGCTTTGATCAAGACTTGCAATTAAATACTTTCTGCTTCCAAAATCTCCATAAGGGCCTGGCCACATACCCCAACCAGCTTTTGTAGAAATAGTCATTTCATCACGGTAAGAGAGAAAATCTTTTTTTAGAATCTGACCAAATGTTTCTTCGGCACTTCCTGCTGGAGGGCCATAATTATTCGCGAGATCAAAATGACAGATCCCATGGTCAAAAGCGTAGCGTACTTTTTCTCTAGAATTTTCAAAAAGATCTACGCCACCAAAATTATGCCAAAAGCCAAGTGAAATGGCTGGGAGTTTTAATCCGCTTTTACCACAGCGACGGTAAATCATAGAATCATATCGATTAGATGCAGGAGAATATGTCATAATAAAGCCTCACTATTTTTTAGGAATATATAAATAAAATAAAACGTGTGTTTGTGATAAATATTATGGTGGCCTTAATAAGTACCCTATTTAATTTTGTAAAACAATATATAAAGGTTTCTTTAATTAGTTATTATTGAGGGTATGAAAAAAAGTGGAATGGATTTTTTGAATGATTCTTTATTGTATGGTATGAAACCTGGTCTTCAGAATATGGAAATTATGTGCCGCTATTTTAATCATCCAGAAAAGTCTTTTCAAGTGATTCATGTAGTAGGGACTAATGGCAAAGGCTCTTCGGCGTATTATTTAGCCCAAATACTCAAGGCCCATGGAAAAAAAGCGGGTCTATTTTCTAGCCCTCATTTAGTAAGTTTACAAGAACGCATACGTGTGAATCAAGAAGCCATTTCTAAAGCCGATTTAGAGTCTACTCTTTTAGAAGTTCAAAAAGCGGCAATAAAAGAAAAAATCAGCCCTACTTTTTTTGAAATCATGACGATGGTTTGCTTGTTGTATTTTAGAGAACAGCAGATTGAAGTGGCTGTTTTAGAAGCAGGCCTCGGTGGTCGTTTAGATAGTACGGCTATCGCTAAGGGTAAGTACTGCGTTTTAACAAGTATTGGTCTTGATCATACAGAAATATTAGGGGATTCTTTATCTTCTATTCTAAATGAAAAGTTAGGGGTTTTATCTGCGGGTTCGTTACTTATTCGCTTTTCCCTAGGTTCTGATTTAGACGCTCAAGCGAGCCAATTGGTAAAAGAAAAATACGCGAGTGAAATGGTCGTTGAAAGAGATTTATCGCTAGTCCTTTTAAATGGTGGCACTCATTTTAAAGAAAACGCCACGTTATCCTTAAAGGCTGCAGAACTCGTTTTAGGCAAAGAATGGAAGAACTCTGTTGCATTAGAGGCACTTTCGCAAAATGCTTGGGCTGGCAGAATGCATCTACTAAAAAATAAAAATGAGAAGCTAGAGTTTATCTTAGATGGCGCTCATAATTTGCACGCCATGGAACGATTAGTAGAAACCTTAAATGCGGATTATCATGGCATGACGTTCCCTTGTGTATTTGGTGCAGTCAAAGACAAAGACGTGAGCCATATGATTCGTTTACTAGCTCCGTTTGTCTCTAAATGGTATTTCACAAGAACGCCGTATATGCGCTTTAGAGAAACAGAAGAACTGGCTGAAATCCTTTTACAATGTGGTAAAACGCCAGAGAGACAATTTATGCTTTCTAAAGAAGATTTGCTCGAGTGTCAAAAAGAAGCAAATGGTGCCCCTATTTTAGTAACAGGTTCTCTTTATTTAATTGGCGGCGTTGTGGATCTATTAAAGAATGATTTTGAATCGCTTTCTTTTTTCAGAGGGCTTGAAGCCACCACAAATGAACATCGATAGATTTAGAAGAAAGTTTTAAGCTTTTGAATCACTTCAGAAACATCTGTAAAGGCACATACTGGTAAACTGAACACTTGTTTGCAGACTAAGTCTGTGGAAGGATTCTCTGGGTTACTTAGGCCTAAAAAACAAGGCTGTTTACGCAATGCTTTTGGATAATGAATACAATAGGGAATACCACATTCTTTCAAAATAGATTCCATCTGTTTTCGATTTGAAGACCGAAGCGTGTATTGAGCGTAAGTAGAAGAATTTCCAGATAGAATTTGCGGAATGGACAAATCTTTAATGGAACTAAAAAATGAATTGTATTGAAGAGCATTTTCTCTTCGAATAGATAATTCATTGTCTAAATATTTTAACTTGATTCGAAGCGTTGCCGCTTGGATAGAATCTAAACGACTATTTCTACCAATCAGCTCATGATAATAACGGATAGAAGAGCCATGATTGGCAAGAGAACGAATACGATCGGCTAGTTTTTCGGAGTAAGTGAATAAGGCACCACCATCCCCAAAACAACCAAGAGGCTTTGTGGGGTAAAAACTTGTGATCGCCATGTTTCCAAAGGAACCCGCTTTTTTCCCATTTTGAGTAGCCCCAAAACTTTGCGCTGCATCTTCTAAAATCCAGAGATGGTGTTTTTGGCTGATTTGAGAAAGAGCTTCATAAGGAGCACATTGCCCAAATAGATCAACGGCTATGATTCCTTTAGTCTTTGAAGTAATGAGACTCTCCACAGAAGAAGGGTCAATTAAAAAAGTATTAGGATCAATATCACAAAAAACAGGCATACCACCTAAACTACGAACAGCTTCTGCAGGAGCAATAAAAGAAAAATCAGGAACAATCACTTCATCACCTGGCTGTAGACCAAGCGCTTCTAAAGCCAAGAAGAGAGCGTCAGTACCGCTTGCGCAAGTAATTGCATAAGGAACTTGAACATAGTGAGCAAGTTCTTCTTCTAATGCAGAAACATCAGGGCCTCCAATATAAGCTCCAGAATAAAGAACGCGATCTATGGCGCTTTTAAGTTCAGTTTCGTGTGCTTTGTATTGAGCCGAAAGATTAACAAATGGAATCATGGCCACAAAATTATAAAAAAGAAATGTTCGAGATTAAATAAAAACAATTTTAATATAAAAAGATCCTAAAAAAATCATAATCCAAAAAAGAACCATTACACATTGAAGAAATTACTGCGTATGGATCTCATTAAAGGAGTAGCCCCCTCCGACTTCATGATTGAAAAACATTTCCTCGCGTCCTCATCTTTGGTGCTGATATTCATTAAAAAGATGGTTTTTTATTAGGTAAAGTTGGTTTATATTGCGACGCCTTTCTGCTAAAAACTTATATTGATTTTATGCAGCGTATTCATAAAATACTCGGTTTGCGTTTAGCTGGGGAACGGCCATTACATTATAGGTATACATTTATGGTAAATCCATGGTAAAATATTTTTTATTCCTTGTGGTCTGTTTCTTTTTGATTTCTTGTTCTTATAAGAATGTGGAAAGACTTGATTTACTTGGGATTATGGAAGGTTCCCCTCAATCCTTGGATAAATATTCTCTAGTCTATTATATTGATGAGCAACAGGTAAATGAAATTTCTAAAACTAGGCGTCTTTCTTTTAATAATAAAGAAAAAACATCAAATATAGGTAGACTAGAATTATATAATAAGGGCGGCTTTTGTAATGTTTATATCGCGAATGGGGACTTTGCACTTTGTCCTAATCCATTAAGAGGCCAAGTGTGGGTAAAGGTGTTCTTAAGACATAATGAGACGGGAGATAGCGTACTTCTTGGGGAGCATTTTATAGATATGGATGGGTATTTATTTACATTAGTTAATACAGAGGTGTATTTAGGCCCTAACAAAGAAGAATATGAACCTAGAAATTGTTATAATTTTGATTGGGATAGAGCCTTTTCTTTTTATTCTCCATATACTCAAGATACGATTTATTATTATTCTCAAAAACTATATAAGAATATAAATGGGTTTGAATTTAATATTCCTTATGTAGAGGAAGGTAAAGATTTAGGTTTTAGTATAGAGAGCCTTAGAACAACATTGAATGATGAAACGGGAGTTCCTTTGTTCTCTTATGATGATGATCTTTTGGATACCCGTGATGGTCAAATTTATAAGACTGTAAAAATAGGGAATCAGATTTGGATGGCCGAAAACTTGAGATTTTTACCTCAAGTAGATAATAAAAATTCTTATGAAGAAAGTCGATATTATGTGTATGGTTATAAAGGTAAAAATGATAGTATTGCTAAAACAACTGAAGCGTATAAAAAATATGGTGTATTGTATAATGATATTGCTTCAAAGCATGTGTGTCCAAGTGATTGGCATTTACCAGACACTACAGAATGGAATGAGTTATTGTCAGTCGTAGGTGGAGTAAATATTGCAGGAACAAAATTAAAATCAAAGAATAGTTGGACAAAAAATGGGAATGGAACAGATGACTATGGTTTCAATGTTCTTCCTAGTGGATATCGTAATCGTAAAGGAGATTTTTATGCAATCAATGATTACGCTGGTTTCTGGGGTGAAGAAGAAATGATTTCTTATTTCGGTTTCTATTATTACTATGAAGACGTATTTCAAGAATCCATGATCTTTAATGTAAGTGCCCTAAGTGTTCGATGTATAAAAGACTCTGAATAGGCAACTTACGATACATGCCCCGTCCGTTGTCCATTTTGAAAAATATCTCTTCTCAAGCATCCTCTTGGTGCTGATATTTTGAATGATTTAGGTAATCAAATGTTGGATGAAAAAGTTTTTTTGATTTGAATTCAAATACGGATTAATGGTTTTAATATATGCTTGATAAAACAATAGCTTATCTTTTTTCCTTTTCTATGATGACAGGTGCCATATGGGGATTGTATTTACAGCAAAGGAATAGTTTATTTTTTGACTCTACAGGATTAGAAGCGATTATTGGATCTATTGTTTCTTTTTTCAAACTCTCGCCAACGGTATATTTGTACTCTTTACTAAAATCCTTTGTAAACTGGAATATAGCCTAAAGTAAATCATAAGTTGCTTTATATACCAGTAGTTCGTTATACTGTGCCATTTAAAAAAATCGACCACTTCGCGGAAATAAACACCCTTCGACAAGCTCAGGGTAAAAACAAATCAAATAGTCAAATGAATTAAATAAATTCTAATCCCTCACGCAACGCACGAAAAAACCAACCTCCGAATAGTTGTTGCCTCTGATCACATTGCTGTAATTGTTGCCCATGTTACGGTACCATGCACTTGTCGCATTGGTCTCCGTAGCACTCCACCAGGTACCGTTGTCTCCATCATTGTAGAATGCTCCACCACTGCTACGGTAGCCTCCCGGCAGGGCTGTAAAGCCGGTTTCGTTGGTTGCACCTGTATTTGGACTTGCCCAATGCGTAGTTCCGGTTTCTTTAAGTTTACCACCGGCAACACTTTCACCACCAAGGTAGTCGGTTAATTCTGTCCACTCTGCATCGCTTGGTACATGCCACCCTGTTGGGCAGAGTTTTCCTGTATTTACCGCATGCCAATTGTATAATTTACCGTATGTTTCAGAATTTGATGGGGTATTAGCATAATCACATAATGCTCCGGTGGTTAATTCCTTCCATTCTGTGTTATTAGTTACATTTGGTATAGCTATACCATCGTTATATTTTGTGACTTTTAAGTTTTTAGCCATCCATGTTTGGGTGCCTATAGTTACCGTTTTATAGGTATTACCATCAATATCTGTTATAGAATCATATGTAATGTTCCCTTCAAGCGTTGGTTTATAGAATATTACGCTGTCAACCTCTGTGTTTACATTGTACTGACCTACTATTGCACCTGATTTCATTATATACATGGTGTCGTTTTGGGCAAAAACAGACGAAAATGATAAGACAAAAGTTAAAAACGTTGCTAATGATACTTTTTTTAGTGTATTTATTGTTTTCATAATTTTGTCCTCCTTGTTTATTGTTTAATGATTTTTACTGTTTTAATTTCTGTAGCATTGCTGTAACGGCAAAGGTAAATGCCTGTAGGCAAGTGGCTAATATCTAATGAAAGAACTCCTTCATTACTTACTTTTCGGGTTGCCAAAGTTTTGCCTTCAAAATTGAGTATGCTCAGTGTTCCTTCTGTTTCAGACTTTCCTGTTAAGTTAATATTCAGTATATCACCAACTGGGTTAGGATACACTTTTAACTGTTGGCTTTTAACAGACAAGTCTTCTTGTAAGTCTGTTGTAATATCCGAAAAATTCAGGTATCGCAAATCACTTAGGGCAAACACCCCGCTGCTATTATCTGTTTTGGTTACTGTGAGATTCCCCGAGGAAAAACTCATCTTTTGTATGTTACTCAAAGTATATGCGGTTTGTGTTCCGCTACTTTCTTTTACATACATTGTTTGCGCTTGTAATCCTGTTAATCCTAGTCCTAACAAGAGTACGGCACTTAATTTTAATCGTTTGTGTCTCATTTTGTTTCCTCCTTTTCCTGAATTCAAGTCACTAACGCAATCGAATTAGATTAAAAAGGAAAGATTGCATGACTCGACTAGACCAAGAAGAAAGATACCATATTTACGCCATGAAAAGGGCAGGTTTTTCACAAAAAGCGATTGCCGATGAATTAATGAGAAGTCCTTCCACCATTTGCCGTGAAATTAAGCGAAATACAGGTGAAAGAGGCTATAGACCTAAACAGGCGCATGAAAAAGCTATTGCTAGAGAAGCTAATAAGCCTAAAAGCAGAAAATTATCGTCTTCGTTATTATTCAAAATAAATCAAAAACTAGAGGATGATTGGAGTCCTGAGCCAATTTTTGGTTTAGTCGGCTTTAGTCAAAAAAAGGATGCGAGTAGTGTCAAAAAGGAGCTCATTTCAATGTTCAAACCAATTAAAGAATGCGTCAAAACAATTACTGCAGATAATGGGAAAGAATTTGCAGGACATGATAATGAGCCGATTAAACAATCGGTCACGAAAAACTTTAGATTACAAATTACCAAAAATATTATTTAAATTAGAGAGAAGTAAAATTGCGTTAGTGGCTTGAATTCACACCCAAAAATTAAGTGGCTTAAAGCAAAAGATTGGCCTTTTTTTATGATTTGTATTCTAGCTGAAGAAATCGTTCTTCATTATTTATTTGTTTTTTTATCGTCATTTCCCCATTCTTAGGATTAATCTGACGTTTATAAAATTATTCTGTTTTTTTCATGCCGAATCAAGCGTTAATGTTGATTAGTTAATCAAATAGCGAAGGCTCGAATAAAAAAATAATGCCCTTCAACTAAATCATAATAGTGAATTACTAGACGAAAATGGATTTTGTTGATGAGCTCGTTTTGAAATGTAATAGCACGAAAAAAGAAAAGTTCATCTAAACAAACCGAGTTTTTTTTATGAAGAACCAAGCGTCATTTGCTTGGAAAGCAAATAGCGAAGGTTTGAATAAAAAAAATAATACTTTTCAATTAAATCATAATAGTTGCATAGCAGACGGAAAGGAGTATTGCTTTAGAACGATTTTGATTGTAAATCAACTAGCGTAGACGCAAATGAAAAAACAATACTTTTCAAATAACAAATTCAATCAACATAGCAGACGGAAATGGCTATTGTTGATGAGCTCGTTTGAAATGCAATTGCACGAAAATGAGAAGCCCTTCTAAACTAACACAGT
>LIUM01000040.1:168257-168366 GCA_001462345.1 Fibrobacteria bacterium AD312 | reverse complement strand
GAAGTGTTATTGCTGAGTTCATAAAAATGAATTATTAGAGGTTTACTATAGAAAAAATTTACAAGGTTGCTTTCTTATACTGAAGTAGCTAAATTTACAAAAGAGGAAT
>LIUM01000040.1:167852-168223 GCA_001462345.1 Fibrobacteria bacterium AD312 | reverse complement strand
TATACCAAAACCCGGATTGAAGAAGGGATAAAAAAGGGTATTGAACAAGGTCTTCAACAAGGTATAGAAAAAGGGGCTCTTTCTGCAAAACGTGAAATGGCGAAAGGGCTGCGTGATGCAGGTGTTGCTATTTCAATAATATCACAACAATCAGGCCTCTCCGAAGACGAAATCAAGTCTTTGTAGTGAGATGAACTCAAGTGATGGACACTTGAAGTAATCGTTTTACATTTTTTGGGGAAGACCTCAACATAGTAGACCTCTATTAATTGCTGAGTTCATACAAATGAATTATTAGAGGTTTACGACAAACTTGCTTTCTTATACTGAAGTAGCTAAATTTACAAAAGAGGAATTTCAACAATACTTAA
>LIUM01000040.1:0-167831 GCA_001462345.1 Fibrobacteria bacterium AD312 | reverse complement strand
CTGAAGAGCTCTATACCAAAACCCGGATTGAAGAAGGGATAAAAAAGGGTATTGAACAAGGTATTGAACAAGGTATCGAGCAAGGTATTCAAAAAGGAGCTCTTCAAAAGGCGCGTGAGATGGCGAAATCACTTAAAGAACAAGGTTTCCCGATAGGTGCGATTGTAAAAGCATCAGGCCTTTCCGAAGAAGAAGTCAAGTCTTTGTAATTTTTTATGAAGAAGCAAGTGTTTAATTGTCCCCAAAGGGCAAAGTGTTCTTGTTGTGTAGCACACAATTATTTTATTTACATTTGTTTTTTCATTAAATAAAAAAGTCTATTTGACAAAAAATCAAACAGACTTTTCCATTAAAAAAATATTTTCAAATGAAAACCCTCTTGTAGTTACAAGAGGGTTTTATAGTTACTTGTATAACAAGTTTACACCAGAAAAAAGCGCACGCATGTTTGCTTTGAGCGTATCACTTGAAACGCCACGCCCTTCAACTACTTTATCGCCTGCTTTTAAGATGATCCTTGAAAGCCCGCGACCAGCCCAAAGCTTATCGGATTCAGGGACCACCAACTGACGATACTTCACAAGCTCCACAGGCATAGAGATATCACGCATCAGCATTAAACACGCTTCAATTGGCCCTTCTGCTGTCTCTGACTTAACCACTGGTTCGCCATCTTTTTTAAAGTGGAACACAAAGCGATTCTCGCCAGGCAACACCTCGACATTATTAAAAATCAAGCGCCCGTTTACATTACAACGTTCACGCCTAAAAACATCGAGCACGCGATCCACAGACAACTCGCCTTCTTTTTCACTCAATTCCTTTAAAATAGGCTGCAATTCGGCCGCTTCTTCTAAAGACAAATGATACCCAAATTTGGTGATAATCTCATAGACCGCCGTTCTACCGCTTTGGCTTGTAAACGAAATCGAATCATTTTCATGACGCCCAATCAAAGCATAATCAATCGGGCGATACGCACCCTTTTTCATGTTCTTTGTTTTAGAAGCCCCATCTTGATGAATACCGCTTCGATGCACAATCGCCTCTGCCCCAATCAAAGGAGCTCTCGAATAAATATTCACATTAGACCACTGGCTCACAAGCAGGGCCGTCTCATAAATACGATCCATATTCAAAGCCACAGGCACGCCAGAATTAAACAAAGCGACCGCCACCTCATACGCATTCGTATTACCGCAACGCTCGCCCAGCCCATTCAAAGCCACCTCTAACTGAGTTGCCCCCACAAAGAAACTCTCGACCGTAGCCGCCGTAGCCATACCCAAATCGTTATGACAATGCACAGCCACAATCACTTCTTTAGGCAAAGCGTCTACTACCTGCCTAACCTGCTCCACATAAAGCATAGGGCGGTAACGCTCCACCGTATTTGGCAAATTAATCGTAGTCGCACCAGCTTCTACTACGGCCTTCAACAAGTCGATTACAAAATCCATATTATCAGCACAATCGCCAAAATGCTCTGCACTAAACTGCACATCGCCACGATCACCAACCAACGATTTTGCTAAAGCCACACTCTCTACGGCACGAGCACGCACTTGCTCTGGAGACATCTTTAACACATGCTCCATCGAAAGCCTACTTGTTGCAATAAACGTATGGATTCGAGGCTTAGGCGCATACTGCACCGCCTCCCAAGCACGCTCAATATCTACCTTATTGGCTCTAGCTAAACTAGCCACCACCACCTTTTGAGCCGAAACATCGCCAGCACTAGCCATAGAGGCAGTCAATTGCGCAATCCCTTTACAAGATTCAAAATCCATATCCGAAGCCGCTGCAAAGCCCACTTCAACACCTTGCACACCAAGCTTTAACAACTGCAAATACACCTTTTCTTTTTCTTCATTGTTCCAAGGCTTGGCCAACGCTTGGTTACCATCACGAAGAGTCACATCATAAAAGAATGGAACTCGATCGGCTTTGACATTACTACTACTCATTTTTTATCTCCTTGCCAAACTCCAACAACGAAGAGGCTAAGAAAAAAAACAAAGCCCACCTCGAAATCGAAGCAGGCCGTTTTTTATTATACCGTAAAAACCCCGCTTCAAAAGCGACTTAGAAGGAGGGCTAATAAAAAATTACGGTGAATCATGAAAAATAATATAACAAAATTGGGGGTTTTGCACACCCCCTTTCCTATTAAAACCATACAAAAAATGCCCTTTTTTGCGTATTACAGCCTAATACTTTAGTACTAAAAGCCCAAAAAACATAAAAAAACCTTAAAAACTCAAAGAACGATAAAAAAAACATTACTATCTTTCAGAATATTACAGAAATATTACAACTAAAAAAGAGGCCAAACAAGCATGAAATTAATATTACCAGTTGCAGGCAAAGGTGAACGATTAAAGCCCTATACTTTAATTTTGCCTAAATGCTTATTACCTGTGGCTGGTAAACCCATACTCAATTGGATTATCGAAAGCGCTCAACAACTCCCTATTACAGAGACCCTCTTTATTACAGGCTACAAATCAGAATGCATAGAATCTCACCTCCAAAAACAAAACTGGGGGCAAACGAGAATCATTCAACAAAAAGACCCACAAGGGTTAGCACAAGCCATACAACTCTGCCTCCCTTACCTCACTGACGACGAACCTGTACTCATTATCTTAGGGGATACCCTTTTTAAGGCAGACCTCAATGACCTTAAAAAAAGCGACACCAATATATTAATGACATTAAAAGTCGAAAACCCAGAACGCTTTGGAGTGGCAATCAAAAACGAAGCTGGTGAAATCACCAAACTCGTCGAAAAACCAAAAGAATTTGTCTCTAACGAGGCACTAGTAGGGCTCTACTACATTAAAGACGTAGCCGCTCTAAAAAAAGCGATTAACACAATCATTAGCGAAGACAAGCGCACCAAAGGCGAATACCAACTCACCGACGCACTCCAACTAATGATTGAAAACGGCATTCAGTTTAAAACACAAAACATAGATCAATGGTTAGATTGTGGCCTCAAAGAAACACTCCTAGAGACAAACGCCACATTAATATCTGAAAACGATAACTCTAACAAAAACCAATACCCAGATACTCAAGTAATAGCCCCTTGCTACATTGGCAAAGGCGTCAAAATCACCAGCAGCCAAATAGGCCCAAACGTATCCATAGGCGATAACTGCCAAATAGAAAACTGCAACCTACAGAATAGCATTGTATGGGAAAACGCCTCACTAAAAGATTCTACACACCATAACGACATTTTAGCGGATGAAGTGAGAGCGGGATGAAGAGCGAGAGTGGGATGAGGGTTGCTGTAACAGGTACATTGGGGTTTATGCTAGATTATTGGATGGAAGGGAAAAATGCAATTTAAGAAGTTCATTATTTTTGGCGGAAGCGGTTTTATAGGTACTCACACAAAAAACCTATTAAAAGAAAAGTACCCCGAAGCAAAAATTGTAATAGCAGACATACTTGCAAGTGGTGCAGATGATTGTAACCAGCGTGTAGATGTTCGTAATCCGATTAAAATGAATGGTGATTTTGGCAAAGATACACTAATTTTTAATTTTGCCGCAATTCATCGCACTCCTGGTCATCCTGATTACACTTATTTTGAAACAAATATTCGTGGTGCAGAAAACGTTTGTGCCTTTGCTCAAGAGAAGGGCATTGAAAACATCGTGTTCACTAGTAGTATTGCTCCGTATGGAGCCTCAGAAAGTTTAAAATCCGAAGAAACTCTCCCAACGCCAAATACACCTTACGGAATTTCAAAGCTTATTGCTGAAAAAATTCACTTAGAATGGGCGGCAAAGGCTGCAGAAAGAAAACTTTCCATCGTTCGACCAGGCATCGTTTTTGGAACAGGTGAAAAAGGAAACATGACACGCCTTTTCAAGGGACTAAAATCTCATATGTTTGCCTATGCTGGTCGAAAGGACACTATCAAAGCTTGCATATATGTAAAAGACCTTGCGCGTGTAATGCTTGCCATGGCAGAGAACAAAGACGCAGAAAAAATCCAACTTTATAATTGTTGCTACTATCCAAGTTTTACCATAGAACAAATCACAAATACAATACTTAAAGTAACGGGTATGAAACGATTCATTCCATTTATCCCCAAAAAGCCAATGATGACTGTAGCAACAGTATGTGGTTTGTTTGGTGGCCTTGGCTTAAATATATGCCCCGCGCGTGTAAAAAAATTGATGATTAGCACAAATATTAGCGGTGAAAAATTGAATAGAAATTATCCGCTTACCTACACGCTAGAAGGTGCTTTTGAAGATTGGTGGAACGACTGCGAACAAAAGGTGCTGGAATAAAATGGGTTCAACTGAAAAAATAATCAGTGTAGTTGTCATGACGCTGAATGCCGAAAAATATATCAAGGACATGCTTGATATATTGAGCAAACAAACAGTTAAACCTGCAGAAATTATAATTGCCGATTCAGAATCTACTGATAAAACCATCGAAATAGCTAAAAGTTACGACCTAGTCAAAATTCTTGAAATCAAACGGTCTGAATTTGATCATGGAGGCTCTCGTCATTTAGCTTTTGATAAATCTGTAGGTGAGTTTGTTTTGTTCTTTACCCAAGATGCCATTATTGAACAGAAAAACTACATTGAACAGATTATCTCTAATTTTGCAGATGAAAAAGTAGCTATGGTATGTGGCCGTCAAAAGGCTAAACCAAATGCAGTTCATTATGAGCGCTTAATCCGAGAATTCAATTATCCTATGCAAAAAAAAGTGAGAACCTTTGCAGATATTAATACTTTGGGAATCAAAGCTTTTTATATGAGTGATGCCTGCTCTGCCTATAGACGTTCTGCATATTATGATTTAGGTGGATTTGAATACCCTATACTTACGAATGAAGATATGCTGATTGCTGCTCGAGCTCTTGAAAAGGGTTATAAGACGGTATATGATCCTGACGCTTATGTATTACACTCACATAATTTTACTTACATGCAAGAATACAAACGAAATTTTGATGTTGCAGCATTTATGAAAATGCATGAAGAAGTTTTTAAAGGGATAAATATCAATGGCGAAGGCATGAAACTTGTCAAGTATGTTTCAAAAGATTTGTTGAAGCACTTGCATTTTTTTTCTTTTGTAATGTTTGGCTTTATTTGTGTAGCAAAGTTTGCAGGAAATCGGAAAGGAAATGATATAAGATCAATGAGCCTAGATTCCATAAAAAAACATAGTTCCCTTCCTGGATGGTGGAAAAACGTATGAAAATTCTATATGTTTCTGCTGATCTCCGAAGAGTTGGACCAACAAATCAAACTCTAAATATCATTTGCAATGCAAATGATTCATTGAAAGATGTTCGAGTATTGACATTGTTCCCAGAACCAGAAGAAACTTTAAAACAAGTGTATATAGATAAAGGAATAAATGTTGAGTCCCTGAAATTAAGACGCAGTAATTTTCTTACGATATGTAAAAGCCTATATAAGTATCTGAAACAAAATTCGTTTGAAATAGTCCATTCCAATGGTGTTAAGCCAGATATATGCTTGTTCTTTGTATCACTAATTTTCAAGTTTACACATGTAATCACTCTTAGAAATATCCCGATGGAAGACACTCCAACAAGAATGAATAAATACGTTGGTTTTGTTATCGGAAAGCTTCATACTTTTGTTGTCAAACATTCCAAGAATGTTGTCGGATGTTCAAAAACTGTATGCGATGTGATGAAGTCAAAATACGGATGCAACAACATCAAATCAATACAGAATGGTGTTGACATTGAAAAATTCCATGCATTGGATAAACAAAAGTGCCTTGAAGAACTTGGTTTGCCTTCTGACTCAAAAATTTTAATCTCTACGGGTTCCTTTATACCTCGAAAACATATAGATATCATTATAGAAGCTTTTCTCAAATTAAAGAGTGATGATACTATTTTGGTTTTATTGGGAGAAGGCATTTTGTTCAATGAATTGAAAAAAAAATATGCTCTAAACAAAAACATCATGTTTAAAGGGTTGGTTTCAAATATTACAAAATGGCTATCAGCAGCAGATATTTTCGTTTCAGCAAGCGATTCTGAAGGATTGCCAAATGCGGTAATTGAGGCAATAGCCTGTAATTTACCCGTTATTCTTTCTGATATACCACAACACAAGGAAATATTAGAAGAGTTACCTAATTGTGGAGAAGTATTTCCTCTTCACAATGTTTTGATGTTGACAAAAATAATGCAAAATTTTTCAAACAGGAAAACATTAAACTTAACGATAGCTTCTGATTTCTTAAGTTCTCCGTTTACAATGAAAGAAATGGGGAATAAATATAAAGCATATTATAATAAAATTGGCTTATAATGTTGAATTTGTTAAAAGAAAATGACATCCTTTTTGTTTCTGCGGTGATATCCTATATCATCTATATGATGATAATTCCTAAATTTGTTACGATTACAATTGTCGTTGTTCTTTTCTTTTTTTTGATTTTTCATTTTATTCGTCAGCTCTTAAAAGATGGAATTGTTAAAATACCTGAATATAGCAGATATTATGGTGCTTTTTTATTTTACAGCCCTATAATTATGATTTTTGCTAGAAAAAACATTTTAAAAATAATGAAATCTAATTGGACACAAGGTTTTTTAGGTTGCATTGTTATTTTTACCATAATTGAAATCACTCATAGCATTGTTTTTATAAGTGTTAGAGCGATTATACTTTTAGCAATTTCTTTTCAATTTTTCACAAAACAAAAAAGAAGTATATCATGATAAAGGATAATCTCAAAATATTTTTATACAAATATCTAATTCGATTTATTCCAGATGCTTTGTGGTTAAAAATTGTTTTTAGAATAAAAATGGGTTATAAACTTGATTTAGATGATCCTAAAACATTTAATGAAAAATTGCAATGGTTAAAATTGCATGACAGGAACCCTCTTTACACAACACTTGTAGATAAATATGAAGTACGCAAATACATTGCAGAAATAATTGGAGAAAAATATCTAATCCCTCTTTTAGGCGTATGGGAACATTTTGATGATATTGATTTTGATAAATTACCTAATCAATTTGTACTAAAATGCACTCATGACTCTGGTGGTTTAATTATATGCAAAGATAAATCTAAATTGGATATAGCAACAGCGAGAAAAAAAATATCCAGATGCTTAAAATTTAATTATTACTGGGCATTACGTGAGTGGCCATATAAAAATGTAAAACCAAGAATTATTGCAGAAAAATATATGGTTGATGAATCCGGAACAGAGTTAAAAGACTATAAAGTATTTTGTTTTGATGGAAAACCTAAAGCATTATTTGTTGCTACTGATAGAGGTATAAACCAAACTAAATTTGATTTTTTTGATACCAACTTTAATCATTTACCATTAATGCAACATTACCCCAATAATAAAGAAAAAGAAATTAAAAAGCCTAATGGTTTAGAAAAAATGCTTGTTTTAGCAGAAAAGCTAACTTCAGATTTTAAGCATTGCCGTGCAGACTTTTATGATATTAATGGGCAAGTCTATTTTGGCGAGTTGACATTTTCTCATTTTAGTGGCTTTGAACCTTTTGAGCCAGAAGAATGGGATTATAAATTTGGGGATTGGATAAAATAGGGGGTAAAATATGGGTAGAATACATAATTTATTAAATCACTTAGATTTGTTTCTATATTCATGGCGAGCAAAAGTGGCGTCAAAAAAAGAAAAATGAAGGCTTTTTATGACTCATGAATTAGTTAGTGTAATTGTTCCAATATACAAGGTCGAATTGTATTTGGACAAATGCATTCAAAGTATTGTGAACCAAACGTATGATAATTTAGAAATCATATTAGTTGATGATGGTTCTCCTGATCGATGTGGTGAAATTTGTGATGAATGGGCTAAAAAAGACTCTAGAATTCGTGTATTTCATCAAAAAAATCAAGGTGTTTCTGTTGCAAGAAATGTTGGCTTACAATACATGAACGGGATCTATTTTACATGCATTGATCCTGATGATTTTTGGCATTCTGATTATATCGAAGAAATGCTTATTGGTGCAAATAAAACAAATGCTGATTTAGTTTTCTGTGGTTTGTCAAAAATAGATGAGGCGAATAACATTACTTTAGTTTTAAATCGACCTAAAGAGTTATTAACAGGGGATCAAATAAATCAACTGATCTGGGGTAAGTTTGGGTATGTAATTGGTGGTGTTTGTAAACTTTTCAAATCAGAAATTGTTAAAAACAAACATTTATCCTATATTCCAGGATTAAAAAATGGTGAAGATTGGATTTTTTTGTACGATTATCTTAAATACTGTTCATCCGTTTATCATATAGGAAAGCCACTTTATTATTGTTTAAATAGAAGTGATTCTGCTTCTAGTAATGTTTCAAAGGAAAAATTTCCTGAACCTTTAATTGATTTATGGAATATAATAAAAGAAAAAAATAATTCTCAAATAAAATATGAACCTTGGACTAATTTAATATTAAGCGTTGCCGTTGAAATTATTATTAGTTCATATTGGCATAATTACTTTAATCATTCATCATTTAATGAAACTCAGTATTTTATAAAAAATAATAGAATTAATTTTTTACTTCATGCAAAAATGCCCAATATAAAAAAAGTTAATTTATTAGGTAAACTTTATTTCCCAAAAGTTTATCAAAAACTATTAAAAGTATATATATGTCTATTTCGATAAGAAGCATAATCATCTTCCTATTTTCATATACATTCATTAACTTGGGGGTTATTGAAATTTTTCCTTTTTTATCCGCATTAAAATATGTAAGTGATATTTTAATTATTATCCTATTTGTTTCTATTTTGAGAAAAAAAAACAAATATGAATTCAACAGCCCAATCCTCCGACAACTTAAAATAATTTTATTTTCACTATTTTTTTTGACGTTATTATCTTATTTTCTCCATCATGAGAATTTTTTTTATTATTTATGGGGACTTAGAAATCTTTTTAAGTATTTCATATTTTGGTATGCCTGCACGTTATTTCTAAAAAAAGATGACTTCTATTTATTTGCAAAAATTTCTCTTATTGCTCTTTTTATTAATACTCCCATTATGATTTATCAAGCATTGATCTTAAATCTTTTTGGAGATAATGTGGGAGGTTTATGGGGTACAATAACAGGCGTAAACGGGTACACTAATATTCATTTAGTTCTTTCAAATATTTTTGCGTTAGTTTTATTATCGAAAAAAAGAATATCCTATTTTTTAACTGCTTGCATTATTTTATGTTCTTGTATACAAGCTGCAGTGGCAGAATTAAAGTTTTTCTTTATAGAATTTGTTATCCTATTATCATTAACCTTTATTTTTTCTAAAAATAAGATTCGATTATTACCAATAATTTCAGCAAGTATTTTTGTGTTGAGTTTAGGATTTTCCTTATTGGTTTTTCTTTATAACAATAATGAAAACTTTTTTACGTTTGACTCTTTGTCAAGTTATTCTGAAGAATCTTACGCATCTCATTCCGCTGGAATAGATCGAATGACCGCTCTTCCATTAATAAAAACCATTTTTTTAACAACAATAGATAAATTTCTTTTAGGTATTGGATTAGGTAATGCTGAATTTACAATTCTGTACACCCCCATTTTTATGCAGAAATTTGAATTCTTACATATCTATTTTTTTTCACACGGAATGCTCTTCTTAGAAACAGGATTACTAGGTCTCATTTTATATTATTTATTTTTTCTTTTACCTGTCCCTTATTATTATAGAAATAGAACAAATGAAGATTCACAAACTGCCTTAGTTCTAACTTTTTTAATTTTAACATTTACTTTTTATAATCAATCCATGAGGATTGACTCTGCTCTTTTAGTTTTTCCTTTTTTAGCGTTTCCTTTTATATCATCGAAAAGATTAGATACAAATAAAAAATAATAATATGAATGAATTAAAAAAATACACCTTAACTTTTCATTATTCAAAAAATTACGGCGCTTTTCTACAGGCTTTTGCATTACAAAATAAAATCAATTCAAGAATTATTGATTTTATTCCGAAATGGTCTTTTTTTGTAGGTAAAAAAGCAGAAAAATATCCCTTAATATTTAGAAAATTTATTGGAATACATCGTTCGAAAAAATATATATCAACTTTTCCAGAGAATAAAAATATAACCTTAGCCCAATTAAATACTGATATATGTAACAAAAGAGAATCAGATAAAGAGATTGTTTTTATTGCTGGTTCTGATCAAATATGGAATCCAAAATGTATTCAAAATTTAACTAATGAATATTTTCTCAATTTCACTCCTGACTCTTGTAAACGTATTTCTTATGCAGCCTCTTTAGGCATGAAACAATGGCCAAAAGACTTTGAACAACTTGTTCTCCCGATGCTTAAACGTTTTGATGCCATTAGTGTTCGAGAAGAATCTTCCGTTCCTTATTTGACTTCGCTAGGATTAAAAAACGTAGTTTGCGTTTGCGACCCTACGATATTACATAAAGGGGACTTTTATAAAGAACAATTCCCAGCTACTAAAGTTTATAAAGAAGAATATGCTTTTGTGTATAAAATTAGAGAACAAATTCCAAAAGCGGTCCAAGAGATTTTTCCTAATAAAGTGATTACTGTTGATTTACAAAAAAGAAAAACTCTTGTTTCTGTTACTGATTGGCTCTCTTATATAGACAACGCTAAATTTGTCGTTACTGATTCATTCCATTGTGCTGTATTCTGTATATTATTTCATAAACCATTCCTTGTGATACCAAACCAATCAACGGGCAAGGGCATGAATGAACGCTTTGCTACACTATTAGGTAAAACAAGCCTTGAATATCGTTGTTTATCTTGTGAAGAATCCACAGAACAAGTTTTAGAAAAACTAAATTTGCCTATAGATTGGGATTATGTAGATGTTATTTTAGAAGAATGGCGAACATATTCTGCAAATTGGTTAAAGAACGCTTTGGAAGGATGAATTTTCTGCCAGACATTTAATTTTTTTATTCGAAAATGAATTATGAAAACATTTAAAGAATTGAAACGCAATTTAAAAATGGACATGTCCAATAAGCCCTCTTATCGAGTAGCCTTACTGGGCGACTCGGCAACTCAATTTTTGAGCGTAGCTTTACAGGGTATGGCTATTGAAAGAGGTTTTTCCTTAAATATTTTTGAAGCCGACTATAACCAAATTCAAATGCAGGTTATGAATCCAGCATCGGAGCTTCATTCATTCAAACCTGATTTTGTGATTGTCTTTCAATCTACACATAAATTACTTGAAAACTATAGTTTATCTGATTCAAATGAACGCATACAAATATTTCAAGAACGTTTGAATTTTGTAAAGTCTTTGCCTACCTTATTAAATACCCAAATTATTTATTTTAACTATCCAGAGATTGATGATTCCGTTTTCGGAAACTACTCTAATTCAACAGAGGTTTCTTTTCTATTTCAGTTACGTAAGTTGAACTTTAATTTAATGGAATTGGCTGTAAGTACTCCTCTATTTCATATATGCGATTTATCTTCTATACAAAATAAATATGGGAGAAATTATATATATCCTGCAGCCATTTATATGACCACAGAATTATTAATATCCCTTGATGCATTACCTTTTCTTGCATCTCGTGCCATTGATATAATTGGAGCAATAAAAGGTTCTTTAAAAAAATGTTTGATTTTAGATTTAGATAACACATTATGGGGTGGTGTTATTGGAGACGATGGTATAGAAAAAATTCAAATAGGTCATGGATTAGGAATAGGTAAGGCCTTTACTGAATTTCAGCAATGGATAAAAAAACTACAGCAAAGGGGTATTATTCTAGCTGTTTGTAGCAAGAATACCGAATCAATAGCCAAAGAGCCTTTTGAAAAGCATTCGGAAATGGTTTTAAGGCTTTCAGATATTGCCATTTTCGTTGCCAATTGGAATAGCAAAGTCGAAAACATCCGCTATATACAAAAAGTTTTAAATATCGGTTTTGACTCAATGGTCTTTTTAGATGATAATCCTTATGAAAGAAACGTGGTTCGAGAACAAATCCCGTTGTTGACTGTTCCAGAACTTCCTAAAGATCCTGCAGAGTATTTGGAATATCTATATTCCTTAAATTTATTTGAAACCGTATCTTTCTCTAATGCTGATTTAGATCGCACTAAACAATACCAGGTTGAAGCTAAACGTACTGAACTCAAGCAATCTTTTGCTTCTGAACAGGATTTTTTAAGAAATTTAGAAATGAAATCAATAATTGAGGAACCAAATTCCTTCAACATTCCCCGCATAGCTCAACTTTCTCAACGGTCAAATCAATTTAATCTACGTACAATTCGATATTCAGAAGAAGATGTAAAAAAAATTCAAGATAATCCTGATTGTTTCTGTTTTGCTTTTACCCTTGAAGATAAATTTGGGGATAATGGTCTTGTATCTGTGGTTGTGATCAGTAAGAAAGATGAAAAAACAGCTTTTATAGAAAATTGGTTTATGAGTTGTCGTGTGTTGAAGCGGGGTATGGAAAACTTTGTATTAAATCAGGTGGTTTCAGCCTGCAAAAAAAATGGGTTTATGCAGCTTATAGGTGAATATATCCCAACCCCCAAGAACGCTCTAGTTTCTGATCATTATAAATCTTTGGGCTTTTCGCTCACAGAAGATAGCAATGAGAAATTGTTCTATTTAGATTTATCTACTTTTAAACCAAGAAAGACATTCATTTCAGCAAATCAGGGAAATTTATAATGGAAATTATGATTCAAATGCAAAATATTTTTCGTGATATTTTTGATAACGATTCTTTAGTAATTTCAGAGCAAACTTCTGCTGTAGACATTGATGCTTGGGATTCGTTGAACAACATTCAACTAATCGTGGCTATTGAGCATCAATTTGGTATTAAGTTCGATTCAGAAGAAATGACCAGTTGGAAAAATGTTGGTGATATGATTACTTGTATCATAGGAAAAATTCAGTGATTAAGATAGTTGAGAAATCCCAATGTGTTGGTTGTGCCGCCTGTGCCTTTATTTGTGCTAAGAACGCAATAACTTATAAAGCTGATAATGAAGGATTTTTATATCCAGAAATTGATGAGTCTATTTGTGTAAATTGCGGTTTGTGTGAATCTGTTTGCCCCGTAATAAATGCCGACATGATTAAAAAAAACATGTTCCCTAAAACTGTTGTATATGCGGCTCAACATAAATCAGATGAAATTCGGATTAAAAGCACTTCTGGGGGAATACTATCTGCTTTGGCGGATGCAGTTTTTGCTGAAGGGGGTATTGTAGGCGGAGTTGCCTTTACGCCAGAATTTTTAGCGGAGTATAAATTAGCTGCCACTCTTGAAGAATTTGAAAAATTAAGGACATCCAAGTATTTTCAAGCAGACTCGACTAAACTTTTTGCCGATGTAAAAAAACAACTGGTAGAGAATAAAACCGTGGTGATTTGTGGTACACCATGTCAAATGGCTTCTTTAAAATTGGTATTTCAAAAGAATTTAGAAAACCTTATTTTAGTAGAAGTTATTTGCGCTGGGATAAATTCGCCAAAAGCTTTTCAATCACATATTCATACATTGGAAAATAAATTTGGGGAAAAGGTTAAATATTTTCGAGCAAAAAGTAAAGAAAAAGGGTGGCGCAGCCTTGCTTGTAAAATTGAATTTGATAATGGGAAAACCTATTTGCAAGAGGGAATAAATGATGATTTTACAAGAGGTTTTATAGGAGATCATGCATTTATTCGTCCAAGTTGTTTTGATTGTAAATTCAAAGGCTTTCCCCGGGCGGCTGATTTAACAATTGGTGATTTTTGGGGTATAGAGAAAACTAATAATAAGTTAGATGACAATAAGGGCACCTCTGTTGTTTTTGTCAATTCTGAGAAGGGTCAACTTTTTTTTGAAAAAATAAAGCCTTTTCTTGATTTTGAAGAGCATTCCTTAGCCGAAGCTGTAGTCGGGAATAAAGCATTACTTAATTCAACTCCCCCCACAAACATTGATAGACAATCTATGTTTGCTGATATGGATGTCAAACCATTCAACGAAGTTGCAAAAAAATATTTTCCTAAAAAAAATCAATATTTTTTGTTTTTAAAAAAGGTCAGAAATAAAATAGGTCAATACCTGAATTGGAATTTTTTATCTCCAAAATCTTTTTGGCAGACCATTTTCATTTCTTTGTTGAGAAAAAATACAAATGCTTCTTTTTTGCATAAACGATTCTTTATATCAGATACCCAAAATGCCTTAGACATTGACTCTTCCGCAAAAATTAATATAAATGGTGTATTTAAATTTGGATACAAAAGAAATAGAAAAAGCCATATTGAAAGTGGCTTGCTTCTTGAGAAAAATAGTTCCTTAGAAGTTGGCAATACTACCGTTTATTATGGAGCTGATTTTCAAATATTTAAAAACGCAAAACTAAAAATTGGAAGTGCTAGTATCAACAAAAATGTACAGATAATTTGTATGAATTCTATTTCTATTGGAGACGGCTGTCTAATTTCTAGAGATACTGTAATTCGAGACAACGATGGTGGACATCATGTTCTTGCTCCTGGCTTTAAAACTACGGCTCCCGTAGTAATTGGAAACCATGTGTGGATTGGTCACGGGGCTATGATTATGAAGGGGGTGACTATCGGTGATGGAGCCATTATTGGGGCTGGAGCTTGGGTTGCTGCAAATGTTAAACCCAACGCTGTAGTTATGGGTGATCCGGCTCGAACTGTTCAGAAAAATGTAGACTGGATTTCGTAATTCAAAATGCCCTCTATCAATAAAAAAAGAATAGCTAAGAATACAATTTTTCTTTATATTCGAATGGCCTTAAACATGGCTATTGCTCTTTACACTTCGCGAGTATTACTTCGAGTGCTTGGAATTGATGACTATGGACTCTACAGTGTTATTGGCGGTGTTGTTGTTTTATTTTCTTTTTTGAACAGCACCTTGGCGGGATCTACATCTCGTTTTCTCACTTTTGCTTTGGGTAAAGGAGAACAGAAAGAAATCAACCGAGTTTTCAGCGCCTCATTGACGAACCATGTCTTTATGGCCCTTCTTATCCTTATTTTAGCCGAAACTATAGGCCTGTATTTAGTATACAATAAATTAGTCATACCACCAGAGAGATTTCATGCTTCGCTATGGGTATATCAATTTTCCATAATGACTGCCATGCTGACCATGACTCAGCTCCCATATAATGCGTGCATTATCGCCCACGAAAAAATGAATGCTTTTGCTTACTTGAGTATAGGTGAAACTATTTTAAAACTAATCGTTGTTATCGTTTTACAGTTTATTGTTTCTTTTGACCGATTAATTCTTTATAGCATTATGATTTTAGTTATTACCATTCTAATTACTTTAAGCTACCGAATATATTGTAATCGCCATTTTGAAGAATGTACCTACCACTTTTTTTGGGACAAAGCCTTATACAAAAAACTCTTTAGCTATGCTGGATGGGATCTCCTCGGAGGCTTTTCAGTCATAGCCCAAGGACAAGGCTTGAATATATTACTGAACATGTTTTTTGGACCTGCAGTAAACGCTTCCAGGGCTATTTCAGTTCAAGTTCAATCGGCAATAGGTCAATTCAGTACTAATTTCATGATGGCATCTCGTCCGCAAATTATAAAATCTTATGCAGAAGGGAAAACTAATGAAATGCTAAAGTTGGTTTACCAAGTAGCTAAATACGGATTCGCTCTATCCTTATTTTTCACATTGCCTATTTTTGTGGAAATGGAATATATTTTGCGTTTATGGCTCGTAAATGTTCCTGAATTTGCTGTTATATTCTGCCGAATTATGTTAATAATTTCTTTAATCAATGTATTAAGAAATCCATTCATAGCCGCTTTACACGCCACAGGAAACATTCGTCTAGCAAACATATTATGCGGTTCTTTACTAATCTCAACACTTCCCATTGCTTATCTCTTTTTAAAAATGAATTTTTCTCCTATTTCTGTATTCGGAGTTACATTTGCAATTACATTTATAGTCCAATGGGTAGACTTACTAAATTTAAAAAGACTTTTACCTATTTCCCTTAAAAGTTATTTTATTGAAGTCTATATTCCTTCTATATTTCTGCTCTTAATTTCATTTAGTGTAATTTATTTTATTCCTCACTTTTTTTCTTCATCTCTATTACGACTCTTTATTGTTGTTTGTACTTCTTGGATAGTTCTAGGGATTTGTTCTTATATAATCATCTTAAACTCCAATACACGAGATAAGATTAAACTAAAAACAAGGAACTTTTTAAATGCAAGGAAAACTCTTAAATAATGGATTAACCATTCCTTCTATAGGAATGGGAACATATCCTTTACAAGGGACAGCCCTAACCGAAGCAATGTGTTCCGCTGTCAAAAGTGGGTATCGACTTTTTGATACAGCGCACTCTTATGGTAATGAGGATTCTTTTGGAGTAGCGCTTCAAGAGATTTATAAACAAACGGGTGTATCTAGAGCAGACCTTTTTTTAACCACTAAAGTTGGTGAAAAATTACGCTATGGAATTGGTGATGGTCAGTTATTCTACCGCCGTTTTAAAGGCGAAGAAAAACCTATTTATGAAACCGTAAAGGCTCAAATTGAAAATTCTTTAAGACTATTCAAGACTGATTATCTGGATGTTGTTTTAATACACTGGCCCTATCCTGATTTTTTACCCGAAATTTGGTATTCTTTAGAAAAAATTTATAAAGAGGGTATTATACGTGCCATAGGGGTTTCAAATTTCAGAGAACGGCATTTTGAACGGGTATTAAAAGAGGCAACCATTGTACCTGCAATTAATCAAATCAATATCAGTCCTATAAATACAAGAGCGGCACAACAAAATTATTGTAAACAAAAAAATATTCTTATAGAAGTTTACTCCCCCTTAATGCCATTAAAATATTCTAAAATAAGAGATAATCTAATATTGCAAGAATTGTGTCTAAAATATAAATGTTCCTTAGCACAATTGATTTTACGATGGGATATTGATCAAGGACTTGTACCAATTCCAAAATCCAGTTCATCTTTACGTTTAGCACAAAACATTCAACTTGATTTTTCTATAGAAAAAAATGATATTGATTTAATATCTAGCTTAAACGAAAACTTTCAATATCTACCAGAATCTATTTATTGCCCAGGGTATTAGGAGAACACATGAAAAATAAACTTAAAAAATATGCAATGTTATTTATTGCTGGCTTTATTTCGGTTTTTCTATTAGCAATCCTTTCATTATTTTCAATCCTTCCCTATTGGATTCCTATACTTCTCGCCGTTGTTGTTTGCTGTATTTCTTGCCCAGTTCCCCTATTTTATTGTACCAATATTTTACTTAAAAAGACGAAATGGTACGATTCTATATATGGGGATTGTGTAAAATTTAAAAAACAGAAATTCAATACGCAAGTTGTCAACCTGGGTAGTTCCCAAGGAAAATACGCCTTTGATTATTCGAAAATATCTGTATTAGGAGCCAACTGGGCTGTCGCCCCTCAACCTCTATCGGACGATTTTAGAATCCTTAAAAACTATCATTCTTACATTAAAGAAGGTGGCTGTGTTTTATTCCCTCTTTGCCCATTTAGTGGTTTTGTAGAAGACTATGCGGATATAAACCATTTTAGAAAATGTCACTATTTTCTTCACCCTATATTAAATCCTCATTTTTCAGAAACCATATTTCAAAGCATGAAACGTGAAGTTGAGTTTCCTTTATTAACGGTAATAAAAAATCCGTACACGTCTCTTAAGGGAATTTTAAAGAATGATTTTTTAAAAAGAAACTTTGCATTAAAACTTTTCAACCCCATGAACAAAGTTCAATTAGAAAATGATGCTGCAAATAGAATTGAAAGTTGGAAAAAAGAATTTTCTTTAAGAAATTTATCGGACGCATTATCTTCAACAAATCAAAATTCCATTGATTTCAACAACGATCTCCTTTGCGAAATAGTTGATTTCTGTACAGAACGATCTTTAACACCAATTGTGATTATTCCTCCTGTCACGAGGCAATTGTCAGAAGCCATTCCCGCTGATTTTCGTCAAAAAACATTATATGCAATGCTCAAAAAGGCCCAAGATGAAAAGGGCTTGAAAGTACTCGATTATTTCGATGACGAACGATTTACTGATTATTCTTTATATTTTAACTCATTCCTTTTAAATGCCAAAGGAAGAGAATTATTTACTAAACAAGTATTGAACGATTTAGGGCTTTTGAAATCCTTGGGTTGAAATGTTTTTTCAAAGCTAAATGAGTTTTTTCACAAATTCATTATGCAGCTGAAGTGGCTTAAAAATTTAAGACAGAAAAAATTGATTCCTTAGTTGAAAAAAACAAAAGCTAAATTGAAACACAAAGAAATCATAAAATCGTCAGCTACCCATTCTTAGGACTGATTTGAAGTTTACAAAATTACTTTACTTCTTCACTAGCTTCGCTGTTCGCACGACTCCATTTCGCTGTACTACTTTCACAAAGTAGTTTCCTCTGGATAAATCGAGTACCGGTATCAATGTAGAACTATGAGGAGTGAGCTCTTGTTGCTTTACTATTCGACCAATAAAATCATATATCAAGAGCTTTGAGCCTTCTGCAAAATCGCCTCTTATCTGAATGTAATCTACAGCAGGGTTTGGATAAATGGAGAATGTGAGTTTTGAGTTTGCTTTTATGTTTTTAATGGATACTGGATTTTCTACAAACGCTTTTAAGCGAGGATACATATCTTTAGTAAAGATCCAATGATCCTCAGTAAAGCCATCAGCCGTTTCACCTGTTTTTAAAGAAGAGCCCATCATTTCAGAAGTGAGTTTGCCTTCGGCATTACCAACACTATCTGCGCCATTTATTCCACCCACAGAGCACATCTCTTTGTCATAATAGTTGGATAAATAACTACCATCAAAATAATGTACTACATCATATCCTATAACACATCCAACAAAACGATCTTCTCCAATAACACTTCCGTGATTGATGGTGTATTCAGTGAAGGAAAATCGATCAGCATATCCAACCACGCCACCGATTCTTTCTAATCCACTCACAGTACCGCTGTTAATCGCATACTGAATAGTGTCCATACTATAGCCAGCGAGGCCACCTACAGTAGTATCTCCTTTGACATCACCTGTGTTCACAGAGTTACTAATAGAACCATACGTGCCCCCAGCGATTCCACCGATAGATCTACTTCCAGAAACATGACTGTTATTAGTACAGTTTTTAATGGAGCCAAAATTATTAAAACCAACAATACCACCAACGAGAACTTTTCCATTAATTTTGCCGCTGATAATACAATTTTCAATAACACCACGAGAAAGTTTTCCAGCAAAGCCACCCACGTTGTCGCTAAGTCCAATAATATCGACATCCACTAAATTGAGATTCTTTATTACTCCGCCAGTACTTATTGCATAAAACAAACCTTCAGAATTGCTATTAGCGCCATTGATGTAGAGATTCTTTATGCTGTGGCCTGCACCATCAAGAATTCCAGAGAAATATACGCCTTGTTCTTTAGTCTCGTTCCAATTTATCCCTTTAAGGTCAATATCGGTAGTGAGTGTAAAGTATAATCCAAAAGCGTTTTCAATTAGAGTTACTTCTTTAAATGGATTAGAATTGCTTAAGAGAGCATCACGAAATGCTAAAAAATCTTCAAGAGAATTAATAGTAAATGCAGAAGTAAGGTTGATCGTTTTTGTAGCAGAGCCTTTGCTTGCTGTAAGAACTGTAGTTCCCTCTTTTTTCAGAGAAACCTCTTTGCTTTTAATCTCTGCAAAGGCCGTATTACTACTAGTCCATGTGACACCACTAGCGTTACCTAGAGTAAAATTACTTTTTACAGTATAGCTGTTTTCATAAAGGTCTGAATTGATGAAATTAAAGAATATTGGAGTAGCCGCCAAAATAGCGGCATCGTTATTTTCTAAACCTTTAGGTATTGGATAACGGGCAGACTCTTCGCTCCAATCAGTGTTATTACTAAAAAATAACCCACTAGTTATTTCTGAAGTGAGTTTTCCTTCGGCAGAATTCAGTATATCGCTTCCTTCAACGCCACCTAAAATACACATCTGTTTATCATAATAACTGTTGCTAATGCTGCCTTGATAATTTCCATCTCCAACGATACAACCAAGATATCTAACTGATCCTTTGACACTACCAGTGTTCAGAGCGTTTTGAATAACGCCAGTATTAGATCCAGCCACACCACCTACTTCATCATTCCCCTTAAAAGTGCCACTACTGTAAACATTTTTTATGGACCCCCTATTAGCTCCAACCACACCACCGATATTTGTATTTTTTCCTTTTATAATACCATTTGAGGAACAATTTTGAATTAGGCCATAATTTATACCGACTATGCTACCAATATAAGAATCCGCATTAATATCCACATTGATTAAACTCAGATTCTTTACCTCTCCTTGTGCATCAATAACACCAAACAAACCTTGATTATCACTATCTGAAAGATTAATGTAGAGATGGCTAATACTATGGCCTGCCCCATCAAAAGAGCCTTTGAATGAAGAAGATAAATCCTTAATCCATTTTCCTATAGGAATCCAATTCTCTTCCTTACCATTGACACTAGGGCTACATACACTACTAAGATCAAGATCCGCCGTCAGTTTAAAGAATAAACCTTTTCCAGCATTGTTGATTTTAACATTCTTATACGTTCCATTGTTATTGATGGCTTCGCGAAATAAGATTAAATCATTTACAGATGAAATTTCTAATGCTGTTGAAGGTGTGTTTTGCACAACCAGAGGAACCGTTTTAATTACATTACTACTTGCATCTTTAGCAGTCAGTTCAATGTCTCCAATTTTATCTGCTATCAAGGTTACATTATTATTTTCATCTATTGAAGCTTCTCCAGAAACAGACCAAGTAATACCTTCTACTTTGGAAACACTAAAATTTGTCTTCACATTATCTACGGCTTCACTATTACTTAATAAGATTAACAAAGACGCTATTTTTGCTGTTTGATTGTTATCCAAAACTTTAGGTATCGGGTAACGGCCAGAGGCTTCGCTCCAGTTGCTGTTTGTTCCAAATAATGAACCGTTCGTCATTTCTGAAGTCAATTTTCCTTCGGCACTACCCTCTTCCTCTTTGCCTTTAAAACCACCCACGGGAGCCATCTGCTTATCATAATAACAAAAGAGGAATGAATCGCTGTAACCATCGCCAGCGAGGCCACCAACAGAAATACTTCCTCTGACACTACCAGTGTTGATAGAGTATTCCATGTTTCCATAAGTGTTATCTCCAACCACACCACCAACAGAAGTAAATCCGCTGATGCTCGCGGTGTTGATGCTATTTTCAACGATGGAACCATAACTTTCTCCAAGCACTCCGCCAATAATTGCATGTCCACTGATGCGACCACTAACAAAGCAATTCTGAATGGAGGCCGAATTAGCTGTTCCTGCTAAACCACCTATATAAGCATATCCCTTTATATCCACATTCACTAAACTGAGATTTTTTACGATTGCTTGAATACCAATAAAGCTAAACAAGCCTAAATATCCCCGATTAGGTGCGTTGATGTAGAGATTGCTAATGCTATAGCCCGCTCCATCAAAGAAACCATAAAAATAATTACTCTCACCTATAGGTATCCAACTTTTATCATTCTCTGGTGTTCCATCTACTTTGTAACATACACTTTTGAGATCAAGGTCTGTTGTGAGCTTAAAATAAAAGTCTGTGTAATCTTTTCCGTCATTGACCGCTGTAGCGAGTGCCTGCAAATCTGCAACCGTACTGATTAGATATGGGGATTTTTCTGTGCCATTCCCTCCAGAATAAGTTTGAGCCATAGCAGGTAACGTGAAAATCAAAAGCAGAAACAACAACACACATACCCTAATTTTTTTTGTAATCATTTTTTAGTCCCGTAAATTATAATGAATAAGAATGTCTGTTAAGTATCATTACATTCTTAATCTTTATCATTGCCAATGCTTAAATTATAGATAAAAATGACGTTTCGTCAAAAACTAACAGATATTTTGCTTGATTTAGGGTATGTGATACAAATAACTCAGTATTTCATATTGACCTATAATTTACATATTTATATATTATGAGTCAATATGAAAGCAATTGCAGAAAAGACTGAAAAGCTCATCTCGCTCGCGCCCGAAGTGGGCGGAGTCTTTTCTCTGATGGAACTAAGTTCCCTTTTTGACATCTCTGAGCCGCAAAAACTCTGGAAAGCCATCCGCCTGTTCGAAGACGCAGGACTGCTTTCCAGGTATTCACGGGGCATCTACACGGCAAAGGAATTTGACCCACAAATCCTTTTCGCAAAAGTTCGCGGAGACTCCTACATTTCGTTAGGAAGCGCACTCGCGGCTCACAGGCTGATAGGAACGGAAAGTCCGAAGCTCGTAACGGGGCTCGTGCCCGCGAAGGCAAAAGAATACGGAGGAATCGTAAACATATCCTATTCCAGAATTTCGCAAGACTTGTTCTTTGGTTTCGGCATCACAGACAAAGGAATCCGGATGGCCGACCCCGAAAAAGCGGTGCTTGACACGCTCTATTTTTATTTGCGTGGCAAAAAATATTTTTTCAACGTATTTCAAGACATTCAATTTTCGATATTGTCAAAAAAGAAAATTGAAGTCTATTTAAAGTCTTTCAAGAATCCGAAGTTTCAAACGTTTGCAAGAGGCGTTATTAATGGATAAGTTCAATTCTACCGAGGAATTGCTGGCGTGGATTATTGATTTTTTCGCCACCCATTTCGGAAATTCAGCCATTTTAAAAGGTGGGATGTCGTTAAGATTGATGCACAGCCCCAGATATACAAACGACGTTGATTATATCTTCATTCCTTTTGATTCCAAAAAAAACGCAAAAAGCTTTATCGAAAGTGAACTAAAAAAAGTCCCAAATTTGGAGTTCCAAACCAGCATCAATTCCAAAGCACTTCGCATTCTTGTAAATTACGGAGGTCAAAGTGCACAAATAGAAATCTCCACAGAAAAAGAATGCGATTCCATTCCGATGTCGTCTTCCTTGTTGAGCTCCCCATACGGACGGCCCAACCGGATAATCCGAATTCAAGAACCGGCAACCGCATTTGCACACAAAATAGCGGCTTGGAATGAACGCGAGCTATTGCGGGACCTATACGACATTTACCAATATAAATCGGCATTCCACTTATCGCCCAAATGGCAAATTCTTAAGGAGCGCTTAAAAAAGGCCCGTTCCTATAAAAATGTAAAAGCGGCAAAAGACTTCAACACACTAATCAAAAAGTTATCCGCTGCTGCAGATACCATTAGCGAAAAAACTCTAAAGGAGCTCCGTCCTTTGTTGAATCCCGAAGAAATGGCTGGGCTTGAGTTTCGTTTAAAAGCGGCTATGCTTACTTTATGCGAAGAAATGGAAAAAGCCTGCCATTAAAACCGGGTTTGTAAAAGAATTGGAAAAACTTTTCCGAGCAGACAAGTCATTCCTTGGAAACCAGAGCATGCGAGTGTGTTCGGATGAATCCCTTTCCGCCAAGATGTTCATTGAGTTTGTTGCACTGATCGTTCGTAATCGGATTCACTTCTACCTGAAAAATGCGAAGATGAAGAACGAGAAAAAGCTGAACTTCATGAATGTTCCCGCATCGATCCGTGAACTTGAAAAAATCGAGATGATTCGCAGGCCCGATGGAAGGTACATGCTGGATCACGCCGTGACCGCGACACAGAAGGAAATCCTCGGAGCGTTCGGACTCGACGAAATGTTTATTAAGCAGAACGCCGCGCATGCTTGAGAAAGTGGAGGCTTGCCGCGACAAGTTGGCTTCGGATCTGAAGAGTCTTTTTGACAAGCGTGATGAAATGCGGAAGCAGGAAATTTGGGATGCCATCAGCAAAAGCAGGCGGACTCACGAAGAAATCTTGAATTTTATCAAAACATAATATCTAAAGGCCGGCTAATGCCGGCCTATTTTAGTGTTAAAAACTGGGAAGTTAAGAATTCATGGAAACTCCTCTGCGTATCCTTTGTTTTTCGGCTGCAATCCAAGAGTACAATGTAGCTTTTGGTAAATGCATTTCCTCGGCAATAGTACTGATGGATGGACATCCGGGCTTCTTTATTCGTTCAAGAAATGCGTCTCGGATGCTATTTTCAATTTTTTGTTTTCTCATTTTGTCCCTTTTTCGCCCTTTTTTTGAGGATTAAAAGCGGACATTATGACCTGAATTTAGGGGTACCTAAAATAGGTTCAATAATCCAATTGTTTGGTACCAGTAATAGAATGAAGATTTATCCGGTTGTCTTTTCAATCGATTCAAAAAATTCCAATCCGGATTTTCAATATTTAAATCTTTCGTCTCTTGTCCTTCATAATAAGCTAAAGGACTCATGTCATTTACCAATATTTTGGCTGCCAAATAGGCTATCCGTGCAGATGCCGGTATCGCATCATCAAGTCTAAAATTGCCAGACATTAAATATCCGGTGCCAAACGCAATAATTCCTTTTTGTAATAGCGCAAACTTTGACTTTTCTTCTGTTGTCCCTCTTTCCCTTTTTGTGATAATTAAACAAGTATCAATAGTGTCTTGAAGGACTTGCTCTGGTGTTAAATCTGGGTGTGATTCTTTTCGATATTCAAGCTCATGTTTAGCGAAGAGGTGAAAACTTTTTGCAACAACTTCAAAAGAAGAAATTTTTTCAAAAAGTTTACTTAAGTCATAAAGTTGTTTGCAAATTTCCATTGTAGCAGGTTGACCATTTTTTTCGTAAGGAATGCCAATTGTATTTGGTGCAAATGCCGTTAACTTATCGCCTGTAATTGAATCAATTGTTGGTACCGAAACCATGGTCTTATCTTCGGTCTCAATCCACTTGGCTTTTATCTCTTTTTCTGCTACTTCAGGGTAGGGAGAATCTTCGATAAGAATATCTAAAAGTACAGTACCTGCATATGTTCCTTTTATTGAAGATTCATAAGCAAATGTGTAATGCGCTTTTGGAACTCCCAGTTTGTAACTTCTGTTTTCATTAAGTTCAAAACCAGTAAACCTTGATGAACTAATTACTTTTGTCAAGATAGCTTCAAGTTCTTCCTTTTTGGTATTTGTGATGATATCAATGTCAATAGAAAATCGATTTTCTTCTTCTAAAAGTAAAACCAGACTAGTACCACCCTTAAAAGTAAATTTCAAACCATTTTGCTGAAGTTGTTCTAATAAATGCAAAGCGTAAATCATTTTTTCTAAAATGATTATATCAATTCTTCTGTGTGCTGCCTGTCGTTTAAAGGTTTGCAACCATTTTTCCGTAAAACATTTCTCTTTAAACATCTAAAATATCTTTTACTAAATAATTCATGTTATTACTTAAAAACAATTTGATATCATTGTCTCTGTCTCTTCTCTTTGCATAACTCAAGAGCTTTGTGAAATTAATGTCATAGCTCTTTAATGCATTTTCAAAAATGTGAACCAATTCCGAGCCTTGCGAGTAATAAAAAAGTTTATCCTCAGAAAAAATGTCAACTAATATTTTTTCCAAGCAAGGGGTATGAAATTTTAATTTCTTTTCCGTCCGTTTGCTAATAGGAGAACGGGTTACCAGTTTTTTAATCACGATGGGTTGTATGCTCTCTGCTACATATAAATTAATAGCTTTTTCATCTGGTGTTAGAAAGACTTCTGCTTTATACGTTTCTTTTAGTTCGTAGAAAAAGGAATCTAAAAAGTCTTTTTCTGTTTCAATTATGAAAATCTTTTTGCTAGCCTGATGTTGTGAAAATTCATTTAACCAATTAGTTTCCCAAATGCAATATTTTACATCTTTGAATCTATCATCGATTTTCTTAGCTAGTTTTATTAAATCTTGTGAAACATCTGGTTTGTATTTTGGCTTGTATGAAATAGTATATAAACCACGCATTAATGGTTTAATTATATTTTTGTTTTTCAAGTCATAAATTCTCCAACCAAAAGTTCCCTCTTTTAGGTTAGGTTCATAATATTTAAAGAATTTATAAAGCTCATCCCTGGAGAATGGCTCTCTGTCTTTAAATTCTTCTATCAATTTATTTTCAATAATTTTCGGCATATTTATAATCCAATTTTTACCAAATATACAATATTTTGGTTAATTTTAGAAATCAGAAATATGCCAATTTATAAAAATACTGGTAATTATTTGAAATCTGTGTTTTAACAAGAAAAAAGCCATTTTATATACTTTTTTGAGTTTATCTAGCGAAATAGGGTAGTCCCAAATACTCCCCCACTCATCAGGTCAAAATGTCTCTTTTTCACACCAATAAATGGGGTAAAAGGAAGACAAAATTTTAAAAAAACACTAACACGGTCATCAAAGACAACTTCTTCTCCTTATCGTATTTTTAATTAAAAAACAACAATTATTAAACTTTATACACAATCAATCATTCATCAAATAACTGATTTTACAAATATAATTCGAATACATTTTTTTTGATGCAACATTTTTTTTACATCTTAAAAGATTTTTTTGATTAATTTGAAAAAATTTGTTCCCATAAAGCCCGCTTTTTAACGGGCTTTTTTTTATAACAAGCCAAGGTGATTTTTTACGCTGATATCACCCAAAAAACAGCTAGCTATTTTTTGAGAGCGTACCTCTACGTGTTGTACACTGGATTTTAGGGGAGCAGGTCTGTCTTCGTTATTTACGTAAATTTGCTAAAGCTTATTTTTTTGTATATTAATATGTGAATATATTTTGGAGTTACAAAATGAGCTTAAAAATAAAAGCAAAGAATTATCTCGCCGTAAAAAGTGCAGAGATAGATCTTTCTGGAATAACTGTTATTTCTGGCATCAACGGATCGGGTAAAAGTACGATCGCTCATTCTACTTATAAACTGCTAGATAAAGCTCTTAATTATAACCCCATTGTTGATAAAGAGGTTTCTGAAAAAATATTTGTATTTTTACAAACTCTTTCTTCAGCAGCAGATAATCTTATTGGACTTATTCCTCGTAGTGAATCTCAGAAAATAAGAGAACCCTTGCATATTTTTTCTTTTTTAATTGGAAGGCTTGAATTTTCAACTCCAGAAAAGAAAAAAGCTGATATTTTGCATACTATAAACTTAATGTTTCATAGCATAAAAGAAATTAAAGAACCCAAAACAGAAAAACAATCGAATCAATATAAAGCTTTTCTAACTCTACTTTCAAACCTAGCTGATAACAAGAATAATGAACAAACAGACATTGATGGGATTTTTTTAGGTTTGTATAAAAAAATTGAAAGTATCTTTTCTCTTTCTGAAACAAAAAAGTCGGAAAGGCCCATAAGTTCTTTTCAAAATTCTTGGAAAGCTGATTTTAAAAAGGCTCTTGATCCAGATGTTTTTAATGTAGAAGAAAATAACGTTCCTATTATTGATACCGAAAGAAATCTTGTATCGCTTCCTGATTCTGTTAAAAAAGTGATTTATATTGATTCTCCAATGTCATTTGGAGAGCGAAACTCCAGACGAGATCATTGGAACGAATTAAATAATCTTTTTAAAAGTGATCTTCCTTTTGGCCCCATGTTTGATTATAACTCAAAGGATTCTCTTGGTATTTTGAATGGATCCTTTGAATGGAACGATCAAAAAACCTCAATCACATACACGCTTCCAAATGGGGTTTCTTTTGACTTATTTGAAAATGGTGCCACAGGTTTAAAATCTTTCTCTATCCTTCAACTACTATTCCGTGAAGGATATATTGGAAAAAAGACTCTTCTTATTATGGATGAACCAGAAGCCCACTTACATCCTCAATGGATTATACACTTTGCAAGGTTTATTGTGCTTCTTAGAAAAGTAACAGATTGTCGTTTTCTTATATCAAGTCATAGTACAGATATGATAAGTGCTATAAAATACATTTCAAAAAAAGAACTTGATCAAGAAGCTATTTTTTATTCTGCTGAACTAATTGAAGAGTCTGATTTTAAATTCGAATACAAGTTTCTAGATCATGACATTGAGCCTATTTTTGATAAATTCAACAAATCATTTGAACTAACAGATAATTATTCTGAAATTCAGGAATAATAATGAAATTTGATCAACAAAACACAGACGCTTTAGCGAATCGTCATAATTGTTCTTTTGCTTTAATGGATCTTGCTAACCTCATTTCAAATGATGTAAACGGTGGTCCTTCTATTAATCAACTTAACGGAAAACAATGTATCTCTGGCGATGATGCTGTCATAAACATTAATCCAACACCCAAAACTATAGATGCCATTTTTGCCACATTATCAAAGAAGAACATTTATACAGAATTCAAATTTAATGTAAGATCAATTAAAAAGATTGAGTCTCAAAGTAATGATGTTAGTGAAAAAGTAAATAGATCTCAAGTACATTTTGGAACCCCAAATCAAGTGATTGTTCTTATATATCAAAATGACAATGGTAATCAAGTAAAAAACAGACTATCTAAACTCTTATTGCCAAAATTCGGTGCAAACTGTGTTTTATTTCCACAAGAATTCGTCAATCGTTTTTTTTGATATAACCGTCAGCTACCCATTCTTAGGACTGATCTGAAGTTTACAAAATTACTTTACTTCTTCACTAGCTTCGCTGTTCGCACGACTCCATTTCGCTGCACTACTTTCACAAAGTAGTTTCCTCTGGATAAATGGAGAACGTGAGTTCTTTTGTAAAAATCCAATGGTCCTCAGTAAAGCCATCACCCGTTTCACCTGTTTTTATAAAGCAATTTTGAAAACGATACCGCCAGTCACATAACGATGAATAATGGAATTAATGAGGGTCTGGTACGGGATTCCTGCAGCTTTCGCCATTTCCTTAATTCCCTTCAAGTCCTCAGACTGTACACGAATAGTAATATTCTTTGACGAGGCCATCATGATATCAGCTCTGATTCGCTCCTTTTCATCGTGCGGAATAGGTTTGGTTTTACCTTTTTCAATCGCATCCATGAGAGCTCTTTCTTCATTGTCAATCAGCTCATCTACAAATTTTGATTTCGCCATTTTCATACCTCTTTTGATACATTCTGCTCTTAAAAGCTGTTTTGAGGAAATATGTTTCATCCGCTTCAACAACGTAAGGCACGCAGTGAACATAACCATCTATCAAAACCAAGAACATTCTCAATATCAAAACGCCCAGCCAGAATTTCTTGCCTTACGGCCTCCATATCAATCCCATGTTTTTCTTTGACAAGGATGGCTTTTTGAAGGTCAAATTTAACTTTTTCACACGTATATACAATATACATACATAATACTCTTTTTGCAATATTTTTTATTTATAACATATTTTTAAAATGATGTTTTACTCATCACTATGCTATACACGATTTTTTCAAGCTATTTGTTTTCAACAAGATCTTGTTTTTACATTCTTTTACAAAAAGCAACAAGGCTCACCGCTTTCCCAACTTTTGGGGTTTAAAAAATGTTGCACATTGAGCCCTACATTTCGCCGAAAAAAAAGTTTTTTTTTACACTGCCCCAATAAAAAAAGACCAGCAAAAACCGATCTTTCTTTATTCATTCAATGATTTGAACAGCGAAAAAATGGCACGCCCGCTTTTCCAACCTAATTTAAGGTGTTTTTACTCGTTTTTCTAACTTTTTTGGGTTTAGTGAAAAAAAACGCTTTTCCATATTGACTAAACTTATATTTTAGTGTACATTTGTGTAGTACATCCCACAGTTTTACGCTTGTCTGTGGAAAGGATTTTTATGCTTGTAATGTTTATCGCTTTATTTTTGCTGTATCTATTTTAGCACTAATGTTGTTCTCCACAAAAATCCCTTGTTTTTAGCTCTCTTTTAGCTTTCCACAAAGGCTTACGGCATAATTCTGGTATATAGTTCTGTTGCAATAATTCAATACAAATTATATATCTATTTTAAGGTTATGTTTCATCATTTTGGAGAGCATGATGAGAAAACGTGTATTTATAGTAATGCTAAGTATTATCACAGTTTGTGCTCCATTGTATGCGCAAGAGATAAAAGATTCAGTTCCATTGCAACCAGAAGAACCAAATAATTCAGTTCCATTGTATGCGCAAGAGACAAAAGTTCCAATGAAGGAAATCCAAGCAGATGTAAAACTTGGGCCGTTGCTCTTTTTGGCATTAATCGATCTAGAATTGGCGTTATCATATAAAATTCGTCATAGCGAACATTTCTGGTATGGTGTACAGATGGGAACACATTTATTGGCCAATCGTGTGACAAAAAGTAATAGTAATCACAACTTGTATTCGGTGTCTGGAGTGATTTTTAGGCAAACACTTTATAAATATGGATACACGTCATCAATGATAGGGCTTGGTCTTGTATGGTTGCATTACAATGAAAACTATGAAGATTGCAGTGAATATTCTTTGATTGAACTTTGGCCAACATCATGTGACGATTGGGAGCCACCACCAGATATTTGGGTAGATTATCTAGGCCTTTCTATTCCAGTAAGCCTACAGATTGGAATTCGGATTAATGCGATAAAAGTAGGTTTGAGTTTAAACGGAGGCCTGATGCTGTTTCGAACACCATCAATCGAGTGGCTCACTCCTATTCAATTAGGTGCTTCCGTTGGTTATCTTTGGTGAAATAAAAAAACGCCTTGGTGGTGACCAAAGCGTTTCTATTAAATGTACAAAAGAGAATTAGAAGTTTTTGCAGGTTCCCTTCCAGTAACCTTGTTCACCAATGATTGGACCATTGATATAAGCACCATTTGAGCCAACGAAGTCTGCCTTGCGGAAGTCTTCGCCGCCAAGATGCCAGCGCATCCAAGCCACAGTGGCAGCCATACCGCCCCAAGAACCAGAACCGTGACCCCAACCGCACTCTTGTGGACCTCCCTGATAATCAGCAGCACACTCTGTACCTTGACCTCCTGTCATCTTAATGAGGCATGCAGGAGCCTTGACGCCTGCGTTATTGTAGTCAGCGACTGCGTTTGGACGTTCCATGCCACCTTCACCATAGACAATAGCAATAGTCTTTTGAGGGCTGACCTTAGACATCGCTGTGTGACCTAAGTCGCCACTATTATTCATTATGGCGGTAATCACGCGACTATCTTGAATTAATGCCTGTTCCGATTCCAAGCCTCCCATGGAGTGACCAGAGCAACCGACTTTAGACATGTCTAGTTTCTGGTAGAAAGGATCGGTAGCAGTATTGTTCTTATTTTCGAGCCAGTCTATAGCAGCCTTTGCCTGGCTAGCATTACCTGGAGATTCCTTGAGGGCGATGACCACAAAGCCGTGAGAAGCTAAACGACGGATAATACCTTCGTAAGCACTTGGCGCGGTTCCACCACCTGGGCCCCAAACCACAATACCATGCTTCTGGGTAGTAGAAAGATTCTTCGGGTAGGCAAGAATGCCTCCGCCGTCAAAGCCAGTATTAATTTTGTATTCCACTTGCATATAGTTTTCATTTTCATCCTTGTCGTTGGCAAGGTAAATACCTGTAGGAACAACCACTTCGCTGCTTGAACTTACTGGAATAATCTCGCTGCTTGAACTTACTGGAATAATCTCGCTACTGGAGCTTACTGGAATAATCTCGCTGCTAGAGCTTACAGGAACTTCGGATGAGGAAGAAACTACGACACCTTCGGAAGATAAAGGAATTTCTCCAGAAGATAAAGGGAATTCTTCGGAAGAGGAATAAAAAGCATCTCCAGAAGAGCTGGAAACATCAAACGGTAGTTCACTACCACTGGAAAGAGGCGGAAAAAGAACTTCTTCACTGGAACTGGATAAAAGATCACCAGTGACGTTAGGGTCTACAGGACCAGATTCGTTACCGCAGTTTACAAAGACAAAGGTGCTTAAAGCAACCACAGCCATACCAAAATATCTAGACTTCATAGTCTAACTCCTTTTTTTATACCAAAACCACATTTAAACTACTTTTTAGCACATGCAAAATTTTACGGTACGCTACTGTTGCTGTGGACAATATGTCAACGTATTTGACCAAAGCAAATAAACTTGACTTTTAATACTGATGTTATTGTAAATCTTTATTTTCAACCCCTTTTTTCCATTATTACACGTAATTACAAGGGCTTAAAAATGTGGTGTTTCAAGCCTTACTTTTCGTTAAAAAATCCTGATTTTTAAGCTCACTTTTCCATTATAACATGTATTTTCAATTTTAAAAAGAGCGGTCATCGAACCCAACATTTTGATTTTTTTTCAAATTCACATTTTCTCAATAAAAAAAAGACCGGCTACAAAACCGATCTTTTTCTTTAAGCGTTTATTTGTTCAATAATCTGAACTGCGAAAATTTTTAATACGCATAACTAGTCTCTACTTTACATTTACTCTTTGTGTTTTATGTTCGTATCGGACCAAGTATGCGCCTGGATTTTTGAACTTTGCTTGCAAAGCATCGACTATGTTTCCACCATGCAGCAGTTGTACCTGGAAACTTCCCAAGTAGCGTCCTTGCATGTCAAACACACTTGCAGAAGTCGATGTTTCTACAGAATAGCCTAAATTGTTTGCGATAGAAGTAGTGCCACTAGACGACATGCCTGCGATAGAACTACTTGAAACTGGCAAACCGTATTCAAAAGCACCTAAATCGGAAGCAGCACCTGCATAAGGGAACCCGAGATCCTCGCCTTTGTCAATGGCGCGGCTCCCCTCCTTGAGTTTCAAAAAATCAACGTCCGGCAAACTGCCGTCAGCCTTGCGCGGGCCAAGCATTCCCGCAATCTTTGAGAGGTCTTGGCCAGTCACGGTCATGCTCGGGTCATCGAGGCTCAAAAAATCCGATTCCGTTAAATCCAATTTCAAGTTCCAGGTGTTGTTTTCACCCGCAGCGCACTCAACTTTCTCATCGACAGTGGCGCTTTTAAACCAGCATTCCCCAATTTGGGAAAGCGTGTTCGGATAGGCAATGTTGTTTTTCAGCACATGTGCGTTGTCGCCCGTCAAAGGGGCGACGTCGGCAGTTTCTCTACCTTCGGAGTCGTATGTCTTAGAGGCCATATTAAAGGAACGGTCTTCATTTTGGTAGGAAGTATTGTTAAGCCATTTGCTTCCGGCACTGGTGTAATTTGCATAAAAACCTGAAGCCCTATTTTTCCAGGCAACGCAATACTTGATGAGATGGTGCCCCTTGCCCGTCTTGCTTTCCCCCATCTTAATGCCGTAGCCATTGCCACTTGGCGGCTTTTGGGTCCCGTAATCGCTGTAACCATTTCCCATGGCATAACTGTTCTCCATAACCACGGGGAATTCCTGATTAATAAAGTCGAAGCCGTCATCGCTATTCCACCAAGCACGGCATCCATAGAACTTGGTGGTGTCACCAAAACCGGGTTCTTGATAATGTACGCCAAAACCGTCGGCATTTTCACCGTCGCCCTGGCGCCCGTCGGGGTCGTAGTTGTCGTGGGCGTCGCAGTTGAGAAAATAATGACCGCCGCCAGGTTCTGTCCCCCCTTCGTTTACGAAGAATCCAGGACCCGCATTGTGGTGGCTTTCCATCTGTTCCAAAATAACGTGCCTGCATCGCGTCACGTAAACGCCCGAGTTCGAATTGTACTTCATGGGAACGTTGCGAACTTCAATCCCCTTCAAGTGCAGGTAACTGGCGTAAATCAAAATACCAGCGGTATATTCCAAGTCCGTCGATGAATTCGTCTTGTCGAGTGCCTGGCCAATCAAAAGTTTAGTGCCATCGAAAATGGGGCGTTCCCCTGGGTATGCAAAGTAATGGATGCGTTTATCATCACTTTCGCCGCTTGTGGTGAGCAAAACACCCGCAGACATCCTGGCACGTTCGCAATAAGTGGTATCGTGCATTTCATAGACACCGCCACGAATCCATACGGTATCGCCCGCATTTACTACGACGTTTGCTTTTTTAAGCGTTGCAAAGGGTTTGTCCTTTGAACCCATATTACTGTCATTTCCGTCAACAGCCACATAATAAACGGCACCGAACGCCTGGCCCACCCACAAGGTAAGTAGCACAAATAAGAACTTTTTACACATAGACACCTCAAATAACTGCATTTAATATATTCTAAAAAAATTAGATTACAAAAAAATGTTGTTCTTGGCTCAGACAAAGATGCAAATCATTATTTTACTTACAAATCAGATGCATCTGCTACTGCAAATTACACGATATCTGGTACAACGCTAATTAATCATAATCCATCACATTCTATTTATAAGGGGCTCTTTCGTAAGCAAGAGCTCCTTTTTTTGTTTGGGAAAAAAGCCAATTAAAATACTCCACTTTTTAGGGGCATTCACCGCAAGGTTTTATTTTCATTCACAATGTTTTATTTTCATTTCGAAAAAAATGTTTCCACAAAAAAAGCCCTGCGGATTCAAACGTCCCAATTTTCAGGAACACTATATCGCAAGGCCTATTTTTTATAAAAGTTTTTTACTTAATCGTCACTTGTGTCGTGATAGCATTACTTTGCCCCCGAATAACAAGAATGTAATTGCCTGTTGGAGCATTTGTTTTGAATTCTACGTTATCTGTGCTTTTTATTTTATGAGTTTCTAAAACTTGACCAATAGGGTTTAGTAGCATAACTTTGAATTCAGGCTCTAGTGCCCCGATAATCCTTATGGTACGACCTTGAACACGGACTTGTTGCTCTTTTAAATGAGTAGTGTTTTGTGTTATTATTTTTACTTCTCCGCTACCCGATTCATTTTCGTATAGAGGGTAAAGCGCTTCGGCCCAGAGTTGGTGTATCATGTGACCGCCACCTGTTTCTCCATTAGGATGAACGCCATCACTTGCTAATAATTCTGGGTGTTCTCGGAAATAAGTGTATAAATCAGGGCCTTTAGGCAATTTATTTTGAACGGTTAAGCTATCAATAGCTTCTAAAAATTTAGGGTTAATTTGCCACTGGGCTTTTGCAGAATCGGTCGCGATGATTCGAGCTAAAATGGGAACAATATTATGAGCCTTTGCAGAATCAATAATAGTCTGCATGTTTTTTCGGAAAGTCTCTAAATTCCAATCGCCACCACCCCAGGCGTCATTAGTCCCCATTTCAATGGCCCAAAATTTTACGTTCCCTGCATAAGCAAGGTATTCGCTTAAATGAGCAACGACTTCTGTGCTATTGATGCAACCGATTCCACCTCGTAACATCGCTGGATTATATTGTGGGTACTTTTCATGAATCCAGTCTGCCATTGTTTTAGATTGGTCATCATCTTGTTGTTTGATACCCATTTGGCTAATGCTTGTTCCCATAAAAAACCAGGTGTCATTACCACCATTACTCACATCAAAAGCTTCGATTTCTAATAAAGGGCCAGATTCTTCTGTGCCAACCATGCGAAACCAAGATTTTCCTGTAAAATCAATAGTCACACCTCGTGCCATGACTGGGTTATCCTTGATTTCTAAAGCTTCTTCCCAATCGCCATCTTGGCCATTGGTAGAATTTGCAGAGGTCATGATTTTAAAATTCTTAAAAGCAGTGCCACTATGGCCACAACCTGTGGTAAAATCAGTCGCCCACGCGCAATCCCCAAAAGATTCCCAATGGATGAAAAGTTTTGATGGCCCTGCGGTCACTTGAATAGCGATATCTTTTGCATTTACAGATTTCCAATTCAGTAAGTTGCCGTCGGTTAAATAAGTCGACGAAGATCCATTTGCATAAGCTAAAGCACCACTACTTACAATAGGATTAGGATTAATAGTAAAAGCAGAACTAATCGCTACACTCAATACACAGGCAACACCAAAAGCCATCCGTTTTTTCATAAAAACTCCCTTTTTAGGCACAAACACGACTCTAAAATAAGTTTCTCCCCTCTTTTGAGCACAAAAAAAAATCCACAAGTGTGGACACCCAAGGCCACACTTAAAAAATCCCCCTCAAAAATTGAAAATTCTAAAAAAACTAGCGAATCACTGAGCTAGTTTTTTTAGAATTTTGATCAAAACTTAGTGTGAGGTGTTGTAATGATCATTTACAAAATTCAAGGCGTTGATGATTTTATACATTGCAATGAAAGGCCCTACAATGATGAAAGAGCCTAAGATGTTCCAAAGCAATATATTACCGCCATCAATGTTTGCTCCTGCATTTTTCATACGATTAGAAATTTGGAACAACCAAATAAAGCTATAAATACCAAATGTGATGATAGAAAGAAGAAACATAACAATAAGTCCATTGGTTTTCTTTCCATCTGCAGCACAAGACAAATTAACTTCTCTTGCCATAGCATAGACTAAATAGCATCCATAGATACCAAATGTAATGATATTTAGCAAGAGTACGCCGATGAAGGATCTTTGCGAATTCAACTTTTCCATTATTGCTCCTTTTGTGAGTGATTATTAAAGAATAATATTTCCATCCGCATCTTCTTGCTTAGTGAGGGCAATAATACCTTCAATGAAACCAATAAGACCCGGAATAAAAGTCCAACAGAAGAGGAGATAAAGAACCCCCATTCCAATTTTACCTGCATAAAACTTATGTATACCAAACGATCCTAAGAAAATACCCAATAAAGCATAAACTAGTTTATTTACAACCTTGCCATCAATAAGAGCTGGGTCCATTTCTGAATAAGTACTTTTCACCTCTTTTTTGTATACGATAATTTTATCTTCCGATTCAAAAATTTCAACTTCATCACCAATTCTTGGGACAAAGTTACAAATACTCTTTGGAACATCTTTCAATTTTCCAGAATCCAAACCAATAGAAACTATTTGATCTGATATAGCAACAATTTTTGACATAAAGAGCCCCTTACAAAAACTCGATTAAAAAAATTAAATTAATATGTTATAAAATAAAACTTTTTTTAATAAAAAAGTTCAATACATCACCTTATCATTTAAATACCATTAATGAAAAAACGCTAACAGAGCTCCGTCCTTTGCTTAATGAGGAGGAAATGGCGGGGCTTGAGTTCCGTTTAAAAGCAGCGATGATATCTTTATGTGAAGAAATGAAACGTTTTCAATGTGCAGACGAGCTAAACGCCTAGTTGGTCTGGGTTTAGGCACTTGAGTGAGTCTACTACAAAAAGACCGTCTTTACGAACAAGCTGATCATCAAAATAGATTTCACCGCCACCGTATTCTGGGCGCATTATCAAAACTAAATCCCAATGGATAGCGCTTTGGTTGCCGTTGTAAGCGTCTTCGTAGCACATGCCTGGAGTAAAGTGAATACTGCCCGCAATTTTTTCGTCGAATAAAATATCGCACATGGGAGCGTTTACAAAAGGATTAAACCCGAGTGCAAATTCGCCTACATAACGCGCGCCTTCGTCGGTATTAAAAATCGCTTGAAGTTGAGCATTGTCGCCTGATTCGCAGGTGGCTTCGACAATTTTACCTTTCTTAAATACTAAGCGAACGCCGCTAAACTGTTTACCTTCGTACAATGTAGGGGTGTTATAATGAATCACGCCTTCAATACTCCCCTGCACTGGAGCGGTATAAACTTCACCATCGGGAATGTTCATATTGCCGCAACAAGGTACTGCTGGAATCCCTTTAATGCTAAAAGTGATGTCGGTGTCTTTAGCGACTAAACGCACTTTATCTGTTTTATTCATCAAATCAATAAGGTTTTGAGCCGCTGATTTCATTTTAGGGTAATCGGCTAAGCAGGCCTTAAAATAAAAGTCTTCAAAAGCTTCTGTACTCATCTTAGCGCCTTGAGCCATAGAAGGATTAGGCCAACGAAGGACACACCATTTAGTTTTATTCACCCGGTAATCGAGCGCTTCTTTGGTGAGCTTTCTATACATGAGCATTTTAGCATCATCAATATCGCCATTTTCCATGGCGTTGTTTGCCCCACGAATACCAATGTAGGCTTGCATTTGTTTCATTTCGGCTAAAGAGAGTTCAGCCTCTAGCTTTAATTGAACCTCCGTTGCAGACTTTATAGACTGGCGACGGACTCGACTATTAGAATTACGAACAAAAGCGTTCCCTTGAGCTTTTTCTACGGCCTTGATGAGTTCTGTGGAGAGCTCTTCGGGGGTATCGGTCGTTTCAATAAGAACGTTTTCGCCTGCTTTGAGGCAAATGGCATTGTTAATTAAATTTTCAGCAAGTTGTGTAATTCGTGGATCAGTCATTTTTTTCCCAAGATTAAATTCGATACTTCAATTTAGAAAAATAAAAAAAGCCCGCCCAAATTCTGGACGGGACGATTCAATTCTACTGTGAAAAATTGAGGTTGACTCAACGTGCGCTTAAACTACTCTTTTGGATTTTTACCGTTTTTACTTCATTAACGACCAAAAACTTCGAATTTCGTTTTTCACAATAGCTTTGTTTATATTTAATATATCATTTTTTTATCTACATGCAAATAAAAAAATCATTTTTTACCTTTTATGATAAGCAGGCAAGCATTTTTTGCACCCATCATAACCTTGGCTTAAAGCCGTCTGCAAAGCATAAAATCCCTTCTGATGAGTTTCATAAGTATCAAGTATGCAATCACAGCCAATTCGGTGGACTTCCATATTATTCCAGTTACCCACATATTTCGGCATCGGCTCAGTGATTGTTTTCATCTTATCAAAAGACATATAAGCACCCACAATAGCTTCATCATCTTTTACTTCTAGCTTTTTCCCAGTAACAGTTAAAGGCCATTGTACTCCAGGAATTTCAAGATTATAAATCGATGGGCTTACGCAAATTGGAGGTATTTTTTCAATAACATATTCACCAAGTTTATTTACAATATAGGTGATAATTTTGTCTCCCAATTTTAGAACAGGGCAATCCGTAGTAAATATATTGCCCAATACTAAATTGATCACTTTCACTTTTAAAACATTTTCTACGGTGTCTAAAATCAATTCTCCTGTGCATCGTTTTATAGAAGGCAAATCAAGCCTAATATTAACGCAAAATAATTCTTTTTTCTTATTTTTATCAGCAATCAATACATCATCATCCCATGGCGTTAATTTATCTGGAATTGGCCCAGATGTATCTAAATATGCTTTCACTCGATAAGAAAGCTCTGCTTTAAGCCGAATGACTAAGCCTGTTGCAATATTTTCTACTCGAACTTGATTTCCAGGTAATAATTCAAAGGTGGGCTTAGATTTTAATTCGCCAAAAACATCATATGAAAACTCTAATTTATCAAAATCTAATTCGGTATCTACAAAACCCAATGAGACTATATTTGAAGCAGCATTAAGTATAAAACTACCTATATCAAAAGCGACATCAAAAATTTTTGTGAGCGCATTTATTTCAAAAGTCCCTTTAGCACGAATCGATTTGCTCCAATAGGTGTGATCCCAGAAAAAGTTATATGTTCTAAGCATGGCATCTTCTGAAATAGCAAAAGCCACATTGCTATTTGGTGCAAAGGGTCCCAATAATTCTTTATTGCCACCCTTTCTATTTAAGAAATTACAAGCAATAATTATTTGCTGTGTACCAACAATGGCAACTTCAGCAAGATCAATATTAAATTGATGTTCTGGTGTTTTTTCTGTATAAGGTAGGTATAAGCTAAAAGTAGGAAGCGTGATTTCTATTGGAGTGACGTTTTCCTTAAAATATTGATCTAATGCTGATGTGAATAATTTTTTTAAGTCTGCATTGACGACGTTTGAATCAGAATCTTTGACCTTGATTTTAAATTCCTTAAACTTGCTTGACTTTAAATCCAACAAAAGTTTTTTATTGGATTCAAGACTAATATTTAAGGGGGTTTCTAAGGCTAAATCAGCATCAAATTTTAATTCCAAACCATCCATCATCCAAACATACAATCGTAAATGAGCACTTAATATCATTCTTTTATCTGGAGTAAATTCTATTAATGGCTCATGTAAGAGTTTGAAACGATATCTCACATATAAGAAATCATTTAGTTTTGCAGGTACTTTTTCTAAAAAATCCGTTGGAAGAGCATTATCTCCTGTTCTAAAATCAATTTCTTTATTAAATGTCAAAAAATTACTGTAAAATAAGGCTGCAGAGGCTTCATTGATCAACTTCTTATTGATGACTAATACGGCATCGTATCCTGCTGTTTTCATATTCATTATTATTACCCTCTCGAATTATTTTCCAACTAAAGAATAGCCCTTAAGGCATTTTTTGCATGGCAAATATCCTTTGGATAATGCCTCATACATAACAAAATACCCGTCTCGATGTTCTTGATTTATTTTAGACACTTCATCGCAGGTCAATTCATGAATCACATTAAGGCTTGTATCTACAATATAATTAGGGACAGCTACTGTATTTGCTTCCAATTCGTTGACTACGAGATCTGTGGAAATGGCTAGGCCAAAATCATTCACTTCTATATTCGAGTTTTTTAACCCTAAAGTAAATCCAAGGATATCTTTATCAGAAAGTAAAAATGCTGGTGAAACGGTGAATTCGGGGATTTTATCAACAATAAAATCTTTGATGATTCCCATTAATTTGGACCAAACCGCATCAGAAAAAGTGAGCCCTTGTTTATTAAACTCAATCTTAAAATCCACATCAGTGACTTTGACAACCACACTGCCATTATTTTTTTGAGAGCTAAATTTAAGAATCGCACCTGCTTTTTCGACTTTAATTTTGAATACATTGCTGACATTAACAAGGGTTTTATGTGCCTCTGATTTCCCTAAATGGACATCATCTTCAAAACTTGTTAATTGATCAGGAATAAATGAACTCTTATCAAGGTACTTTGTCTTGATTTCGTCCGCTTCTATTTGCACATTGACATTGGCATCAAATTCTAAATCTAAAATTTCAATACCACCTGACTCGCAAAAATTAATACTAGGCTGTTTATTTACAGAAACAGATCCTTTACACTTAAGAATCATATTATCATAGTCTGTTTCAGTCTGTAAAAAACCGAGTGTAACCACTCGAGTTAAAATATCAGTGCCTTTTGCAATGGTTCCAGAAAGAAAATTGGCATTAGCTTGTTCATCAAAATTGGTAGTGATCTTTGGCTGAGAATGGTTCCACCAGAAATCAAAAATATTTAATGCCGCTTTTTCTGAAACTGCAACATAATAATCCTCTCCATTCAAGCAGTTTCGAGCATTCTTCAATGAGCCTTCTGCCTGGAAAAAACTAAGCCCAAGAACAATAGACTTATTGTCAAATATTCTCACATGGCATTGCTGTATAGATAGTGGAAGACCAGATTCATTCAAATTAAAAGGCAAGTCGATGGTTTTTAATTCATTCTTGAAATAGGCATTTAAGATTTCGTCAATGATAAGATTAAACTTATTCAAAAAAGATGTGCCCACATAATATTCATTTTGAATGCTTAATTTAACAATGTTAGCTTTTTTTAACTTCAATAGAAGTTTCTGATGATCAATATCGAAATGAACATCTGTCTGTATATTAAAATTCAATGAAAAAAAGACATCAACACAGTCAAAGAGATTGATTTTTAATTGCGAGCCAAATTGAAGAAAAACTCGATCACTACTTCTAAAATCGACAAAAGGCTCATTGGTTAAACGAATTTCATATTTAAATTGTGAAAAAGGGCTAAATTGCGAAGGAATTTTTTCTGCAATGGAATAATCTCCATTAATACAGACCTTTCCACTGTAAAATGCCACCGCCAATGCTTCATTTATGGCTTTCTCATGTATTTGAGCAAAAATATCATAACCTGCTGTTTGTATCATTCCAAAATAACTCCAAAAAATTATCTGACTTTCAGAAAATATCCTCGATGCCCCATAAAATACAAGAGACAAATTTTATTTTACATTGACTATTTTCTTTATTCATTACATAGTTCATCGCATGGCATCGTTTGTCATCGTTTTTCACAAAAAAAAAGCCTAGCGAAAAACGCTAGACTTTTTTTAAGGAGTTCTAAGAAAATTATCTTAATACAATAGACTTGAGTTGGTTCACGCCAGCACCCTTAGCATTTACATAATAAACACCTGCAGGGATATTAGCTAGTGAGAATGTAGCTGCACTTGCTGTAGTAAAGCTTGCTTTCACCTTGCCATGAATGTCTACAATCTTGACTTGTACACTACCATTTGCTGGAGAGACATTTAATGTTCTTCCATTGACAGAGAACAAGTGATTGACGGTCACCATTTGACGAGAGATGTACTGTGGATCCAAATTGGTGTAAACAAGTTTAACATCACTGATTTTGACTGTACCAGTAGCTTGCCCTAAGTTGAAGGCAAATTGTGAAGTTGGATCAGAATCTTCTTCCATGGTAAAGATAAAGGTGTATTCTTGTTCCGTGGTGGTAATATCAAATTCGTTTGTCGCGTAATCACCCCATGGGTCTACGGATTGTTGGAAAGCGACTGCGATTTTACGAGCCACATTGGCACTTGCTTTAAAGGTCAATTTATATTTCATGCCTTTATCGAGAGCCACATTGTATTGAACAAGTTGTGGCTGGTATGGTTCGGTTCCAACAGTGGTAACGTTCACTGTAGCCGTGCCACCAGCAACAGATGTTGTTGCAGCTGAACTACCCCAGTTAGAGCCTTGACCAAGGAACCATGAAACGTCATTATTTGTAGAAATCACACTGCTGCTTGGGAAGTTACCATCTTTGAGAAGGTTCACGGTGGTTTCACCAACTAATTCAAACTTAGCCGTTACGGAAATATCTTTAGTCATGGAGACCGAAGCAGTATTGGAAGAACCTGTAGCTCCTCCTTCCCAACCAATAAACTTCCAACCTTCATTAGCTGTAGCTGTGAGTTGTACAGTAGCATTAGGAGCATAATAGGCAGCACTTGGGCTCTTAGTAATAGTACCAGCTGCTGCAGGAGATACGGTTGTATTGAGAGCAAATTCGTTTGCGCTACCGCCGATTTTCAACAGATTCTTTTTAACAGTAGCAGAACCTCTTGCATTGCCTCCTTGTCCAGTATAGGATTCGATTTTCATCGAAGCAACCTCATACAATTTACCCATTTTCATGCCCGCTTTTGCCCAAGCCTCAAAGTGTTTGGAAATAGAAATGGTTCCTTTGGTACGATGTTGGCTTGTGTTACTTGGAATAGACCAATATTGTTTAAAAGTGCTGGTTCCCGAAAGCGAAGGTTGCTGTATGCGGTCGGTGGTAAAGAAATCATAGTTAATGCCATCAATGGTTGCAGAACCGAACTTCTTTCCGCCTTGTGTTGGGTTATAACTTCCGCGATCTTGAATAATATAATACTCAATTTCGTTGCTAAACCCGCTCGGTATATCTTGCTGATCATAATATCCCCAGCCGTATACACTGACATACTTCACATTGTCGGTAGAACTCCACTCCACTTCAAATTCGGCGGTAATATTACCTACATTTTGTACGGTAACGGTAGAGTTTGACCCCCAGCGTTTACCGGAACGAGCGAGCATATTTACAGTCCCACTCCACTCAACGGAGAAAGTTCCTCCGTTGGCATCGCTTGGGTTGAGCGTCATGGTAGCATTCCCTGCACCGTTTTGGCTCCAGAGTTCATAGTCGTAGCCCCCAGCACTACCCATTTGTTGAGATTTACCACCTGAACAGGTATAAGTCTGTCCCCAAGAAAGTGAAGACAGAATAGCCATCATTCCAAAGATGGCTGCTAAAATTTTATTGATACTCATACAACTCCTTTCAAAGTTTTATTTTTTTTCGTCATGGACACAAACTGTACCCACACACAAGCCTTTTTATAGAAGGAATAACCACAGACCCACAACAAAAAGGATAATTCACTTTATCCGAAATCGTTTGTACACCAGACTAGAAACAACGATTACACACATACTAAATTTATTTTATTAAACCCAAAAACGGAGTAAAGTTGAAAGTGAATAAGTCGAATCTGTTGTAACTATTTACAACATTCTTTTTTGAGAACCTTTTTTAATAAACAACGTTTCTACAAACTAAAATCTTGATAAAAACAGCATTTCCAATTTAGTTCAATGAGTACATTTTTTCTTATTCTCTCTTTAAACGATGTAAAAAAAATAATACCTTTTTAGTCCTCTAAAAATTTTGATTAAAACGCTAAGCTAATCGCTTAGATTCGAGCTCAGCTCGCAATCTTTCTGTAAGAAGATTATAAAGTTCATGCAGTCGTTTGGGGAGTTCCGCATTTTTAGAATTACTCTTGATTAATGAAATGATATAATCCATACTCTTTTTTTCATCGTCTTCACCATATAGGCCAAAAAGCAACTGCATTTCATAAAAACCATCAAGGGCATGATATTCTTGAGCTCTTCCATAAAAAGAAATAAACTTTTCTAGCATCGCTAAACGATGTTCTAGTCTTTTTTTCTGGATTTTATGATTTCGATTAAATTGCCCATTGATAAGTATGGCAAAAGAAACAGCAATAGCTAGTATAAACAGCATAAAACTAATTAAAGTCATGATTTACTCCTTATCCTTTTCTCTTAAAGAGCGGTAGGCACTATGAAAACTATTTTGCAAGCATGATTTTTGAAATATTAATTACTTCTTGATTGAATTTCTTTTAATAATTTCAAGGTACTTCGTTCGATTGTGCTGTAGAATAGCATCTATAATCCTTTATATTCGTGCGTGTGATGCAGGCAATGAATCCAATAGCCTTCTTTTCAAGTGTTCTCATGTTCATTACTGCTGTTTTTATCTCATCAAGTGAATATATTGATTTTAAAAGTCCCCAATCCCTATCATAGCCAAATTCAAGAACTTGCTTTATTATGTAACTTTTGTTTTTTTCTGCATCAAGCAAACCTCGATCAGTATCCCAAAACAGATGCGCCGAAAATTCACTATAATCCACATTTAAGCAACACATGCTTCAAATCTATGTAATACCCTTTTTTCAGTCAATAGCTTTGAAACAGATAATCAGAATTCATCCTGTGTTCTATTCCGTTTGTCTTTTCTTAGTCACTTTCTTTGGTTTAGAGGGGGCAAAAAGAGAATATGGGTATTCGTTTTATGTGCTTTATCACTTTTTATTTGTTTTTTCTAAAAAAAAAGGACTAAAAAGGGGCATAAAGATCTTTTTTCCACAATTTGATGTTTATAAAAACATTATAAATGTGTTATTTTCATTAGTAGGCGTCTTACTAGAGGTTGGTGATGATTAATTTATCAGGTTACAAGATTACTGAGATTATTTACACTGGAAAATATTCCACTGTGTATCGCGGGATTCGAAAAGAAGACTCCTTGCCTGTTGTAATTAAATTTTTAAATCAAGAATACCCCTCTGACCAGTGTTTGTCTTTTTTTAAGCGCGAATACGAAATTACAAAGAAAGCCTCTGGAGAAGATTCGCTTTTAGTTTATGATCTTGTTCCTCATAATAATACGCTTGGGATTGTAATGGAAGATATAGGCGGAATCCCATTATCGCAAGCAATTGAATCGATGCAACTCAGCTTACCAGAAAAGCTTTCTATCGCTATAAAAATAGCAGATTGTCTTTCTGTAATTCATAAAAAAAATATAATCCATAAAAATATTAATCCCTCTAATATTATCTGGAACAAAGAAACCAATCGTGTTGAAATTATTGACTATGCTATTGCTGTAGAGCTAAAAAGAGAGATGGCTCATAAGATGAATCTCCATTTTTTTGAAGGCTCTGCCAAATACTGTTCTCCAGAACAAACGGGAAGAATCAATAGGCCCGTAGATAGTCGCTCCGATCTTTATTCTTTGGGCATTACTCTTTACGAACTTTTTACTTCGGAGCGCCCTTTTACTGGAAAAGATGATAGCGAGCTTATCTATTCTCAAATTGCTAAAAAACCAGAACCGCCCCATACGATCAAAAAAAATATTCCCGAGATGGTTTCCATGATTCTGTTGAAACTTCTTGAGAAAGATGCTGATGATCGTTATCAAATGGCCTCTGGAGTCAAAAAAGACTTGGAGCAATGTCTTGATAATGTGCTTTATAATAATGAAGTTATTCCTTTTGAGATAGGAAAATTTGACATCTCCGATCAACTAAAAATTTCTGGTAAACTTTATGGCCGTGATGAAGCACTAGAAGTATTGAAGATTCGTTTTAATGATGTGGCCGACGGGAAATCCGCTCTCATGATGATTCAAGGGAATGCAGGGATTGGGAAAACGGCTCTAATTATGGAGTTTAGTAAAACGGTTTCTTTGCGAAAAGGGATCTTTATCAACGGCAAATTTAATCCTGAAACGCAATATATTCCTCTTCAAGGCGTTTTAGAGGCTCTCCATAAATTGATGAACTGGTTGTTATCTCTTCCAGAAGATCAATTAGCCTTTTGGAAAAAGAATATTCTTTCTACCGTACCACAAAATGCAGCCATTTTAACGGAACATCTTCCAGAGCTAAAAAAAATATTCGGCGAACAACCTCCTATTATTGAATTAAACCCTTTGGAAGCTCATAATCGTTTTTTATTTATTTTTAATGATTTTATTAGTTTATTTGGTTCACCGAATGCACCTCTAGTCTTCTTTTTAGATGATTTGCAATGGTGTGATTCTACTACTTTAGCTCTCATAAAATATATGATAGACAAAAGTACATCTTCTAATATTTTATTTATTGGAGCCTATAGACATAACGATCTTACATCAGATCACCCATTACTAGTGACTCTTAATGCATTTAATAATAGAACAAAAAACATCCAGACAGTCACTTTACATCCTCTGACTATTACCGATATAGACGAGCTTGTTGCCGATACTTTTAGGCGTGCGCCCGATGAAGACACGTTATCAGTAGCAAATATGATTTATCGGAAAACGGGTGGTACTCCATATTTTATTCATGAATTACTTGAATCTCTTAATCATCATGGCTTTTTTGAATTGATTGGAAATAAATGGGTATGCGATATCAATCGCTTTAAAAATGTAAATGTCAGCGATAATGTGATTGATCTTTTGACCAATAAAATCAATGACTTTTCACCTTCTACTAATGAACTTTTAAAAATAGCCTCTTGTATTGGCAATCAATTTGATCTGAAACTTTTAGCTAAAATCTCCAATAAAAAAGAGGCCGAAGTTGGTGCCATTCTTTGGCCCGTGATTAAAAATGATATTATTTTTCCTCTAAATCCAAATTACAAGCTAATGCATTTAGAGGATTTCAATTCTTCTATTGAAATTCTTTTTTCGTTTCAAGATATTAGAATCCAGCAGTTGATTTATTCTCAAATTCCAGAAGAAGAGAAACAATCTATTCATCTAAAAATTGGTCAAGAGCTTGCTTTTTCAATTCAAGGGCATGAAGATCCTGACCATTTGTTTAATAAAGTAAACAACATGAACAAAGGCAGATTTCTTATTAAAGAATTCTCTGAACGTGTGGCTTTACGTGACTTAAATACAGAGGCGGCTCATAAGGCCATTAAGGCCACAGCCTTCTCTATGGCTGTAACCTATTACAGTGTCGCTGAATCTCTATTATCCGAAAATGAATGGTCAGAAAACCCTAAGGCGTGGAATCTTGCTCTATTTAGCTTAGGTGAATCGTTGTTTTTATCTGGTGATTTTGAAAAGGCAAAAGATATTTGTGAAAAAATGCGCCCCATATCGGATACGCCTTTGCTTAAAGCAAAGACGTATAACTTAAAGGCTCGTATTCTAGAATTTCAAGGATTCATTCCAGAAAACATTGAAGAAATTCGTAAAGGATTAAATGTATTGGGATTTACCTTTCCTGAAGACGATCAAGAAATTGAACGTCGAATAGGTGAAGGCGTGGTAAGTCTACAAAAAATCTTATTTTCAGGCGATGATTCCATTGAAAAATTAGCGAGCCTACCCATAATGGAAGATGAAGAAAAAATTCAGACTATGGAATTGCTGTATAATGTGGTGGCACCAGCACTTCAATATCGTCCGTCTCTTTTTATTCTCTCTACGTTGATGATGTTTGATCTTACACAAAAATATGGCGCCACTAGTTATTCTTGTAAATGCCTTGTAGATATTGCTATTACTCATAGCCCTACGTTTGGGGACTTTTCTATTGGCTATCGATTAGGAAAAACCGCTTTTCTTTTGCTTAAAAGATTAAATGCCGAATCGATGAAGCCTGCGGTCTATTTTAGTATTACCTTTGCCTCTTATAGAAACAAGCATTTTAAAGAAGCTCTTGAGTATTTTGATTTAGCGTATGCAAGCGGGTTACAGACAGGTGATATTCAACATGCCGCTTATGCTCGTGCTCATAAAATGCATTTGTATATGCAAGTGGGTAAAAAATTATCCGAATGTAAAGAAGAAAATGAAGACGCCATTCGCTTTTTAAATGAAACCAAAGCAGGCATGCCCTTACTACTTTCGAGTGTGATCCAGTACATGATCAAAAAATATACTTCTGAAAATGTTTTTGATGAAGATGATGATATTGTCTCTAGAATCCAACAGGCTAAAAATATGGCTTTTCTTTGGAGATTTTATCAATACAATTCGATGTATAATTATATCCATAATGAACTCGACAAAGCCAAAAAGTGGTGCGAGCTTTCCAATAGTTTTTTATTTGCTTCTCTTTCTGATTTTCCAGGTCCAGAGCATTCTATGCTTAAAGGGTTATTGATAATCAAATTCTTTGATTCTCTTTCTGAAGAAGAAAAACCAGAAAAAATGAAAGAGTTAACAGAGCTGCTTAATAGTCTTAAAAAAGCAGCCGATCTTTGTCCTGCAAATTTTGTTCACAAGTATTATTTTCTTTCTGCTGAAACGGCGATTCTAAAAAATGATTCTCAAGAAGAGGTTTTGAATTGGTTCAATAAAGCAATAGAGTCTTTACAGAACGACGATTTCATGCATATCAAGGCCTTAATCTATGAGTCTATGGCTGCCTATTGGTACCATAAAGAGAATGAGATGATTGCAAAGGCTTATTATAGAGAAGCTCTCTTTTTATTCAAAAAATGGGGCGCTGTTAAAAAAGTGGCTTTGATGGAAGCAAAATTCCCGTTCTTAAAATCCGCTTTTTCAAAAGCCCTGGCTTTCTCTTCAAAAATTCATTCTGTAAAAAATAATGAAATCGATATGGCTTCTATTATGAAGGCCATGCAAGCGATTTCTGGAGAAATACGGCTTGAAAAGTTACTCCGCTCCATGATGTCTTTGATTCTTGAAAATGCAGGGGCACGCCAAGGCGTACTACTCCTTGTCAATGGCGAAGATAAAGAGCTTTATATTGAAGCAGAAAAAAAATCTTTTAATGATGAAATAGAAGTGATGCAATCTCTTCCTTATCGTAAAAGCACGAATATCTGCCCAGAAATTATTCAATTCGTTGCCCGTTCTTTAGAAAACATGGTTCTTGGAAATGCTTGGAAAGAAAGCGTTTTCAAAAACACCTCGCATATTCAAGAAGCTCAAATTAAATCTATTTTATCTATTCCTATTCTTTATCAGAACAAGCTTATTGGCATTATTTATCTGGAGCACGACTTAGCCGAAGATGTGTTTACTGAAGAACGAATCCAAACGGTGAAAATTCTTTCTTCTCAAGCGGCTATTTCTATTGTAAATGCAAGGCTATATGAAAGTCTTGAAAAGAAAGTGCAAGAAAGAACAGCACAATTAAATCAAGCCAACGAAAAGCTTAAATTGCTTTCCTTACAAGACCCATTAACCACTCTTCATAATCGTCGCTATATCTTTGAATTTGTATCTGATTTTTCTGTTAATTTTATCACTAGAAAACTTCAGTTACAAAAAAAACACGAGATGCGAGATCTTTCTATTAATCGTAAAGTGATTGGCGTTTTTATGATTGATATTGATTTCTTCAAAACGGTGAATGATACCTATGGTCATCTTGCCGGAGACAAGGTTCTTGTAAGCCTTTCAAGACTCCTTAAAGAGCAAATTCGCGCCGATGATTTTGTGGCTAGATGGGGCGGAGAAGAATTCATCATTATTTTGAATACCACGAATCCTGAATACTTAGATATTTTTGCTAATAAAATTCTAAATATTATTAGAGAAAAGCCTATCGTTATTAATGAAAAAATTTCTTTTAATATTACGTGCTCTATAGGGTATAGCATGATGCCTATTCATGAATTGTCGCCTGATCTTTTAAATCTAGAGCAAACCATTAATATTAGTGATGTAGCCATGTATTTGGCAAAGGAAAATGGTCGAAATCGAGCTGTGAAAATCAGTGTCAATCAAAAGAAAAAAATGACCCCTGAATGTATAGACTATTTGAAAAAGCTAAACAAGACTGATCCTATTAATAAAGAATTCATTGAAGTGAATCTTTAATTTTATTCTAAAAACGCCCTTTTTGAAGGGCGTTTTTTTTATTTCTTTTTCAATAAACTATTTTTTGCATATGCTAAAAGAAAATACTTGTTATGAACTGACGCAACGACAAAAAGAAGTTCTTGCGTTACTAAGGAAGGGGCTAACAAATCAAGAGATATGTAAGGCTCTAAATATTTCACCTAATACTGTTAAAGTGCATCTTGCAAATATTTATAAGATTTTAGAGGTTACTAATCGAACAGAAGCGGTTTCTATTTTATCTTCTAAAACATCTTCTAAATCAACAGTACAACTTCTTTTTTTAGGTTTAGAAAAACTTATATCTAATGAAAACGCTCATTTTTTCTTTTTGTCATTAGTTAAGAATCTTCACCGTTTTGAATTGATAAATATTCAGGTGGCTCCGCCAGATTCACAAAACTCCTCTTCTGATTTTTGGGTGAACACCAACTTCTCTGATGGGCGTAATCCCACTATATTTTTATCTCTTCATCACGCTAATTCTTCTGAAATTCTATGGTCTACCTCTTTTTCTTTTTCAAAAAAAGATGATTTAGAATTAGAATCATCTCGTCTGACAATTCATTTGTGGCGTCAAATAGAACTGGCGTCGGCTCGTCTTTATAAACAAGATACTTCTTTAGAGCCCAAATGGTGGTATTTGACCTCTTACCATCGCATTAAAACAGAAGCTCGGACTAAAGAATCTTGGTTAGAAGCAAAAGAGGCCCTCCACGCCCTTGCCCAAGAAAAAGAGCCTTCTATTTACGTCTCTTTTATTCTCGCGACAATTCATTACAAAGCGCTTCTGGAACGCTGGTGCCCGTTAAGTGAATACGAATCTCGTATTCGTGAACTCGCGGCCTATGCCATGCGTTTTAATGCAGGTTCTCAGTATTCGATGTTTATTATCGCTCTTGCGAATATTCTTGCTGGAGATAACAGTCATTCGATTTCTTACCTAAAAAAGATTACGGCCATCAATCCCCTTTGTATACGCACTAGAAACCTTCTAGCACAGCTTTATATGCTTCAAGGGAAAGATGATCTTGGGCTTGAAGAAGTCTCTTTTTATGAAAAAATGAATATCGATTTTGTGGATCAACCCTATAATTGTGCAACCAAAGCGATTCTTCTTTTTTTAGCAAAACGCTTTAACGAATGCATCCAGTTTTGCTCCGAAATCCTTTTTATTATGCCAGAAACGGTGATCCCCCGTATTGTGATGATTTCAGCTCTTGGATGGGAGCATCGTTCAGAAGAAGCTAAAAAACATGTTGAGTTATTTAAAAAACACCACCCCAACTTTAAGCTCGATCAATTAGGAAATGTGATTCAAGGAATTCATTATGAAAAAATGGACATTGTGTTACAAGGGTTATCGCTTGCCAATATGAAAATATAGCCCATTTGGATTATAGCCAAATAATACTATAAGAACTTATTATTTATGAATAAAATCATTAAAAAACGAAAGGTGTATTATGCTCAATGTATCGAAACTAAAAGCTGGTGACATTATGTCTTTTGATGGGGAAAGAGATGAACAAGGGAATCTCGATCCTTTATCTCATTTAATTATGATTCTAACGGACTCAGAAGTGAGTCACGGGGGGCTCTATATTCAAGAAGATCCTCCAGCGATGGCCGATGCCGCCTTGTCTGGATTACATGCCCATCTGGTCGCAGACAAAGGGAATCCATTACGCCCCGTCCATATTTGCCGTCTTAAAATGGCCGATCAACTAGATTTAACTCCTGTTATAGAAGCCGCAGAAAAATATCTTAAAGACGATTTAGTCTACCCCATGCCCGATCTTATTTTACTCGGCATGATTCTTGTTTATAAAAATGTTTCTCATGTAAGCCTTAAACAAAAAGTGATTATTGGTCTTCTAAAAATTATTACTGCAAAAATCAAAAGCATTTTAGAGGATAAGAAATACGAAGGTAAACACCCCATGATTTGCTCTGAATTTGTGTATCAGTGTTATCTAGACGCCTCTAAAAAAGACCCTCGCCTCAAATTAATTCTAAAAAATGCTGATCTACAACTGTCTTTACGCCATAGAACGTCTATTACATTACTTGATCATTATATTGACTATCGCTTTTCACAGCAGAAATTTTTTGCAAGCAACGAGGAACCTATCGAAAAATCTTTGTTTGAAAACGTGAATGAAGATATTGAAGAAAATGAATCTCAATTGATTCAAATGGCTATTAAAGGGATTCATGATAAAGATAGGCTTTTCGGTGAAAATGAAAGTTTAAGTCTTGCGGTTCAAAACTTCTTAATTGCAGAACAAGAATTAAGAGGGAAACCTATTCATTCTTTCAAGAGCTTAATTGATAATGCGAAAGAACAACAGGCCTTTTTTGTAACGCCTAACGATCTTCTTTGTCATATATCTAATGCCGATAATCTCGGAAAATTAGATATTTATCGTGACAGCAATAAATTGAGATAATTTTATAAAAGTTTCCAATGGAAAAAAGCTTCCTTAAATCTTACATTAAGGGAGCTTTCTTTATAAGTAATAGCCTTTGGCATTGACTTCAGAGGCTTGAAACAACGAAAAACTTTCTGGATCAAATGGATAATCCCAGCACCCCAATTGATGAAATACAGAACCACCAAAACCAGACTTAAAACGATGTAAGCCATGCATTGGATGAGATGAATCGGCATTGGGTGAAACGCCAAACATATCATATTCAATGCAGCCTTGGCTTTTTGCTATTTGCATGGCCTTCCATTGGAGGGCGTAAGTAGGCATATAGTTTCTCATCTGAGAAGAGGAAGCGCCGTATAAATAGGTGGCCCTGTGATTAGAAATTAATAGAAACATGGCCGCTAATGGAATATCATCTAGATAAGCAACGAGTAATTTCACCTTCACAGAATCTTCCATTTGTGTTGCAAAAACAGAATGGAAATAATAGAATTCATTGATGTGCAATCCATCTCGTTTAGCAGTCTCTAAATAAAGATCATACCATATTTTAAGATCTTCTATAGTGCCTATTCGGACGTCGATTCCCTTTCTATAAGCAAGCCCAATATTATAACGCGTTTTTGGTTTCATTGCCGCAAGAATATCATGTTCTGAAGGGATTAGATCAACCATAATTGTATCTGCAGGTAAAATATCACTATTAGACTTTTGCAAGTTTTTATTTTGAGTGCAGAAATTGATTTTGAATTCTTGGAAACGCTTCTCTGGGGCACCTAGCCACTCCCCTTTTTCATCAAAAAAAGATTCATCTATCCAATGAGAAGCCCAATTCAAATCATACCTTATGCCAATGCAGCCTTTTGGTAAGTATGAACGCAACGATTCAGATAATTCTTCTAGAAAAGCACCTTGATTTTCTTCTGAAGGCTCTACTTCTGGGCCATAAGGAACATAAACAACACAATCATTTGCATTTAATTGTTGTACAAACATTAGAAAATCAGCTTGTGTGCAAGAATAGCCGTCTACATTCAAATACAAATCTCTATTTCTAACCTTATAATCAAAGGCTAAAGACTTTAATCCTTGCTTCTTTTTTACTTGAGACCAAAAAGAAGTTTGTTGTATGATAGGGGTATCATAAACATCTATAATTGATTTTTTTTCTAAACTAATATGCATCGCTTTCACAAAATGAGTAAAGTTTTCAATATAGTATAGATCTCAATAAAGTAAAGGCTATATGAGGGATTTGTACGTTTAATAGTAAAAAAATGTGGAATCGAGAAAATCTGTAAAAAACGCATAAGCTATCCGTTTGTACGTTTTTTTCATAAATAACAAAAGTAGGTTTGAAAATCTTGACTCGATTCCTTTCAAATAAGAAAAAAAGTCCTGCTTGATTGCTTTATTAAAGCCCTTTTTACAAATGATCAAAAACTGATCTTTTTATATTTAACGACCAAATTGCACTTACAAAGGACTATCGTATATGATTAGAATTGGTATTGTCGGTTATGGTAATTTAGGAAGAGGCGTCGAATGCGCCATCAAGAACTCTCCTGACATGGAACTCGTAGCTGTTTTTACTCGTCGAGATCCAAAATCAGTTTCCATTTTAACAAAAGGTGTACCAGTTGTACACTCAGACCTAGCTGAAGAATGGAAAGATAAAATTGATGTGATGATTCTTTGCGGCGGAAGCGCCACCGACTTGCCTTCTATGACGCCCAAATTTGTAGAGATGTTTAATGTGATAGATAGTTTTGATACTCATGCTAAAATTCCAACGCATTTTGCCAATGTAGATGAAGTCGCTAAAAGAAAACATCATCTCGCTTTAATTGCCGTCGGCTGGGATCCTGGAATGTTTTCCATTAATCGCCTTTATGGTAATGCGATTCTTCCTCAAGGGAAAGATTATACCTTCTGGGGCAAGGGTGTTAGTCAAGGCCATTCCGATGCCGTACGTCGCATTGCGGGTGTGAAAAATGCAAAGCAATATACCGTTCCTGTGAAAGAAGCTCTTGATGCCGTTCGTGCTGGTTTAGACCCAGAACTTTCTACACGTCAAAAGCACACTCGTGAATGTTTTGTCGTTTTAGATAAGAACGGTGATGCCACCGCCATTGAAAACGAAATTAAAACAATGCCAAACTATTTTGCAGATTACGATACCACTGTTCATTTTATTTCAGAAGAAGAATTTGCAAAAAATCACTCTGGAATGGCTCATGGTGGTTTTGTAATTCGCTCAGGAAAATCAGGCGTGTCACTTGAGAATTCTCATATTATTGAGTATAGTCTTAAACTCGATTCTAATCCTGAATTTACGACTAGTGTTCTCGTAGCCTACGCTCGCGCGGCTTATAAAATGACTAAGGAAGGGGCGTACGGTTGTAAAACGGTATTAGATGTGCCTCCTGCTTATTTAAGTGAAAAGAGCGGTGAAGAGCTTCGTGCTTCTTTACTTTGATTTTTTGAATATCTCTAGGCTTTCATAATATTATGTTAGATTTTCACCCGCTTTCTCTCTCTGATAAAAACTGGATTGATTCCTATTTAAGCAAACTTAATGATCCTATTTGCGATTATTCTTTCGCTAATCTTTTTATATGGAAGCATTTGTATCATACAGAATGTGCTAAAATAAATGGTTTTATAATTATTCGTTTTTGCAATCCTTTTTGTATGCAGTGTTTTTATCTTGAGCCCTTAGGAGAAGGGTCTCTACAAGAAATCCTAGAGATTTTAAGAAAAGAAGCCCATCAAAAAAATGTGCCTCTTCGTTTGATGTCGCTTTCTTCTTCCTTTATTGAAAAATTAAGCGGCTTAGATATTGCCTCTGATTTTTTCTGGTATGATAATAGAGATTACGCCAATTATGTATATGAATCTAAATCGCTTTGTAAACTAGATGAAAAAGGCTTCGAAGCTAAACGCAATCATATACGCCGCTTTGAAAAAACGTACCCCGATTATCAATACCGAGCATTATCTTCTAAAGATTCTTCTTTCGCTTTTTCTCTTTTTGATCAGTGGGTAAAACAAAAGAACAATCTTTCTGAACATAATATAGAACGTGAGTCAATCGAAGCAGCCTTTGCTCATTTTGAAGAGCTTGAGTTAGAAGGGCTGTTGCTTTTGGTAGACAATACGCCTGTGGCTTTTTCTTTTGGGTCTCGCCTCGATTCCAATACGTTTTGTATTCATGCAGAAAAAGCGAATTCAAACTACCAAGGGGCTTATGCGATGATTAATAAATTAATGGCGCAAACATTATGTGAACGCTTTGAGTTTATTAATCGAGAAGAAGATATTGGAATACTCAACTTAAGAAAAGCAAAACTTTCATACCACCCTAAAAAAATGATTTCTAATTTCCAAGCATTCGAAAATAAAAGTGATGAAGTGGCCGTTTGGCGTTTATGGAAAACGTGTTTTAACGATAGCGATGAATTTATTTTTTCTTATTTATCTTCGTATTCTACTCCCGAAACGCGTGTCCTCCACTATGAGAATCAAAAGCTTATCTCCATGTTTCACGTCCATCTTTTTGAAAGTGATTGGGGAAAAGTCTCCTATCTGTATGGGCTCGGGACAGAACCAGAACATCGCGGTAAAGGGAAAGCAGCCATAGTGATCAAAGAATCCTTAAAACGATCTAAAGAGGCAAATTGCTTAGCAGCCTGGGTGATTCAAGAAAATAAAGATTTCAAAAGTTGGGATTCTACATTTGATTTTGCAGCAGTCGGAGAAACAGCTCTTCAATTTGTGACACCCAATGATTTTGAATTTGGTGGAGATGAGGAAAATGATTTTGGTCTATGTCGACTCCTTGCTCCAAAAGAGTATTTACAGAAATATGTCGATTTACACCCAGATGCAAAAATCGATTTTGATTATCAAGACCGTTTTTTTCCTGAAATTTCTGGGCATTATCAGTCAAATCAAGGGTTAATTACGTTTACGCCGTCCTCCTCTTTTTCAAAAGAAGTTCTAAATCCTAAGCAAGTACTTTCCTTATATCCTCTAAATGGAGGCCTAAGATTAAACGTATAGGGAAGTTTGTCAGATGAAAGATTCGCGCTATTCTAAAATTTTACAAAGTCTTTATGAATCAAACCAACTACGATTCTTACGAGAAATGTCTCAAAAGCATGGATCTAAATTGGAATACGATGGTAAAGAATACATTAATCTTTCTTCTAACGATTACTTAGGGCTCGCTTTTGATTCGAATCTTTTAACCGAGTTTTATAAATCTCTTTCAAAAGAATCTGTAGTTAATTCTTACGGGTTAGGGGCTTCTTCTTCTAGGCTTCTCACTGGAAACTCTCCTCTTTATACTCAAGTCGAAAAAAAACTCGCAAGCTTATATTCTAAAAAAGCGGCCTTGATTTTTAATAGTGGTTATCATGCCAATATTGGAATTCTCCCCGCTCTTTCTACTAAAAAAGACTTGATTCTTTCTGATAAATTGAACCACGCTAGTTTAATTGATGGTTTTAAACTGTCCGATGCCACTCTTGTTCGCTATCGCCACTTCGATTACGAACAACTAGAAGATATTCTCTCGTTAAGGCGTCAAGAATTTGACCATGTCTTTATTGTTACAGAATCCATTTTTAGTATGGATGGTGATATAGCAAACTTAAAACGCTTAGTAGAAATTAAAAACAAATTTAATGCACTCTTGTATGTAGACGAGGCGCACGCTTTTGGTTGTAGGGGTGAACATGGGCTTGGGATTTGCGAAGAGCAAGGCGTTACTTCAGAAGTAGATTTTATTGTAGGCACTTTTGGGAAAGCAATCGCTTCTCAAGGGGCTTATATTGTGTGTTCTCAGATTATTCGAGACTATTTAATCAACACCATGCGTTCTCTGATTTTTACAACAGGGCTCCCTCCTGTGACCTTATCTTGGTTACTATTTATTCTAGAAAGATTAGGAGAGTTTAAGGAGAAGCGTGCTCATCTTTTGTCCCTCTCTAAATTAATTCGAGGCTATTTGCAGAGCTCTGGTAAAACAACAGTCAGCGAGAGCCATATTATCCCTATTATTTTAGGGGAAAATAAAGAGGCATTACTTGCTGCTCAAAAATGGCAAGAAAACGGTTTTCTTGTATTTCCGATTCGGCCTCCTACGGTGCCTATGGGCACAGCGCGCCTTCGCCTCTCTTTAACCGCAGACATGAATGAATCGGTCCTAAAACCTCTGCAATCTTTGATACCATGAAGCATTATTTTCTAAACAAAAAAAATCAATCAAAGCTGATTCTCTTTTTTTGCGGCTGGGGAAACGATTACCACCCTTTTCTAAATCTAGATTGTGAAAATAATGATGTTTTGATGTTTTATGATTATAGAGATTTGAAAACAGAAATCGATTTTCAAGAATTACTCGCCTCTTATAAAGAAGTGCATTTGATTTCTTGGTCGCTTGGCGTTTTTGTAGCAAACCATTTATTTCAAGATGTACCCTTTTCTTCTACCACAGCGATCAACGGGACTCTCCAAGCGATGGATGATCGTCTCGGGATTCCTGTCGCTATTTTTGATGGCACCATTCAGCTTTTCAACGAACGCAATCGAGACAAGTTTTTTAAGCGCATGTGTTTACACCCAGAGGCCATCACTTTTTTTGAAAAGAATAAGCCCGAACGCGAATTAAGTGAGCAATTAGAAGAATTAAAAATTCTTAGAGATTTGATTCTTAATCATCCGCCTCAAAAAAATATTTATAACAGAGCGATTATTGGAACAGAAGACGCCATATTTCCTCCTCAAAATATGATTCATTACTGGAAAGGCCTTGTCACAGAAGAAAATCTAATCCAATTAGAAGCCCCTCATTTTTTATTTCATTTATACCGCCAGTGGAGTGATTTGTGCCCATCCATATTGAAAAATCACTGATTAAAGAACGTTTTTGCAAAAGCATAAAAACCTATAGCGAATACGCGACTGTTCAAGCGACCATTGCCAAAAGGCTCGCCCAAAAATTAAAAGAACACGGCCAAGAATTTAATACGGTTTTAGAACTTGGCGCAGGGACTGGATTTCTCACGCGTGAATTAGTGGAACAATTCAAAGTCAATTCTCTCACTTGTAACGATCTTGTCGGTGATTATAAACCCCTTCTTGAATCTTTGACAGAAAAAACTTCTTTTTCTTTTATCGAAGGCGATTTAGAACAAACAAAACTCTTTCAAGGGTCTTATGATTTAATTGCCTCTGCTTCTACACTACAATGGATTCTCGAATTAGATTCTCTTTTTGAAAAGTTAAAAGCAAAGATGAATCCAAACGCCATTTTTGCCTTTTCCACCTTTGGTCAAAAAAACATGGCGGAGATTCGATCCATTTTACAAAGTGGCCTTTACTACCCTTCTTTAGAAATCGTTTTAGAAATAGTGCAAAAGCATTTTTCACTCTTACATTATGACGAAGAAATCCATTCTATTTCTTTTAATGATCCAGTCGATGTTCTAAAGCATATCAAAAGAACAGGGGTAAATGCACTGTTTCAAACGCACTGGACAAAAGGCGATTTACACCGCTTTTCAAGCCAATATAAAGAATCGTTTTCATCAGACAATCAAGTGACTTTAACGTACCATCCGATGTATATCATTGCTCAAAAAAAGTAATCCGTTTTTAGATACCATTTTTCCCGTTATGTTCAAAACAAAACATAACGGATTTTTTGAACATCATTTTTTATTGATTCGCTTAAAATAAACCGTAAAAGTCTTTAATGTCTTTATTTATCGTTTCACTTGAAACAAATAATTCATATTTTTTTGACGTCGTTATTTTATGACTTTTTATAATTTCTTTAAGAAAGCAGAATTGATAATATTCCGCAGGTCGTTTTGTATCAGCAAACGCGTAGGCTCAAATAATAGAAGCCACCTTATGTTCAAAACAAACCTATTTAAATACGAGCCCGTTTTTTATTCTGGTAGTATTTCAAGTAATGCTTCTTTACAAATCGAAACGGCCTCTTGAATTTCTTCTAAAGAAATCGTGAGCGGCGGATTAAAATAAAGAACATCGCCTAAAGGCCTTAATAATAGCCCTTTAGAAAGCGCTTTTTTATAAATCTGATACCCTGTACGCTTTTTAGAATCAAAAGGAGTCTTCTCTTGAACATCGGCCACTAATTCAATGGCGTTAATCATCCCTAAGTGACGAATTTCTCCAACATGAGGATGCGTTCCAAGCGTATCCACTAAAAGCGCGTGTAAATAAGCCGCTTTTTCTTTAGCCTTCTCTATAATAGATTCATTTTCTAAAACATCAAGTACTGCAAGCGCCGCCGCACAACCGAGCGGATTTCCGCTATAAGTATGGCTATGCATAAAAGCCTTCCCTTCAAGATAATCGGCATAAAAAGCGTCATAAATTTTTGGCGTCGTAATCGTTAAGGCCATTGGCATATAACCGCCAGTAAGGCCCTTAGAAAGACACATAATATCTGGAGCAACAGAAGCTTGATTACAGGCAAAAAACGTCCCTGTGCGTCCAAATCCCGTCGCAATTTCATCAGCTATCATGATCACATCGTATTCTGTACAAAGATCTCGTAGCGCGCGAAGGTATTGTGGTGGGTACATGCGCATCCCAGCTGAACCTTGTAAAAGAGGCTCACAAATAAAAGCACATGTTTCTTCTGCGTATAATGCAAATGCTTTTTTTACTTTTTCAAAGCATTCTATAGAGCAAGAATCTCGATGTTTTTTGTATGGGCAACGGTAACAATTAGGCGCTTCCACATGAATCACATCCATCAACATGGGCTTATAAATTTCGGCGTATAAGTCTAAGCCACCAACAGAAAGAGCTCCCACGGTTTCACCATGATACCCATCCGAAAGCGTCATGAAATGTTTTTTCTCTGGATGCCCTGTTTGGTATTGGTATTGAAAGCTCATTTTAAGAGCACACTCAATAGAAGCAGACCCATTATCTGAAAAATTAAATTTAGTGAGGCCATGAGGTAAATGCTTCATCAACCGCTCGCACAAAAGCACCGCCCCTTCATGCGTAAAATTCGCAAAGATAACATGTTCTAGCTTGTCTAATTGTTTTTTGATTGCATCACTAATATGAGGATTACAATGGCCTAAAAGATTACACCACCAAGAACTAATGATATCAATATAACGCTTGCCATGAATGTCATATAGATAAGAGCCCTTCGCATGATCAATCATAATAGGGGGCAATTCTTCATAATCTTTCATTTGCGAACAAGGATGCCAAATATATTGAAGGTCTTTAGCAATTAAAGATTCTTTAGAATTCATTAAAACCCCTCTATATTTAACTCTATTTTTTTCGCATTTAATGGAACCGTTGCGAGAATAGGGACTCCCGTTATTTCTTGAATCATCTTATAATTGTCTTGCTCCATTTCAGAGCCTTGGTATTGATTTAAGATAATCCCTCGAATGCCAATCCCCTTAGAGCGAGCGTATTCTACGGTTAGTACAGTGGCATTAATCGAACCTAATAAGGCATTAGAAATGATAATGATTTCTAAGTCAAGTGCCTTGATAATATCTTCTAAAAAAATCTTATGGCTATCATAGCGAATAGGGCAAACAATTCCCCCGCTCCCTTCCACAAAAATAAAATCATGTTTAGATTGTAATAATTGGTAATCCAAAATGACTTTTGATAATTCTAGCGGATTCCCTTCTTTTCTTGCCGCTAAATGCGGAGATACAGCTTCTTGATAGACATAAGAAACAAGTGTTTCATGAGTCTCTGGCAATGAAGCAATGGTTTTAACATATTGTTCATCACTTACTACGCCTGGATCTGGATTCAAAGAGGTGCCACTTAATGCGGCCTTATAATAAAAGGCGTCTATCCCTGAATCACGAAATTTCTTAACGAGAAGAGCGGTCACAAAAGTCTTCCCGACATCCGTTCCTGTTCCAGTAATAAAAACGCCTTTTGCACGCATTAGTTGACTTTCCTAATTGTATAGCCAAGTTCTTCTATGAGAATCAAATCCGTTTCAACAGAAATGCCTGCGGTCGTCAGCATATCGCCAGAGATGGCCGCATTCGCTCCACTTTGAAACGCACGCCTGCCCTTATCGGACAAAAGCCCACGCCCGCCAGCTAAGCGAATAAAAGCCTCTGGAATAATAAAACGATAAATAGAAACCATTTGACAAACTTCATCATCAGTTAATTTTGGAAGTTCCCCATAAGGCGTACCAGGAATCGCATTTAGCACATTCACTGGAACCGAAGTAATATTTAGATCTCGTATATCCATAAGCATATCAATACGATCTTCAAACGTTTCTCCGAGGCCCATAATACCACCAGAGCAAAGAGAAAGGCCAACACGCTTGGCTGCCTTTAGGCATTCTATTTTATCATCATAAGAATGCGTGGTGCATACTTCACTAAAATTACGACGAGAAGTCTCTAAGTTATTGTGGACTCTTGAAAGCCCTGCTTTTTTTAATTTCAAAAATTGTTCTTCTGTTAAAAGCCCAGAAGATAAGCACACTGAAAGAGAGGTCTCTTTTTTTATCTTTTTTATATCTTCACAAATCTTCTCTAAATCTTGCTCCGACAACGTGCGGCCCGAAGTCACTAAAGAAAATCGAGGGACACCCCGTTTCTCTTGTCTTTTGGCTTCTTCTAAAATAACGTCTTCGCCTAAAAGGGAATAAGTCGGCGATTCCGTTTTATAATGAACGGATTGAGCACAGTAACGACAATTCTCCGAACAACGCCCACTTTTCGCATTGATGATAGTACATAAATCAAAATCATTCCCACAAAAATGAATACGAAGATCATTGGCTGCGTTTGCAAGAATTTCTAAAGGTTCCTCTCTTAAACGAAAAGCGTCTTCTTTACTTATGCTGTAATTCTCATGGATGATTTTATTTTTTAATTCTTCACAAAAAAACATTTTATTCCTCTCGTTCCTAAAACACAGAAACGATAACACCTAAAATGTAAAAAAAAAACTAAAAAATAATCCATTTACTTTTATGGCTTAATTCAAATTCGCGTTCTGTTTCCCTTTTAGAAAAGAGCTGATTGTATCCTTTGGGTTCGCTTTCATATATTCTAAAATTAAAGCATCTATCTGCTCTTGACTCAATAACCGATATTCTGCCGAGTCTGAAAACACTAAATTTATGTTATTATTCTCAGTCACATTTTTATGAACTACATAAGAAACGATTCTATTTAACTTATTTTGACTCAGCTGCCATTCTTCAACTTGAATACTAGACAAGATAGCAATAACATCAATAGAAAAACCTTGAACATAAATATCTATGGCGTCCTCAAGTAAAACAGAATCTAGTTTACTTTGTATCGCAAGTAATTCATCTGAAATGATCCTTAAAAAAAGATTCGTTGTCCAGTTACGATTATTTTCAGCTTTTTGACGTTGTTCCCCTTGATATCTAGCATGCAAAGCAGGCAAAGAATAGCCCATCGCACGAATCACAATCGCCCTTATTTTTTCGGCATAAGGCCCTGTAAAATAGACATTTTGAAGAGGGAGTGCATTTAGAAATGCTTTCGCATTTTGTAATAAATACTGACTAACTGTATCACTATAACCTAAGTCACTGAAAAGAAAGTTTAAGTTATCTTCAGCAAGGCCAAAACGAGCCAATGTAAAAGCAAGTTCATTGCTATAATCAAGTTGTTCTTTAGTGATTATAATCGAATCTAATAAAAGAGAGAATGGTATTTTTGAACGATGGGCTACTTCTCCAAGCGAATGAATCAATACATCATGATAAGATGGCTTTACATTTATGTCACCTTTGATCGCTGCTTTATATTCAGAGGAAAACCACAATGATTTATAGTCTAATTGATTGAATATCTGCTTATTAAACTCTTCACGAACTTTATTACTCTCAGAAAAGCGGCCAGAAATTAATAAATAATGAGTCACAGTGCTTGTCATTGGATTTACTAAAATAAATACAGAGGTATCATTTTCTAGATTAAAAACATCCTGAAAACTCACAAAAGAATAAAGAGTATCCTCTTCTTTTGTCACTTGAATTAGTAAAGGGAATAAAAGAGAGTCATTTTTACTTAGGGAAACACTGGCCTTAAATTCTCCTGCTGCATTAGTCGATCCTTCTTCAATGACACGTTCTTCTTGATCAAAAATCGTCCATTTTGCATCAGAAAAAGCATAACCAGTCGCGACAACGCCTTCGATAGAAGCGATTTCTATTTGATTTTCCACTTCTGTACTTGCTTGATTTGAAGAACAAGAAAGTACTAGAAAGGATAATAGAAGAGAAAAAAATATTTTAATTGTGAGTAAACGCATCATTTATCCCCTTCCATTTTTGTACCTGGAAAAACTTCAAAAACACCTTGATAAATTCGACGGGAATCTTTTTTAAGAGCACCCCAAAATTTTTTATTGTCATTTTCAGATAATTGGATCATTTTTTGACGAAGTGCTTTTAGATCTTCCTGCACCGTCTGGAAACTTTCTTCGCTTAAAGAGACAGTTACAGCAGATATATCCCGCTCTTCTTTTTGAAAATGATCTAGTGCACTTAAACCTAATTCCATTTGAGACCGAACATATTTATAATAATGAACTGAAGAAAAAACACTATTCTTTTTTACGTGTTCTGTTGTAGGACGATATTCTCCATTCGCAAATTTCTTTATCATTTTTAAGCGTTCAAGAAGTTCAATCGCTTGTTTCGCCTGACTTTGTGTAATTGGTGGTACTAATTTTCGAGCTAATAATGTATAATCACCTCTAAATGGAGCAATCAAAAGTAGTTCTCGAATCGCAGGATAATACCATTTGTCAAAATATTCTGCCCGATCATTATCCACAACATCCCTTGGGATTTCATGAAAAGTCAAAAGTTTTTCATAGGCTCTATTTTTTTCTTGTAAGCTTTTTCCTTGCGAGTATTCTACGAGAGTTTCAAAATAAAGTTCTTCTCGTGCCGATAATTCTAATAAAGAAGAAAACTTGACTAAATGTTTACGCGGTAAAAGTCTTCTACCAGAAAAAAGATCCGCTAACCAACCTGTAGAATTAATTCCTAAACGATTTACAATATAACGTTGAGAAAACTTGGAATCTTTTTCTTTTAATTCCTGAAAAGCATCTTTTAAGAAACTTAAAAAATCGGTATAATTAAATATTTTTGTAGTCTTTAATGACATAATATAAATCTACTTTTTTTAAATTAGTATTCAGATGACTTTTATGCAAGTAAACCCTTTTGAGCTAAAAAACTCAAAAGGGAAATATATCATAACAATCTGTTATTCTCGGCTTCCCTGTTGTTGTCTTGGGACAGCTGGGATTTCTACGTTTTCTGTTGTATCAGAGCAGGTTGAATCCTTTTGCCATTGATTCATTGTTTGTTCCATCGTTTGAAGAGATTTATTCACAGCAGTCATTTTTGCGTTTTCATATTCTGTTTTAGATTCAACTCCTTGAAGACGCTTTGCTTCTTCATTTAAGTATAACATTTCTCTAGCATAAGTCCCTGCATTTTCTTGATTGCACTCAGGGGTTTCAGTCAAGATTTCTTGATACCTATTTTTTAATTGAATCATTTGTGCTGATGCCGTATTCGATTCATCGAGATTCACACCATACATTTTTTGGAAAGATTGCTGAATATTTTCATCCGTAACAGCAAAGTCAACTAAGTTACCTGCTAAATACGAATTAAATTCTTGGTCTTGTTGCATTAGGCGAGATTGAGCTTCATGTTCTTCAGCAATAAAAGTTTCCAGCTGTTGCTGATGACGTTCTGCGATTTCACCCATGGTATGTAAAACCATATCTTCAAGACTAGATTCAGCAGAAAGATTTCCTTTTTGAGCGGCTTTAAAAGACTCTTGTCGAACAAAAACATCTGCTTGAACATTATCTCCTAATAGTTTTTGAGTACATTCTTGATTGACTGAATCTAAGCTTGATCGAGTCATTTCTTTTCGTTCCAATTTTTCTTCTGCCTTTTTAGCAAATAAATTGGTCATTTGATTGACATGAGCAATCATTTTTTTCTTGCCCTCACCTGGATCAGGCACTATTGCTTTAATATCGGATTCTTCTAATTCGACAACAACGTCAAGCGGCCAATTTGCTTTTTCATTTGCAAAAGAACATTGGTATTCTCCGGCTTCATTTGTTTCTCCTTCACAAATACGTTCACCGGCATTATTATTAACGTAGAACTTCTTCGCTGAAGCAGCATAACCTGTTGCTGCAACTCCTTCTAAAAGGAATCCTTCTTCAACTGAAACTTCATTACTTGCAGGATTTGAAGCTTCTTCAGAACAAGCTGATAAAAGCATCGCACTAATGGCAAATACACTAAGTGCTGTTATTTTTGTTATTGAGGTTTTCATGATGTCCTTCCTTGATTGTAGTTGAAATGAATTGTTCATTTCTATAAATTAACCGATTTGACTAAAAAGAAAAACCCTCATAAAACAAAAAACCCTCTCAAAAAAGAGAGCGATTATTTATTAAAAATAACATATAATTGGCTATTTTATGATAAAAATAAGGACATTTCAACCAGTTTTAAATAACAACACAATTATTCTTTATTCAAAAATGTGAGCAAACTTAGATAAATCCATTGCTTTTTATGCATGCAGAAAGGCCTGTAGCACCAGCAGCATCTGCTAAAATAGGAAACTTTTTTGATTCTGATTTCGAAGAGGATTCTAATTCTTTTAAATAACCGATTTTAAAAGCACCTGCTAATTGCGGAATTATATAAAAAAGGTATTCTGAAGCTTCATTGTTTGTAATATCTTTTATCTGATAAAGACTCGTTGCTAACGACACACAAATGGCCGTTATCTGACTTTGGTATTTAAGATCTGAATCCATAGGCAATAAGCCTCCCAATCCATTTATGATTAAGTCAAATGCAATACTCGTTCTGTACTTCTTTTCGGAATCAGAGATTGTTTCTATTGAAGAGGATAAAGGGAATAAAAAACCACTTTTATAGGTCATCTCAAGTAGTGGGAAAATATTAGATTTTACTGACAACGCCAGATACTGGTGGCCAGAAATAATTCTAAAAGCCTGCTCTTTGGATTCTTTTGAATTTTCTTTTAATGAACATAGAGGAATCGCTGCCGTAAACGCAGGAAGATCAAACCAGGTCAGTTTTTTGCCGCCACTAATCTCAGAATAATAAGCCGTTAGCAATGGAATGGGCACTTCATTCTCTAATATAGATTCGATAAGAACAATGAGCTTTTTAATGTCTTTTAAAATTTTGGGAGACCCCACATTTATTACTTCTAATGAGATAAAGGATAGTGTTTGCATAACTTTTAATAAGCCACTCATGACATATGAAAAAAAGTGCTCTGGATTCTGAAATAAATTGGAAAAATATTCCATCGACGATTGAAAATCGGCTGTGTTTTGAATTTCTTGAACAGTCTTTCTCAATTCTAAAATAAAATCATCCCACTTCTCTATATAATCTTTTTTTAATATGGATGATTCTATATCAAAATCCATTTTCACTTCTGAATTTAATAAGGCTTGCCACAAAAAATTACGACTTAAAAATTCATAATGACCCATATCTTCTGTTTTTATATAGCCAGACGCATTTAATGTTTCTGAAATAGAAAAATTAGGATCTAAATTATTTATCATCTGAGTAAAGATTTTATTTGTTTCCCATAAATAATTAACGCCCTGAGGCGAGTTCTCTATCAAACTGGTTTCAATAGAATCTTCAAAAAGAGAATGCTGTTTTCTTATTTCAGTGGCTATTTTTTGTGTCGTTTCAAACAGTTCTTTTGAATTGACGAAAAAACCTAGCCACTCAAATAAATCATTAAAGTAAACATCGACTAAGCTAAATAAAATCTCTACAATATCTAAAATAGAAGATTCTGTAAACTCATTAACAACATAAACATATTGTTTTTCTTTGACTCCATAAAGGAAATAAAGCCCAAAATTCTTCTCAAAAACCACCTCCTCTATCTTAACTACTTTTTTATTAATTGCTTCTCTAAAATCAGTAACCCGTCCATATTGAACAGACTCCTTAACTTTTAATTCCTCTTTATAAAGAGATAAATCTTTATCACTCCATTCTTTATAAACAAGAGTACCTGATTCTTTTACTAAATGAAATGCAGGATATATCATTTCTGAAGAAGATGGAAAATGGAATAAATGCTTGATGCTTTTACAAAGAGAATTATGCGTTGTTTCATTGTTATAAAAAGAGGGGATCAAATAATCTCCATTTCTTTTTTTTGCATTCAAACAACATTTTTTTTCTAAAGAAGACAACTTTTTATATATTGGCCCTGATGGATGAATATGAATGCACTCCTCTTCTTCTGTTTGTCGTATAATAATCTCAGGGAATGATAATGAATTTGTTTCGCCTACAATAAAAATCTGACCTAAAGCATTTGCTTTAATTAAAACGGGTTGAGATGGGCTTAAAAAAAACATCTTTCCATTGATTTCAACATCCATATTATCTGAAGATGAAATCCAGAATTCAACACCTTGAGCTCCTGTTTCTCTTTCATCAAAGACCGTCACTTCTGTGACATAAGAAGGATATTTTTCTAACGTTTCATTCTTCAAGCGAATATTTTCCATCAAAGTTCTATAAATACGATAATGATATTTCATAATTATATAGTCCATTTAATAAAGCGTTTAACCATCGAAAGAAAGCTTTCTCTCCTAGCATAAAAAATCAAGTTTATTTATTCAAATAAACTATTAATAAAACACCCCGTCTATCAACTTTTTTTATGGAATAGTAATCTGCAAACCAGATAAAGAGTCTTCTACTCGTTTTTTCATTGAAGCATTTAATAAGTTCAATGAATTTCGAATCGTAAACGGATTGGCTTCATCTATCATTTTCTGTAAATATTTGACTTCTTTTTTTGCCTTATTCACTTGCCCCATGTGGAAAAGAGACGCCAAATAGATTCCCCGATTAATCCAAGAATTTGTTTGCAAATAAAAACTTTCCTCTAATACAGCCGCTGCCTCTGGATAGCGCTCTAATCCAAATAGAAGAATACTCATAATCACAAGATTATTACCAGAATAACGGAATTCAGGGCATAATGAGAAGCCATAGTCCATATAATCATAACCCTTCTGATATTCTCCCGTAAAGCAATATAACTGCCCTAGTAGAGTGTACACCATTTGAAGAGACGGATCGATGCGAATGGCATTCTTAAGTAAGAGAATCGCTCCAGGAATATCCCCAATCATCATTTGGCCCACAGCCTGTATATACCAAGATTGAGCATTCGATTGGGAGAGGTTCTTTAATGTTTGGCAACATTGAAAAAAAGACCCTTTGGCTTGTTCGGCATCTTTAGTAAAACGATGCATTAAACTGAGATACTCTGTGGCCGCTAACCCATATAAGGCGAAAATATTATGTGGGTTTTGTTTTAATAAACCAGAAAAAATAAGCTGAGCTTTTTGTACAGATTCTTGGCTCCGGATTTCAATCATCCTTAAACCAAATAAAATGCTACTCGACTTATTATCTTGAAAAGAAAGTTTTTCTGACTCTGTAAGATTAATTTGGGTAATCAAGGCTCGAAACATCGTGGCAGAAATGGCTTGTGCCCCCCAATCTTCGACGTGTTTTCCAGAAAAAAAGCTGTTGGAAAGACTTTGACTCCAAATGGAGGCTTTATTTTTATAATCATCAATGTAAATATTGAGATCAAACGAGGCACCCGTTTTTTCGACTTCCGTCCGCAAAAGAATAAAATCTCTTGAATTGGATTCGACTTGATCTAGATTGTATTCTAAGACGACGTCGACAAAAGTCTTTAGGGATAAAAGAGAGACCACTGTATCTTTCATCCTTTTTAAAGTATCTAATGGAAGCGTATTACTTTTGAAATCACTCACAATGATCACAATCGAATTGATCATTCCATCTTGAATTTGAAATTCTTTTGATTTCTGAAAACAAAGAGCTGCTTCCGTTCGATTCGATACATTTAATGCAGAAAAAAGTCGAGCCACATGAACTTTAACTGTATTATCTGATAAACCCAAAAATCGTGCAATTTCAGCATTGGTACAGCCTTTGGCAATATACTCCAAAATTTCCATTTGCCTGGAAGTGAGTGATGTATTTTCAGAACCTAATTCTTGCAAAAAATTCCTCTTTTTTTTTGAAAATAGCCAATAAAAAAGCAAAATCAAAGTATAATTTAACTTCTTTAAAAAAAATACAACAATAATAATTTGATTTTTTTTCGTATTGGTAAGCCTTTGTATAATTCACCCTCTTATTCAATGATTCCACGATCCAAACCCCCAAATTCCCCAACATGTTTTTTCAAAAGCCTCCTTAAAATAGGGTTTCTTTTATAAATTCTTTGATGAGAAGATTAGAACTTATTATTTTTACAGCTTGTATAGAACGGAGAATAAAATGAAAATTCAATCGAAAATAATAACCTTATGTGCTATTCTCATATTGTCTGCTTGTGCTGGTAGCTTAAAAACGCCTCCTCCGCTCGCCAAAAGTTCTATAAAAATTGCTGAATTTAAGCCCACGTTTACGCCCCCGAAAGTCGATGCATCTTTTTATACAGAAACACTTAAAAAATTACAAGCAAAAGACACCACTGTTCTTGATTCTATTGACATGACTCGTTTCCGTTTTTCTTACCTCGCCTATCGTAAGAGCATACGCCTTTTTAGCACCGATGCTCTCGATAAAAAGCTAAGCAAGGCTATGACTAAAACGAACTTTAATGAGATTGAAAAAATAGCGGATGAAATTCTAGAGATGGACTTTACTGATGTTTCTACTCATTTTATTAAAATTTATGCAATGAAAAAGAATGGAAAGGACCCCTCTTTTCATCAAGCTCTATATAAAAGGCTAATTCAGTCCATTAAAGTTTCAGGTGATGGGAAGTCTCCTGCAACCGCTTTTGTGCTCTCTCAATCCAAAGAATCTTTGGCTCTAATAAATCACTTTAAATTATTGCCTACCACTTATTTTACGGCAAACATGAGCGGAAGAGTTCTTGATATTATTGAATGTAAAAATGAGAAAGAAGAAAGCCTTTCCATTTATTTTGATATTACAGAGCCCTCCAACTTCTCTTTTTAAATCACAATTAGTCTTCTAAACTCGATTTCCTGACAAAAAAATTACACTTTTTAAGTGGAAAGAAAAGTAATTTACTTAATGAGCTATTCATAGTTTATTAAATGGTTTTAAATGAGGGTATTATGAAAAAATTACTTCTAATCTTCTGTATTATTGGAGCCTCGATCCTTTCGGCACAAACGTCTGAAACTTGGTCCAGAGAAATAATTACGCCTCTTGGCAAAATTAAAGTGTACCAACCAGAAATTGAAACTCTTTCCGATAATCTTATGGAAAGCCGCTCGACCGTTTTAATCGAAAAAGAAGGGCAAAAATCTATTTTTGGTGCCGTTTGGTTTGAAAACACTATTTCAACAGATCTTGAAACGCGAAAAATCACCTTAATTGACGCTGAAATTACGGCAAGTCAATTTCCAGAGATGAACGAAGGCGATGTAGATCAAATTAATCAGTTTATTGAAAATGATATTTCTAAATGGGATTTAGAATACTCTCTAGATGAATTACTTAGCACAGTGGAATACGATCAATCAAAAACAGAGCCAGGTATTAACAACACCCCTCCAACTATTTTATTTACAACAGTCCCTACAGCCCTTATTTTAATCAATGGGGATCCTATTTTTCAAGATATTGAAAATACAAATTTAAAATATATCGTCAATACACCTTTTTTAATTGTACAAGATAAAAAATCAAACAAGCTCTACTTAAAAGGAGGCAAGTACTGGTACACCTCCGAAAATCTATTTAATGGCTGGCAATTTGCAAAAGAAATTCCTGCTTCGCTAGTGGATTTACAAAATAAAAATCCTTCCGCCGTCGAAGACTCCTCATCGCAATTAATCACAAACTTTATTGTACGAACAGACCCTTCGGAGCTTCTATCCTCTAATGGGAATCCCGAATTTGCTCCCATAAAAAACACGGGACTGCTCTATATGGTAAATACGGATAACGATATCCTATTAAACATTGCATCTCAAGAATACTTTGTTCTTTTGGCTGGTCGTTGGTATAAATCGGCAGACTTACAATCCAATCAATGGACATTTGTTTCTCCTGATTCTCTACCCGTTGATTTTTATAATATTGGTGACGATACCCCTGTAAGTAATATTCTGGCCCATATTCCTGGTACTAAAGAAGCGAAAATGGCTGTACTAGAAACTCAAATTCCTCAAACGGCAGAAATTGATCGTCATTCTACAAACTACCAAGTCACTTACGATGGCAAGCCCACATTTAAGAAAATTCAAGACACCGAAATGCTGTATGCAATCAATACAGAAAAAGATGTCTTACTCATCAATGGCACTTTCTACAGTTGTGACAATGGAATTTGGTATGAAAGTAAAGATGCCAATGGCCCTTGGATTGTATCCATTAGAAGACCTAGTGAGGTCGATGATATTCCTCTCGAATACCCGATTCATCGAGTGAAATATGTATATGTCTTTGATTATACGCCAGATATTGTCATCGTGGGATACTACTCTGGTTACTTACATAGCTATGTCTATCGTGGAACCGTTTTTTATGGTTCTGGTTATTATTATAGACCTTGGTATAGAAGTTACTATTACCCTTATCCCGTTACATTCGGTTATGGAGCTTTTTACAACACTCGAACAGGTTGGAGCTTTTCTTACGGTCTCTCTTATGGCGGCTATTATTGGCTTCATGATGACTATTTCTACAGAAGTTATTATCGCGGGCTCTGGGGCCATCGAGGATATCGCTATTATTACACAAGACCTTCTCATATAGATCATCGTCGTGGCTATTATAATAAAACCAGACGCAAAATGAGAGTGGATTATCGAGAGGTAGCTCAATCTCCTCGCTACAAGATGGCTGGAAAATCGAACAATCTGTATTTAAGATCTGAAAAAGGAGTCAAACGTACAGGGAATACTTTTTTTGATTCGAGATCAGGTAAACCGATCCGAAATAATCATAAGAATCTTCAACCTAGAATCGAAAAACAAAACATTAGAAATACATCTCGCCCTTCTAGAGTCGAATTAAAAAATACCACTCAAAGGCAAGACCAATGGAAGAATGTCACTCCTAGAAGAAAAAGAACGGATCGGCAAAGAGATGTGCAACCCAGAAATATCCAACCAAGAGAAGAGCGACCACAAAACAATAACAAGATCAATCTCTTTGAAACGAACAAAGCAAAAGAAGAGAATCAAGTGGAAAGAGACAATCAATATCGATCAGAAAACCGATCCAATGAACGTCGTTCCGAAAGGCAGAATAACTTAAATAGTAATTCAAGAGAAGATCGTCGTATAGATCGTCGTATAGATCGTCGTGGTCGGTAAAAACTTTAGTGCATCGCTCAGCATTTATATAACCCATTATCAAAAAAGAAACCCACAAGCAATGTTTGTGGGTCTTTTATTCTACAAGAAAAAAAAATTAAAGTATCAACCACGATATTTCTTTACATCATAAGCATAACCGAAAGATTCCGATTTGCATTGGTTAATCACAATCGCTTTATGCTCTACAGCCACTTCTAACAATTTTAGGTTTTCTTTGATTTGATCCATAGAATAAGCCCCACTTCTCATAATGAGTAAGGCAAAATCAGCACGTCGACATACCCACTGGGCATCAGAGAAGTAATTGAGTGGAGGGGTGTCGATCACAATTAAATCATATTGATCACGTAAACTCGCAATAACGTTCGTGAATTTTGAACTTGCAAGTAATTCACTAGGCATAGTGGTGCGCAATCCTCGCCCCACATAATCACAATGAGGAAAACTCGATTCTTTAAGCACTTCTTCTAAAGTGGCATTTTCGTATAAAAGATCTGAAAGCCCTTTAATCTTCTTTTCGTTCTTATAATTTTTACGTAAATCACAGTCAATCAGCAACACTTTTTTATTCATCTGTTTAAAGAGTACACTAAGATTCGTACTAATAAAAGACTTACCATCTCCAGAAGAAATGCCAGTCACTGCAAGGACTTTGCCCCCATTATCAATAAAACTAAATTCAAGAGCTGTTCGTAATGACCTGATTTTCTCTACTGCATAATCATGAGGATCAGCTATCGCTAACACCACATGTTCTATTTGTTTTTTCTTACCCATTTCTGTGATTGGGACTTTTGCATAAACACTCGCCCCTGTCTCTCTTTCCACTAATGAAGAGCTTGAAACACCTCGATTGACAAGCATTTGCTTTAAGAAAATCAAACCACAACCAACTAAAAAGCCTCCTATTAAAGCGCCTAATAAGATTATTTTCTTTTTAGGTTTAACAGGTATTGGAGTGATTTCGGCATAATCGACAACACGAACATTTCCTAGCTCACCCACTCGAACCACACGCAATTGCTGTATATTATTAAGCATAGAAGTATAAAGTCCATTTTGGATGGATACTTCTTGTTGCAATGCCATGACTTCTTGCTGAGTCATCGGTAATTTTTTAACAGTCGATTCTTCTTTTTTTATTTCTTGTTTTAAACGCTCTTGTTGTTGAATAATCGCTTGCATGGTAGGGTGATCTTCTTTATATAAACGAGCATTTTCTTGAAGTTGTTGTTCTAAGGTTAAGAGCTGCGTTTTTAAATTCACTTGACGTTCTAAAGTCACTTTCGCTTCGGCACTTAAATCCACAGTCCCTGCTTGATAACGGTAAACGGTCAAGGCTTGTTCTGCACTATCGAGTTTCTTTTTGACGGCAGGCATCTGCTCTTCTAAAAAAGCAAGGGTCTTTTCGGCCTCGGCACTACGCATCTCTATATTTTGACGAAGGTATGTATTTGCAATTGTATTTAATACAGACACGGCTTTATCAGCATAGCGATGCTCATAAGACATGGTGATGATGTTTGTTTTTTTACCATCTTCCACTACATTCAAAGCTTCTTTTAGTTGTTTTGTTGTTTGAAATACCGAATTCTGAACTAATAAAAACTTTTGTTCGTTTTCTACAATCAAACGACTGACACTAATCGCAAAAGTATCTCCAGCAAGAGGTTTACGGTAAGTTTCGCCTACCTTGCCTTTGAGAAAAACTTGACCTTCTGGGTATAAAATTTCATATTCGTCAGAAGAAATGGCACGTGCATAAAAAGGTTCCTGCTCCTCAGTCCGAAGAACTTCTGGAATATTTAACAACGTTAAATCCATTCTTCCTTCTTTTTTTAGAAGACGATTCTTAAATCCGATAGGAATAGCATGCAAATTTAAGTGTTCTTGTAAAACAACACTCGCTAACACTTTTCGACTCTTGATTAATCGTATTTCTGTTTCTGCAGGGCTCTCTACATCAAATAAAGCCCCCATTTCCACAACGGCAGAACCTTTATTTTTAGAATCTATATGAAGCAAAACATCACTAGAATATTGTTCCCGAACCCATGAGATCAAAAAGACTCCTGTACAAAGACCAATAAATATAAAGAAAAAAAGAAGTTTCAAATGTTCTCGTAAAACCTTCAATATCTCTAGTAGATCTATTTCATCATCTTTATTTATATCTTTGGCATAATTTGGTTCAAGATTTGAATTTGTTGTACTTGTAACCTGCTGCTTTCCATTCATTGATATAACCCTCAAAAATCATTATTTTCAGAAAAATAATACACTTTTTTTCAAATCCAAAAAGTTATGTTTTACTTACAACAATAAATATAGTAAGTCTTCATAGATGTAAATATCTCTTAATAAAAAAAGGTGAAGAATTATGCTCTTCACCCCTAAAATACAAATTTAGTTATAGCCTTTTAAAAATGAATGACTCTGACTTTAATCACCTTAGGCAATTTGGATAGTAATTCAACAACAGAATCAGCAATCACGCTTTCTGCGTCAATCAAATTATAGCCAATCTTACCATTGCTTTTATTGCTAAAACTAGAGATGTTAATCCCTGCAGCACCAATCACTTTTGTGATTTCTGCAATCATGTTAGGAACGTCTTGGTTAATCACAACGACACGACTTTTAACACCTGAATGAGGATGTTCTTCAAGGGCTGGGAAATTCACTGAATTTCGAACACAACCAAATTCAAGATAATCTTTTAACTGGTTTACAGCCATGACAGCACAGTTTTCTTCAGCTTCTTCTGTACTTGCCCCTAAATGAGGTAAACAAAGGATTTTCTCATGAGCCATCTGTTTTGCATCTGGGAAATCGCTAACATAACCTTCTAATTTACCTTGATCAAGCATATTATAAACAGTATCCATATTCACGATACCATCACGAGCAAAATTCAAAATAAATTGACCCTTAAATGCGGCTAGGTTTTCCGCATTTAAAAGATTCTCAGTAGAACCCTTAATAAAAGGAACATGTACAGTTAAGAAATCAGAAGCAGCAATCACTTCATCTAAATTTTTAACTACAGTCACTTTATTGGACAAGCTATGCATATTGGCAACACTTGGATATGGCTCATAAGCAATCACCTTCATGTCTTTCCAACGAGCATAATTAGCGACGAGTACGCCAATCTTTCCAAGACCAACAACACCTAATGTTTTACCACTAAGTTCTGTTCCAGCAAATTTGCTTTTACCTTTTTCTACGACTGTTGCTAAATCAGGCATAGAAGGATCCAAAGCCTTGACCCATTCTGCGGCTTTATCTACATGACGAACAGCCATTCCAAGAGCGGTCATCACTAGTTCTGCAACAGCATTAGCATTTGCTCCTGGGGTATTAAAAACGCAAATCCCTTTGGCACTAGCCTTGTCAATAGTAATGTTGTTTACTCCTGCACCAGCACGAGCAACGGCTAATAAATCTTGATAAGTATCGGTATCTACTTTAGCACTACGAACTAACAATGCTTGAGGAGACTCGACAGTATCTGAAACTTGATAACGATCTCCAAAGAGGCTTAGACCTTTATTAGAAATTTTATTGAGAGTTTGTATTTTAAACATAACTAATCCTTTTTTTGTTATCACACTGTTAGTTAGGGTCTTTCCATAACCCACGGTTTTTTAGAAGCTCCACTAATTCGTCAATGGCATCTGATTCTGGAATATTCTTTTTCACTGGTTCTTTCCCTTCGTACAAAGAAATGCGTCCAGGGCCACCTCCAACATATCCAAAATCAGCACCAGCCATTTCTCCAGGCCCATTGACAATACAGCCCATAACGGCAATAGATACATTATCTAAATGACCAAAACGGGCTTTAATTTTGGAAAGAACATCTTGAATGTTGTACAACGTTCTTCCACAACCAGGGCAACTGATAAACTCTGTTTTACTACGGCGCATACTAGCCGCCTGCAAAATATCATAAGCAAGGGAAACCGCTTCTTTAGTAGAAGAAGGTATTTCGATACAAACCGCATCTCCAATACCATCGACAAGTAGACTACCCCATGTGGCCGCTAGTTTAAGCTTTTCAATAGGTTCATTGCCTATAGAGGCATATAATAAGATAGGGTCTTGACGCTTATATTTTTCTAAAATCGCTGTTAGCATTCGAACGGCAGGTACAGCATGATCTCCTGTATAGCAGAAAAGAGAAGGAGAGGAATACTTTGTGGGGTCAGAAGCAAAAGCAGCCACATCAAGCATGCTGTTCAGTTGAACGATAGGCGATTCACTTAATTTTCCAACAGCAAATTCAGGAGAACGTGGTTTTGTTGAAGGAACAACCACCAATGTACGCTCACCCACTCGAATTGGATTAGAACCACCAATCTCTGTGCCTGCAAAAGTAATTGGCGCCGTTTCTCGACGAACAAAATGAAATGGGTCTTTTTCTAATTCAGGCACATCAATTTTTGGGCTATTGACAATAGAGCAAGCCTCAATTAAATCTCGAGCGACTGGAATTTCAGCAACCGCATCTTCTGTCAAAGAAACACGAATGGTATCTCCAAGACCGTCTAATAGAAGAGCTCCTATACCTACGGCCGATTTCAAGCGGCCATCTTCACCAGCACCAGCTTCGGTGACGCCCACATGAAAAGGATAGGGTTTGAATTTTTCTTCTTTTAATCTAAGGGCTAAAAGACGATAAGCTTCGATAGCGACTTTAGGGTTAGAGCTCTTAAGGCTCACCACGACTTGATCAAAATTTTCTTGTTCGCAGACAGCCAAATATTCTAATGCACTTTCCACCATCCCTTCGATAGTGTCTCCATATTTATAGAGCATTCTTGCCGATAGCGAACCGTGATTGACTCCAATACGGATGGCTCGACCATAGCGTTTGGCCTCGGCTAAAAATGGGGCGAAAGATTCGTAAACCTTAAGCTTTCCCTTTTCAAAATCTTCGGCATCTGTCACAGAATCCACAAAATTACCAGGATTAATACGTACTTTATCAACCCACTTCAATGCTTCAAAAGCAGCCTTTGGTTGGAAATGGATATCAGCAGAAATAGGCACATCACAGTCCGTCGCACGAATGCGTTTGACGACTTCTTCTAATGCAACAGCATCTGAATAAGTAGGAACAGTAATTCGAACTAGTTTACAAGAAGCATTAGCTAAAGCTAAAACTTGGCTGACTGTTGCTTCTACATCTTTTGGTTTAGTGGTGGTCATGGACTGCACAAGAATAGGAGCATCTCCCCCAATCCAAGTGTTTCCTACACGCACTTTTATGGTATCACGGCGCATCGCATGAAAACGATTTGCCATATACGTTAGTCCTGTTTTTTTAAGCATGCGCCAAATATAGAAAGAATAGAGAAATTCGGCTTCTTTTCTGAAAAACCCATTTATTTTCGTGAAAAAAAGCCTAAAAAACGTCAAAAAACGCTTATTTATGCGTTTAGTATAACTTGGCTTGCTAAAACAGCCCCAAACATAGATGTTACAGGCATTGCACTCCCTAAAATAGAAGGCTTTTTTAGGGTTTCTTCATCTCTTAAAACGGGGCGCTTTTCTTCGCTGTAAACGGCTTTAAAATCTCCTGTAAAGCCTCTCTCTCGAAGTCCTGTACGAACTAACTTACCAAGGGGACATCCTTTCGTTTGCCAAATACTTGCCACCCGAACTTGAGTAGGGTCTAGTTTCCAAGCTGCTCCCATACTAGAATAAACGGTACAACCCGCTTCATAAGCTTGAATCAATAAATGAATTTTTGAAGAGAGAGAATCTATGGCATCGATGACAATATCGTAGCTGCCTAAATCAAAGTCTTTAGCACTTTCCTCTGTATATCTCTTAAACATGGCTTTAGGTGAACATTCAGGAGATATATCATGAAATCGTTCCACTAAAACATCCACTTTAGATCGTCCAATCGTGGATATTAAAGCAGGTAGTTGCCTATTTATATTGGTTTCATGAACAACATCATCATCCACAATAGTGATGTTTAAGACACCAGAACGCACGAGCGCTTCGGCACAAAAACCACCAACACCTCCCACACCAAAAAGGATAATTCGCTTTTGCTGCAAGCGACCAAAAGCCTCTCGACCAATAAGTGTGTGGAGACGTTCAAAATAATCATTCATTTATATATTCCTTCTACAAAATAGAAATACGGAACCATTTATTAAAATGCTTTGTAAAAATAAAAAAGTTCTTTCTTAAACATCATTTCTAAAAGGAAACTTGCCTATATATAATCGTATTGTTATCATTATAATATGAAAGCATTTATTCTTCAACATGTCTCTTTTGAAGGTCCTGGATATATCGTCTCCGTTTTAAAAGATTTAGGTTATCAAGTTACCCTAATTCATCTGTATAAAAACGAGCCCCTCCCTTTAATTCAAGACATCGATTTGCTGATAATTATGGGCGGTCCCATGAGCGTAAATGAAGAACAAGATTACCCATTCTTTATTGAGGAAAAAAAACTTTGTAGAGAAATGGTTTCTTTGAATAAAAAAATGGTCGGTATTTGTCTTGGAGCACAAATGATTGCAAGCGCTCTTGGAGCCTCTATTTATAAGAATCATCAAAAAGAAATTGGTTGGTGGCCTATTGTCGATTCAAATACAAAAAAAGAATCTATGGTATTTCATTTTCATGGTGAAACCTTTGACCTACCAACGGGAGCTTCTCTTTTAGCCTCTAGTCAAGCTTGTATTAATCAAGCATTTCGGATTAATCATTCTTATGGTCTTCAATTCCACCTAGAAATGACTACGGATTCACTTAGAAGCATAATAAGTCATTGTGAAAATGAATTAGTCACAGGTTTCCCCTTCATTCAAAATAAAGAAGAGATTATTGATCTTGCCCATATTCATTTGGAACAAAGTAACTTGTTAATGAAGCAATTCTTGTCCTTTTTATCTCAAAGCTAAATACATTTCAATAAAAAAAGGCCACCTTATTCAGGTAGCCTTTTTATTAATCTTTTGAAATTAGATTACATCGTTTCGATGGTTGGTTCTGATGGAGCAGCTTCTTCTGCAGGAGCAGCTGGTTTTTCAAGTAAGGCCTTCATAGAAAGCTTTACTTTACCCTTAGGATCAACTCCTAAGCACATGACAGACACTTCACTACCAACTTGAACAATGTCTTCAACTCTTTCAACACGATGATCAGCAAGTTCAGAAATATGAACTAACCCATCACGGCCAGGCAAAATCTCAACAAAAGCACCAAAAGGTTGAATTGTCTTTACTTTACCTTTGTAAATACGACCTGGTTCTGGTTCTGCTGTGAGTTCTTCAATCATACGACGGCAAACATCACCTGCTTTTCCGTTAGGAGCAGCAATTTCAATGGAACCAGAATCATCGATACTGATTTGACAGCCTGTTTGAGCCTGCATTCCCTTAATAACGGAGCCACCAGAGCCGATGACTTCACGAATTTTATTAGTTGGAATATGCATTTTCAACATGACAGGAGCTCTGTCAGAAAGTTGAGGACGTGGAGCGGCAAGGCCTAATTCTGACATCTTTCCAAGAATATGGAGACGACCAGCTTTTGCTTGATCTAATGCTTGACGCATTAATTCAGGGGTAATGCCTTTAATCTTAATATCCATTTGGAAAGCAGTAATGCCTTCGGCAGTTCCAGTAATCTTAAAGTCCATATCACCAAGATGATCTTCTGTTCCTGTGATATCTGTTAAGATTTCAATTTTTCCACCTTCATTAACACTTCCCTTTTCAGAGATAAGACCCATTGCAATACCTGCGACAGGAGCCTTAATAGGAACGCCAGCATCCATCAAGGAAAGACAGCCACCGCAAACGGAAGCCATCGAAGAGGAACCATTGGATTCTAGAATTTCAGAAACGATACGAATCGTATATGGGAAATCTTCTGGAGCAGGTAGAATAGCATTCAAAGAACGTTCTGCTAAATGCCCATGACCAATCTCACGACGAGACATGCCTAAGCGTTTTACTTCACCCACAGAGAATGGAGGGAAGTTATAATGAAGCATATAGCTCTTTGAGCCTTCGCCTTGAAGACTTTCATAGCGTTGTTCATCCGATTTTGTTCCAAGAGTACAAATCACAAGACCTTGTGTTTCTCCACGTTGGAACACGGCGGAACCGTGTGCTCTGGGAAGAACGTCTAATTCAATTTCAATTGGACGAACTTCTGTAGTCTTACGACCATCAATACGAACACCTTCATTCAAAATCATTTCGCGCATGGTATTGCGTTCGAGATCATGGAAGATATTTTTCGCATCTGCTTTTAACTTTTCGTCTTCACCTACAATAGCAGTCACACGTTCGTCTGCAAGAGCTTTTGCTTCAAGAGCAGCCATCGCAGGATAGTGATCTGTCTTCACCATTGGAGTATGAAGAGTATTAAAAAGTTCAGTATAAATGACTTCTTTAATTGTAGCAGCAAGCTTTTCGTGTTCTTCACCAAAGTTCTTAGGTGCAAGCACCATTTTTTGTTTGGCACAACGATCCACTAAGTCTTGTTGAGCTTTACATAGAAGCTTAATGACATCATGACCAGCTAAAATAGCTTCAATCATGGTATCTTCAGAAGCTTCATAAGCGCCACCTTCGACCATGCAAACAGAGTTTGCAGTACCAGCGACAACGAGATCTAAGTCAGAAATAGAAACTTCTTCATAACTAGGGCAAACAATTGGTTTACCGTCTACAACGGCAACTCGAACTGCAGCCACTTGTTCTTCAAAAGGCAATTCAGAAAGACCGATACAGAGAGAAGCAGCACTTACGCCAAGTACGTCAGGTGCAAATTTCTTATCAGCAGAAAGCACTTGAACAATAACCTGGACTTCTCGAGAAAAGTTTTCAGGGAACATCGGGCGAATTGGGCGGTCGATGATTCGAGCAGAAAGGGTTTCTTCATCACTTGGACGACCACCTTCACGCTTTGAATAGCCACCAGGTAAACGACCTGCAGCATATGCTTTTTCACGGTATTCCACTGTGAGCGGAAAGAAATCCGCTTCTTTATCAGGACCGAAACAAACAGTAGAAAGCAAAAAGGCATCACCCATCTGAACGACGGCGGCACCTGCTGCCTGTTTTGCCAAACGCCCTGTTTCTAAACGAATCGTACGACCATCAGGCAGTGTGACAACTACTTCTTTAGGATCCAACATTTTCTTGTATTGTGACATTACTTCTCCCAGCACAGATTAACCGCGCAATCCGAGTTCCTTGATGAGAGCGCGATAGCCTTCGAGATCTTGCTTAGAATAGAATTTGAGCAAGTTCTTACGCTTTGCGACCATTGCAGTCAATCCACGTAAAGAATGGAAATCCTTACGGTGCATTTTGGCATGTTCTGTTAAATTTTTGATTTTTTCTGTGAGAATAGCGATTTGAACACGTGCAGAGCCTGTGTCTTTTACGTTTGCACCAAACGCAGCTGTGATTTCTTGAGATTTTTCAGTTGTAATGGTAGCCATTTGCTGTCCATTTCCTTTTTGGTTGTTTGATTTGACAATTACTAAAGCTTCCGTACTTGCCGCACATCAGTGGCGAACTGACTTGCAAGGACGTAGGCAAAACGCAACTACTTGAAACGAAATCTAGTTTTTTCTGTTTTACTTTCATTACTCTTTTTAATAAAAAAGCGCTTTATAAGGTCTTTTTACTAGATTTGGCGCCATGATTGACAAATTAAACCTTTGTTTTGGGTTTTACGATTACCTTCTAATCTTTGCCGTTACCGCTTTGGGGACTTTTAGTGCCTATTTAAAGGATCCTCAACTTAAAGCCGTCTGTGCCACAATTCCTGTTCCTTTTGGATTCGCCTACTTGGCTCTCGAAATGCCAATTGGAGCAGCCAATGCTGGTTCAGCCATATTATGTTTTCTTTTTGTCCATATCGTAAGGTTATTAACTTATAAAGCCCATTTTCATGTGATTTTTTCCATCTTTGTCGGTATTTGTGTTTTCATATTGATTGGAGCTTTTCTTTTACCTTATCTGCCCACAGAGGAATGGTTTTTTTTATTGATTTGTGCTTTTGACTTTTCTCTTGGCGTTTTGGTTTTTCAAAAACAAAGTTACCGACATGGAGTCCGTCATAAAACACCACTCCCTGTTTATATTAAAGCGCCCGCCGTCGCTGCTGTTGTAGCTATGCTGATGGTCATCAAAAAAATACTAGGCGGATTTGCGACTAGTTTTCCTATGATGAATTCGATTGTCAGTTATGAATCTAGACACTCTCTTGGAGATCAATGTAGGCAGCTCCCTCTTTTTTTAATTGCTGGCCCGTTTATGTTTATCGTGATGCGCTATACAGAACTTCTCTTACACTTTAATCGCTGGATAGTACTCGCCATCGGAGTTACTTTATATATGGCTTTATTTTATCCATTAAATAAAGAGCTCAAACGACGCAACCAAATGGCTACCCGAGACTAGATTGAAGGTAGTTTAAAAAATTAAACGATGTAAAAAAAAGCTCGAGAAGTGTGTTTAAAAAAATATTCGACGCAAAATTTATTTGCAAAAAGTTTCATGATAAAATGAGCATTCAAAGTTAGTTAAACGCTAGTTTGAAACGGCGACTTCTGATACCGCTAATGCAGGGACTTTCACTGAAGAGAACGAATCATTATAAGTGTTCCCTAAAGCCACAAGTCGCTTTAATAAATCAAAGAAATTGATACTTAGAGTAATCCCTTCTACGGCGTGAACAGGTTTACCATTTTCAAACCAAATGCCTTGAGCTCCAATACTCATTTCTCCACTCACAGCACTACACCCTGAACTGCCTTCCAGTTTAACAACATAAAGACACTTAGGGAACATTTTTAATAGTTCTTCATTGGAGAGCGTTCCAGGAGCCACGACTATATTCTTAAATGAAGTTTCGACTTTACCATTGTAAGAACGAGAGGCGTTTCCTGTACTCAAAACACCATCACGATAAGCCGATTCTAAGTTGTAAAGTTTATTGCAAAATACGCCCGATTGTACAACATCTATTTTTTGTGTGCTAACGCCTTCTCCATCAAAAGTACATGATCCAGGAAGGTCTGTTCTCCAAGGGTCATTACTTAGATGAAAAAAATCAGGGGCAATCGTTTCATTGAATAAATCTTGTAAACGCGACTGGCCTTTTTGAATGGAGTCTGCAAAAAATGAGGACGAGAACATGGATACGATAGCGCCCGAGACGCGATTAGAAAAAACAACCGGATGATTGCCTTTGCTGATAGGAGATGGGCTTAATAATTCAAGAGCTCGTTCTACAGATTGATTTGCAATAAAAGAAGAATTAAATTCAGACCAGTCCATTCCTGATTTTGAATAGATTCCTACTTTTTTTATTCCATCTCGATGCGCCACGCTCCCCACACCTACAGAGATGTCGTTTCTATGGCGTTCATAAAAAACGCCCTTGTGATTTGCAATCCAAATAGCACTTTCACTTCGATCAGCACCAAGGTATGGCACATTTTCAATTTCAGAAGAGGCTTTAAAAACACTTGCTTCAACATCTAAACAAAAAGAAGTCATTTCGGATAATGATATTTTCTTTAATTCTGGATTATATAATCCATCAATATCGGTAAGTGTTTCTGGAGAAGGTAAGTTAATGGGTAATGCTTCTGTAAAAGCCGTATGTGCTAAGGCATCTTCAAGAGTTTGTTCAATAGCAGACGGAGTTAAACGCTCTGTATGAGCGTAACCTGGAGAACCATTTTTAAATAGACGAATACCAAGACCCACCGATTCAGATATCTCTGTATTTTGTACTTTTCCCTGAAACACAGAAAGGCCTTCTGAAAGAGAACGACCTGCAATAATATCAAATTGTTCTGCTTTTTTAGAGGCAATTTCTTTTAAGTATATGACAGCTTCTTGAATATCCATAAATCTATTTTCCTAATAGAGAAAAGACCTCGGCGGCTTTCTCTGTAATTTTATTTAGAATAGAGTCGTTATGCATTGTAGAAATAAATGCAGATTCATATTGAGATGGAGGCAAGTAAATTCCTCTTTCTAACATCGCATGAAAAAAGCGTGCGAAGGTAGATGCATTTGCTGCCATCGCTGTTTCTGTATCAACCACTGGCTTATCTGTAAAGAAAACCGTGATCATAGAGCCAATCTGATTCACTTGTATTGCGACGCGGGCGGCGGCGGCAGCATCGCGAAGAGCTTGAGCGAGGCGCGATCCATGCAGAGCAAGCTCTGCCCAGGGCTTTTGTTGTTCTAAAAGGTCTAATTGAGCAAGCCCTGCCGCCGTCGCCATAGGGTTCCCTGAAAGCGTTCCAGCTTGGTAAACGCCTCCGAGAGGGCTTACCATTTCCATAATTTCTCGACGCCCAGCATAAGCAGCTAAAGGTAATCCGCCACCAACAATTTTTCCTAAAGTCATCATATCTGGTTTTATTCCAAATAGTTCTGCAGCGCCACCACGCGCTAGACGAAAACCAGTCATCACTTCATCAAAGATTAAAACGGCACCAGATGCGTCACACAAACGGCGAAGGCCTTCTAAAAAGCCAGGTGCTGGAGTCACCACGCCCATATTTCCAGCAACAGGTTCTACAATAACGGCGGCAATTTCATGAGAGTGTTTTTCAAATAAAACGTCTACTTCTTCAAGGTGATTATAAGAAGCGACTAACGTATCTTTGGCAACACCTGCTGTAACTCCAAGAGAACTTGGGACTCCATGAGTCAATGCCCCTGAACCAGCCTGAATTAAAAACGAATCGCCGTGGCCATGATAACAGCCTTTGAATTTTACAATCTTATCTCGACGTGTATACCCGCGAGCCACACGTACGGCAGACATCGTTGCTTCTGTGCCTGAATTCACTAAACGCACTAAGTCCATTCCTTGAACCATCGATAAAATGCGATCGGCTAAAAGAACTTCTGCTCCTGTGCAAGCGCCAAAACTTAAGCCTTTTTGGATTTGCTTTTCTAACGCCTCTTTAACCACTAATGGATTATGACCCAAAATCATTGGCCCAAAAGAAAGAACTAAATCGATATATTCTCGATCATCAAGATCATAGATAAAAGGGCCTTGCGATCGAGAAATAAAAATGGGAGTGCCACCGACTCCACCAAAAGCACGTACAGGAGAATTGACTCCACCAGGAATTTTTTCACATGCTTTTTGCCATAAATCCGCTTGATTCATAAACTTCTCCGGTATTTGGATTCGAGCATTTTCCAAAAATTAGAAGGGCTTCCTGTTAGGGCTTCTAAACGCTCCGATAAAGAAGAGGTAATGGGTTCTTCTCCTGCAATCAATCGATTTAAAAAAGATTCATTGACATCTAAACGCCTTGCAAATTCTGTTGGTGTCATTTTTAAAAAATGAATACTTTCTTGTATGGTAACACCAGGAGGCTCTATCTTTCTTCTGTTATTCATATTCTCTTTACAATGAAATTCGCTTCCAGCCTTCGGCACCAAAACGTAAATCGCGTTCTACAAATTCCCAAATCACTAATTTTTTCCCTTTTAAAACACCACTTCGACGAGATAGTGTTTCACGAACAAGAGTACTCGCTCCTCCATCACTTACAATAGAGGCTAATGGCGTATTTAATTCTTTAGCTAAAAGAGAAATAAAGCCAGCACTCCGAGGGGCGTCGGTTTGGTAAATTCTAGAAAAGCTATCTCCGATGATTAGAATGGAGCTCTGTCTATAATTATCCTTAAATAAATTACCAGCAGAATCTTTGACTTGTTGCGCTTGTACCCACTGCGAAGGGAATACAGATAAAGAAGTCATGACGCCAATATCTCCTACACGTTCTGCAGATATTGGTTCTTCTTTGTAGTAAGAAACAGGTAAATCAAAAGACATGGAACGCACTTTTTCTGCAACTACACTTGCAGCAAGCTTTGCACCTCTAGGCGTCCAGTGCGTGTCTGTATACAAATACAAATAATTGGAATCTTGATCTTCTTTTTTTGCTTCTATAAAAGGTTTATAAAGATCTACCGTTTGAATTCCCTTAGCATTCAATTGCTTTAAGATTTCTTTTGAATGAGTGAAAGGGGGTTCAGAAGAAGAATCCCATGAAGAGTTCAAAAATTCTGGATAAATAGAAGGTTTTCCAGGGACCATCACCACTAAAAGTTCAATCCCCTTTTTTTGCAAATCTTCTTTAAAAGCAACGATTTCTTTTACTGGATTATCCAAGTGCTTACTTCTATTATGATCTAGTGGGCTTGGCATTGTTAAATAAGCCACATCATCACGATAAAAAAGCCAACCATTTTCTCCTAAAAAGACCTTTTCTCCAGGTTCATTAAAAACATTCCAAAACAAATTCTGAATAATCTTGCGGCTTTTTTGAGATACCTTATTTTCTTCTTCTAGACGAGCTTCATAAGATCGCCAATATCGACTTGTTAAAAAGCCATAATTCCAATAATAATCAAACAAGCGTTTTAAAGAAAAAGACCCGTATGTACTACTCGCCTGCTGAATTAAATTATCTAAAGAATCAGACACCGAAGCATCTTCTTCTATCTGATTGAAAAGAACTTCTATTTTTTGTAAATCGAGTTCTTTTATAGAAGACGAATCCATTGTAGTGTATGAATTCACGTTGATATAGGTATCTTTTAAAAATCGAAAAGCATCTAAAGCGGGTTCAAGAGCTAATGCATTATACTCTTGCTTTTTGGACACATCCTTCCACGCTTTATTCAGAGAATCACTCGCTTGATGGAGTTGAATTTCGCGATTCATGGGCGTTTTTACCATGTCGGTAATCATATCTATTGGCTGGTAATGAACATCATTTTTTAATGAAACAATTAATTGCGATGTCGCAGGAATTAATAAAAGTCCAGAAAAAAGGACTACAATAACAATGGAGCTTCGATTCATAAAAATAAATATAGCAAGCAATAGGGGAAAAACTTTTTACATTGTTTCAAAACCTGATTCTAGCGTTTCAAATCCAGTGCACCCCTATCAAATAGATTCCTTTTAAGGCTATATACTGTGTTTCAAGAGTTGCCTTATAACCAATTTTTTGTTATAAATGGCAACAACCACAAGGAGATGATCGTGAGTATTCAAGATGATTTTGGTAGTCTAGTCTTTAATGCAAAGACAATGAGTAAATATCTTTCCAGTGAAACATATCAAAGTCTTTTAGCGACTATGCACAATGGAACGGATCTGAATCCATCGATTGCGGATGAAGTAGCCGAAGGCATGAAAAACTGGGCTATGGATCATGGAGCCACTCACTTTACACATTGGTTTCAACCTCTAAATGGCACTACAGCAGAAAAGCATGATTCTTTTTTTAACCCAGACTACGATGGTGGTGTGATTGCCTCTTTCTCTGGAAAAGAATTATCTCAAGGAGAGCCAGATGCCTCTAGTTTTCCTTCTGGAGGTCTTAGAGCAACGTTTGAAGCTCGTGGTTATACCGCTTGGGATCCTACAAGTCCAGCGTTTATTCGAAAAGATGAGGGAAACGTCTCTGTACTTTGTATTCCCTCTGTTTTCTGTGGCTACCACGGTGAAGCCCTAGATAAAAAAACACCTCTCCTTCGCTCTCAAGCGGCCATTATCAAACAAATCTATAGAGTGGCCAAGCTTTTTAATCTACCTATGGATAAGCGCCCTTTCATTACTTTAGGCGCAGAACAAGAATATTTTTTAATTGATACTAATCTTTACAAAATGCGACTTGATTTAATGCAAACAGGTCGAACGCTTTTTGGTATTCGTCCAGCACGCCATCAACAAATGGAAGACCATTACTTTGGTAAAATCAATCCTCGTGTTTTAAGTTTTATGGCCGATGTAGACCATGAATTATGGAAACTAGGGATTCCTGCAAAAACAAGACACAATGAGGTGAGTCCAGCTCAGTTTGAATTTGCTCCTGTTTTTGAAGAACAAAATCTCGCTGTAGACCATAATATGCTCACGATGAGCGTTTTACAATCGATTGCTGAACGTCACGGATTTATTTGCATTACTCATGAAAAGCCTTTTGCTGGTGTGAATGGCTCTGGAAAGCATAACAATTGGTCGATCACTGGACCAGATGGTAAAAACTGGTTAACTCCAGGCAAAACGCCACACGAAAATGCAAAATTCCTTTTTGTTTTAGTCGCTATTATCAAAGCAGTAGACACCTATGCTCCTTTAATTAGAGCGGCTGTGGCTTCTGCAGGGAACGACCATCGTCTTGGGGCAAACGAAGCTCCTCCTGCGATTGTCTCTATTTTCCTTGGAGAACAGCTCACAGATATTATCAATCAGTTAGAGTGCGGTACTCCTAAATCCTCAAAATGCGGAGGACTTTTAGAAATTGGTGTTTCAAGCTTACCAAAATTACCTAAAGACGCTACAGATCGTAATCGCACAAGTCCATTTGCTTTCACGGGAAACAAATTTGAGCTTCGAGCTGTTGGTTCTGAACAAAGTTGTGCCTCTTCCAATACAGTCCTTAACTTATCTGTAGCAAGTGCTTTAGATGACATGATTACAGAAATGGAAAAAGCCATCGCAGCGGGAGAAGATTTCAATTTCGCATTACAAAAAATCCTTCAAAAAGAAATCAAAGCCCACAAACGCATCTTATTTGATGGCAATGGTTATAGTAACGAATGGCGAGAAGAAGCTGCTCGTCGTGGCCTACCTAATTTAAAAAGCACTCCAGATGCGATTGAGGCATTCAAGGATCCAAAGATTATTGCTCTCTTTGAAAAATACAATGTCTTATCAGAAAAAGAGCTTAATAGTCGATATGCCATTGCAAAAGAAACATACGAACTTGTTGTTACCATGGAAGCTGAATGCGCATTGATGCTTGCAAAAACAATGATTTTGCCAGTAGGTATTTCTTATGCAGCAGAACTTGCAAATTCTTTAGCCTCTCTTTCTAATGTTGAACACTCGGCCTTGCAAAAGATGGTAGAATCCACAGCCTCACTAGTGAATTCGCTGATTGAATCCATAGAAGGTTTAGAGTCCGCGATTAAGAGTGGTCACGCCGATCAAATGCTTTCTGCGATGGAAAAAACTCGTCATTTTGCAGATGAATTAGAAGCTGTTGTCCCAGACAATCAATGGCCGCTCCCAAGCTATGCGGACATGTTTTTCATCTAATTTCAGCTGAATCCTTTTTATTAAACCATTTTCGTCATCTAACGGAAATGGTTTATTGTTTATTGTTTTTAATACAATACTTACTAAACAAAAATAGCGGCCTGGATGATAGCCGCTATTTTAATTTTTAATAATGCTATTTATGAACTTTATTTCGTTTCCGCATTTAATAGTTCTTCAAGAATTTCAGCCCCTTGCAAGAATTCGTTTGATTCCATACAGCTTTTTACTTCTAACAATTTTTGTAAATACTGTTTTTGAGAAGGAATATTTTTTTCCTCTGCAGCCATGTTAGATAGTTTAAATAAAACCGTACAAATCTTTGAACTAGTTGGGAATTCTTCTGCAAAACGGGAAAATAATATTTTAGCCTTTTCTTTTTGATTTACCTCTACTAAGCAAAGAGCCATCCAATAAAGAGATTGTTCAGCAAACTCTCCTGTTTTCATTTGCTCATAAACCTGCTTAAAAGTGGCGAACGCTAATTTATACTCGCCTCTCAAATAATCAGAACGACCCGTATTAAACATAGATTCCGCTTCTAAAAGACGTTCAGCCTCTCGTTCAATACTATCTAAAGCCAAAGGCTCTGCTGATGATTTATTAATAACCACTTTTTTTGCAAGTATTTTATCAGATTTACCTAAAAGCAAATCTAAACGATAGAGAATTTCTTCTTGACGACTATCATTGCGTTCTGATTCAGAAGCCACCCTCTTCGATAGCATCGAAAGCTCCGCCGTGAGCCGACGATTGACTAAATCTTGAGCTGCTGAAAGAGAATCAATAACACGCTGCAAAGAGTCCACTTGCGAATTGATTTCGTTTTTCACATCCTTTCGAACAACATCTCCAACGATCTTTAGTTCTTTAGTTCTAAGAGCTGTAACGCTAGAACAACCAGACATAATAATCATCGAAAATAGAACAAGAAGTGGAACGAATATTACTTTCATACAAAGTCTCCTGAAGGAGTTCAAAACATTTTTATTTAACGTTCACGCGGAAATTGGCTCTACGATTTTTGGCAAAAGCTTCTTCTGATTCGCCTGCTTGTTTTGGTTTTTCTTCACCAAAACTAATGGTTTCCATGCGTTCTGCAGCAATTCCATAAGCACTTAAAAATTCTTTTACCTTAGTAGAGCGAGCGCTTCCTAAAGTTAAGTTATAGTCTTCAGTGCCTCGTGCATCTGTATGACCTTCTACAGTAATAGTGAAACGAGGTTCTTGATTTAAAACTTCACCAACTTGTATCAAGAGAGTTTTAGCTTCTTCAGTCAATTCAGAACGATCGAAATCGAAATAAACATCTTCTGACATTAAACGATCCATCATTTCTTGTAATTTTTTACGAGCCGCTTCTAAACGCTCTGCTTCTAAACGTTCTCTTTCAAGTGCAGCTAAAGAATCTTCATTTACTTTTGATTGCTCTGGAGCCACTGCTTCAGCAGGTGTTTCCTTGACTACTGGATCTACAACAGGTTCCTTTTTTTTAGAACATGCCGTTAATCCAATAACGACGCAACCTGCAATTAAAAGAGCATAAATTGATTTCATTCTTTACCTTCCTTTTGTTTTGTTTGATTTTCAATTGGATACCAAGACCAAGTAGGTGCTGTATTATCTCCACCCTGAGTAATTCTCGTTACATTACTTCCATCTCGGCGCATAATATAAATTTGATTAGATCCAGATCTATTACTTGAAAAAGCAATCAACATGCCATCTGGAGACCAGCTTGGGCGTTCATTATTGCCTGAATTTGATGTTAATTGGACGATATCAGAGCCATCAATAGCACATGTATAAATATTCATTTTTCCATCGTCCATAGATGTATAAACGATCCTGTCTCCAGTAGGAGCCCAAGAAGCACGTTCATTATATCTTCCCATAAATGTCATTCGACGCATATCAGTGCCATCGCTATTCATCACGTATATTTGAGGAGAACCACCTCGATCACTTGTGAATATGATTTCAGATGAATTAGGGCTCCAAGAAGGGCTTGTTTGCGATGATTTTAAGAAAGAAAGTCGACGAGATTGCTGTGTTTCTGGATCACCTACGTAAAGATCTGTTTTTCCACCTGAAATGGCAGAGAAAAGAATTTCTCCCGTTTTTGGATTAACCGCTGGACTAAACGTTTGTTCAAATTTCTTAAACAATCTTTTTTGAGTTCCTGTAGCAACATCTTTTATGTAAAGCTGAGGTTTATTATTTCTAAAACTCACAAAAATAATTCTTTCATTATCATGACTCCATACAGGCATCATACTAATGGTAGAATCAAATGTAAGCTGTCGGCGATGAAATCCATCATAATCAGCGACAACGATTTGCTTAACACCATCGATTTTAGAAACCCAAGCTAGTTTTGTGGAAGCCACTCCATGAACGCCCCAAAGCTGGTATATTACTTTATCTATAAACTGATGGACGGCTTTTCTAAAATCCATTAAAGAAACAGTGTAAGATTCAGCAAGAATTAAATCTTTAGATTGTGTGGCATAAAGGAAACAGTCTATTTTTATTTTGTTATTTAATGCCTTTTCAATTTTACCAGTCACATAAAACTTGGCTCTGGCTCTACTTAATTTGACTAAATCAAATTTAGGAACAGAAATAATTTCAAAACGCCCAGAGAGGTTTAAATCTCGTTCTGCCACTTCATGAGGCTTTTCATCGGGCCAGTCAAGAGACGTTCCAGATGGTTCTGTAAAAGGAACAACGCCTATTGGCATTGTTTTGAAAACGGAAATTCCAACATCAACGGCTATTGTATCTATAGAAGCAAATACTTGTATTGCCATTGATAAGAAAAAAACAAAAGGAAATAATTTATTCATACACAAGCCAGAAGATACAAATTAAAAAAGATAAAAGCAAAGTAAAAAATTACTTTGGTGTGAAATTAAAGTTTAACGAAAGAGCCGGTGCTCTGTAATTTGGAGGCAACTCAGGTACTCTAGCGACTTGAATTGCGCGCATTGAAAGATGATCCCACGTTTTATTACCAGAAGAACGTTTTAATGTAATGTTTGAAATCAAGCCAAAACGATCTACAGTAAACTGCACCGTGGTTATCGCCTCTTTTGAAATATTCATCCCATTAGGAGGATTAAAATTTTGCATGATAATTTGTTTTAGGCGTTCTAAGTAAACTTGCATCAAAGGATCCATATCTACAGAACCTACTGGGTGCAAACTCGAGGATTCCATGGATGGAAGAACCATATCGTCTACAGGAAAATCATCCGTCACTTCTTCAACGACTTCTTCAACGACTTCTTCGACTGGCTCTGGTTCTTCTGGTTTAGGTTCTTCTTCTTGTTTGGGTTCTGGAGGCAACTCTTTTTTTACTTTCGGTTTTGGTTGCTCTACTTTTGGTTTTGGCCTTGGTGCTACAGGCATACGTGGAGCCGGAGGAGCTATTTGAACCATTTCAAATACAGGAATAGGTTCTGGTACCGTTTTAAAATTAATGTTATTTATGATTATTAAAACACCAATAAGCAATAGATGAAAGAACAAAGACGCCAAAACAATTTTTGTTATGGAACTATTAAAGCCTGACGAAAAATAAAGCGATCGTTTATCGGTCATTTTCCTAGTTTTTCTTTAGGCGATAAAGTTAAAAAGCCTAGTTTAGTAACCCCTGCTTTTTGTACGGCAGAGACTACTTTCATCACTAATCCATAATTCACTGTTTCATCTGCATTAATGACCACAGCCATTTCTCCATTCCATAGAGACTTAAAAACACCATTAAAACTTTGTATATCGACTTTCATGTCTGCAATATAAAGTTCATCATTTTTAGTAATGGATACTTTAAGAAGTTTTTCTTGCTCCATGGTAGGGGCTTCTGCCTTAGGAAGATCGACTTTAACGCCTTGGCTCATCAAAGGGGCAGAGATCATAAATACAATTAATATCGAAAAAACGACATCAATCATATTGGTGAGATTCATTTCTTGGTTTAATGTTTTACCGCGACTTCTCTTCAATGTGCCCCCTACCCAGCAATCTCTTCTAGAGCAAGAAGATCGCCTCGTTTAAAGATACTTAGAACTCGTGAGCCAAAATTATAATAGGCAATTTCATTTTGCCCATTACGAGCTACAAAGACGTTATAGCCAGCTGAAGCAGGAATTGCAACAACTAGACCAGCAACAGTAGTCACCAAAGCCGCAGCAATACCTGGAGCGACTACTGAAAGATCCGCAGAGCCATGCTGACCGATTTCAAAGAAAGCAGACATAATGCCCCAAACGGTTCCAAGAAGGCCAAAGAAAGGAGATAAATTAGAACTAATCGCTAAAAAGCTTAAATGGCGATCTTCATCGAGACGCAAGCCTTCAATCGAACGTTGAATGGTATCTTCAAGCAAGGAAGCGCGATGTTGAATAGAGTCATAACTCACAAAATTACTGAATTTAGCAGCTTCAATAAGAACTTCTGACGTCAGTCGCTTTAATGCACTATCTCCAGAGGTTTCACATAAGCCTTGTAATTCAATAAAATGTTCAACCTGATTAAATCGGGAAAAAAAAGAAGCATTAGCTCTTTGATTCTTTCGATAAGAAAATAATTTGACTATAATAATGCCCCAACTCCCAAAAGACATTACAGCTAGAATAGCAATTATCACAATTGTAGCCACATCAGCTTTCATAATCATCTGAACTATAGGTAAGCTAAGCACAAAAACCTCCGTAAAAAACATTTTTTAAAATAGAAAATTTTTCTTTGAATACTTTCTATTGAAATCGCTGATGAACAAAAATCAGAGGCTCAAGCTCTTCGGATGAAAACTCTTGCGATGTACTGCACTAAAACCCAACTCGCGGATGGCCTCTAAATGCTTCTTAGTGCCATAGCCTGCATGCACTTCAAATCCATAGCCAGGGTATGTTTTTGCCAAATCTTCCATATAGCGATCTCTATAAACTTTGGCAAGAATAGAAGCCGCCGATATACTCACAATCTTTGAATCCCCTTTAATAATCGGGATTTGCTTTTCAAAAGGAACTCCTGCGATCTTCAAATTGCCATCAATAGCAATGAGATAATCCATCTCTTTTGGTAAAAAGCCTTTCGATTCTACAGGTATTTTCGAAGGAGTGAAATCTAAACCAGAAACACCTATCGCAGATAAAGCTCGACGCATCGCTAAATAATTGGCATTGAGAATATTTAATTCATCAATTTCAGCTTCACTCGCACTAGCGATTGCATAACAAAGACAACGTTCCTTAATGGGTTCAAATAAATTCTCTCTCTTTGATTTCGTCAATTTTTTAGAATCATTTAAGTCAAGTTCAAGCTCAAAGTCTTTAAGTACAGCAACACAAGCAACCACTGGGCCCGCTAAAGGACCGCGCCCTACTTCATCTACGCCAATAATAATTTTATTCTGATTATGTATACACAGCTGTTTTTGCCCTTCTATTGGAGAAGAAACTTCATTCAAATAGGGAGGCAAAGAATACTTCATAAAATCAATACCCTAAAGAGGCAGCATAATCACGAAGGGTCTTCCAATAGAGGTTGTGTTCGGCTACTAATACTCGAGCCGCCAAAGTATCAGGAGTATCGTTAATAAAAACAGGCACCATCGACTGTCCTAAAATAAGGCCATTGTCATATTCGCCACTCACTAAATGAACAGTAGCTCCACTCCAGCCTTGATTTGCCGCTAATACAGCCTCATGCACACGCCGTCCATAAAAACCTTGTCCACCAAATTTGGGTAATAAAGAAGGATGAATATTTAGAATGCGATTTTTTAAGTGCATTAGTAAGGAATTGGTTAATTTTTTCATATAACCAGCAAGAACAAGAAAATCAATTTCATGCTTCTTTAAAACATCTAAAAAAGCTTGTTCGTATTCCAATGGATCTGGATGAGTAACACTTGAAATATGATAAACAGGGATCCCGTTTGCTATTGCTATTTGAGCGGCACCACAATTCTTATTGTTTACAATCAAGAAGGAACATACAGCATTTAGACGCTTAGCCTCAATCTGAGCTAGCAATGCTTGAAAGTTGCTTCCTGCACCGGAAGCCATAACGCCAAAATTAAACACGAGCCAAATATAGTAAATTTAGGGAAATTATTTTTATTTTGCAAAAATAGGGTCATCATCCTCAGAAAAACTATCTGAAGAGTCTCTTTAGGCAAAAGATAACACTTACTCGATACAAAATTGAACTCGAAATTAATTCAGTTTTTAGTATTTTCACTAATCTTTTTTTTACCATAATGTCAAAACTTCTTCTCGATTCTTTTTTCGCTCTCGAATCACTTGCAGTTGCACATCTGTACAAAAGCCAGAAACATAAACCATGTTGTCTCCCACTAGCTTCTGCTTTTGTAAACCTATTTCAAAACTGAACTCCCAATGTAGTGTATATGTTTTACCAAACATACTTATTGCATATAAAGAATCGTCGCGAGGAACATAAAAATCTAAAAAATCATAAGGTGATATAGATTCCTTTTTTGGGGAAGGCCTGGAAGATCCACCACCTCCAAATATCGGAAAAACGAATTTAACCTTTTTCTCTGGCTCTTGAAAATCAGCCGACAAACTCTTCGAAAAATCATGACTTCTAAAATCTAATGTAATATTCAACGAAATTCGGTCTTCATAAGCAGAGAACTTTATAATATTTTTCATGTTTTTTACTTTTGATGTGTCTAAATAGACGCAATACTCTGCCATAATAGAATCTCTTTGTGCAAAAGAGATTCCAACAAAAAACAATAAAAAAACAAATACTTTAGAGATTACTTGGACACACATAACTATCAGCTCCATTAAACGGTGGTGCGTTTTTTATGATATTCACCTACCAAGAGAACTGTCTTCCTTAAATTCATTTGAATGAACTGGTTCAACACAGTTTGACGAGTTTAAGGTATTTGAAGTATTTTGCATTTTAGTCTTTTCTTCCAAATAAGATTTTAACTCTTCTTTTGTACAATAACCAGAAATCAATATATCTGCTGATTTTACCATTTCAAATTCGTCCCCTGATTTACATTTAATAGTGAAACTCCATTTTGTTGGTACAATAAATGAATTTTCTTGATTTGGAAATAAAGAGCGAATTGTTTGTTTTTCTTGAAAGCTCTTAGGAAAGCCTAAATATTGTTCATTAGATAATTTTTTAGGTGGTAACAATACAGAATTTGTTTCTTTATCTGTGCTATCACGACGAATGTTACTCCTGAATGCCATAGCTCTTCCACCTATGGTCATATAAGTACGCAAAATACTTTCTTTTTCAGTTATAGTCACGCCTGCGAATATAGATATCATTTCACAAGACTCTGTACCGATTACTGTATCTGGAAATACAAATAATTGCTCAATATTACGGACTAAAACAAGGGTTTCGGGCTCTTCTTTATTAATACAATATACTGCTTTATCTTCTGCAGCAAATAAAATGCTTGTAAAAAAACAACAGAAGATAACACTTTTAGTTAGGACAATTATAACTTGTGGCATACCCGTCTTCTCCATAATTACTATGAAACAAATCACTTTGTTCATCAATCATCTTTTTTAATGTGTTTATTTTTTTTCTTTAATTCCTTAACCTGTTCCAATTGTTCTTCATTACAAAAACCAGAGATGTACACAGTATTGTCTCCCACGATTTTCTGTTTTTGTGCCCCCATTGAAAAATTTAGACTCCATTCCAGCGGAACCACTTTACCAAATAGTTTTTGTGTTTTTGTAGAATCTTTGTAGCTATATGAAAAAGAGAGATAGTCATAGATATGGTATTCTTTGTTTATATCCACTGTACAATTATAGTGTTTCCCATTGCTGCCAACACTGACACAACCTTTGCTACCGAGAAACCATAAAGAAAGTTTGGATTTCTCTTCAGAAAATAGTTCGGCACTAAATGACGCGACATAACGTTCGTATTCTGTTTGTATCGTAACGGTAAGTGGAATGACTTGCTCGTAAACCGACAATTTCCAGGCGGAATCAATGATTTGCGTATTCAATCTGCTTGTGTCCCCATAGAAACAAAATTTGGCAGCAACGCTGTCCTCAGGGGAAGAGTCTGTTTGAGAAAAACAGATTCCAGCGACAAGCAGGATGATAATGAAGGTTGGTTTAATTTTGAGGGCACGTGTAAGTTTCACTAAATCCTCCTATACTCACTTCTACGGCAAAGAGGGTGCGTTTTCTCGATTCTTTTTTCGCTCTTGGATAGTTTTTAATTGTTCTTCTGTACAAAAACCAGAAATGTACACAGTATGGTCGCCAACCATTTTTTGCTTATAAGAACTGATGTCCATCCCTATTTCCCAATGAAGTAGAAATGTTTTACCAAATAAATCTAGCAAATGCAAAGAATCAGTTGTTTCAAAATCGTTGCCATAGATATTGTACGTGTATGTAACTAGAGACGTATTTGGTTTAAGCTCCCAAGGATTTTTCACTAAAGAATTAATATGCCCATATCCTAATTGTGGTTTTTGATTCAATGGCACATCTAGAATAACTGAAATATAAGACGAGTAAACACCCGAAATAGTTCGAATAGAAAGTTGGAATGGAATATTTTGCTTATATACTGATAAACTCCATCCTTCCTTTTCCTTAACTGAGGAATAAACGCAATACTCTGCCATAATATCAGGTTTCTTTTTTTTATCAATATCTTGCGAATAACATAACGATGCAATAAATAAAAAAAAGACCAAAGTCACTTTATAATTCTGGACACGTATAATTTTCACGATAACCTCCTAAGCCATTATCCTCATGAAATTTATTCCTCATTCCATCTATTTTTTTTTGGCCCTCATTCATTCTTTTTTCTAGTTCCTCCGATCCTAATTCAAGTGCTCTAGCCTTAATTTTATTTTCATCTAAATCACCACAAACTTCTTCAATCACAAGAACTTCACTATCATCAAATTTAATACAAGCGTTATACACCATATGCCCTTTTTCATGTTTTTTAAATTCCTCTACTATTTCCGCTGTAGCCACATAATCATTAGAGAATTTGTAACCAACAGAAACAACAAACATTTTGTTGTCACCCAAAGTCGTTAAAGTTAAAATCCTATAAGTTATCAAATGTCTAATTAATCCATTGGCACAACATCCATCTTCTTTACTTTGATATCCACTTCTTATATCAAATTTTACATCTGGCCAAGCACATGTAACCCCGCCAACCAAGACATTACCTTTCGCATAACCATAATCAACACCCAAAATCACATTGCAATGATCCACACGATTGGCTCTGGATTTCAAAAGCAGGCTATTTTCGTTGCACACCCATTTTCCACTGGAATTTTTATAGCACAAATCACTGCTCAATCCTTTAATATTTCCAGAAATAGAACCTCCTTCTTTATCATCATTTCCAAATTTTTCATTCTTCAAATTAGGCACTTTTGTATACAATGCCCGTTTCTGTTTTGAATGACGATTCGCATTACGCCCAAGAACATCAGAATTCCTTTGTATTCAGATTTACGGCCAAATAGCAACATCTTTCCGTTTCTTCTTTCGTTCTTGAATAAGCTTTAATTGCTCGTCCGTACAGAAACCAGAGATGTAAATAATGTTATCACCGATGATTTTTTGTTTTTGCAGATTCATTTTAAAATCAAGTTCCCAATGCAGAGAGTATGTTTTGTCAAACATACTTATTGCAGGCAACGAATCCTTTATGTCACAATAAAAATCCAGATAATCATAAACCGATATAGATTCCTTTCTCCGAAACCAATCTCCTCCACCTCCACCAAATAATACCAAAGGGAAGTGAAAAACTTTTATCGATCCTAAAAGAGATGCAGATAAACCCTTCGAAAAACTATGACTTCCAAAATCTAAAGTAATATTTAATGGAATACGATCTCTATAGGGAGAAAGTCGTAAAATATGTTTCACTTTAACAAATTTCGATGTATCTGTTAATTTCGATGTATCTGGATAGACACAGAAATCGGCCATAATAGAATCTCTTTGTGCAAAAGAGATTCCAACAAAAAGCAATAAAAAAACAAATACTTTAGAGATTACTTGGACACACATAACTATCAGCTCCATCAAATAGTCCATATTTTTCATGGAAAAGATCTCTTATTTTATGATCAAATTCATGGCCATGTAGAAACATCTTTCCGTTTCTTCTTTCGTTCTTGAATGGACTTTAATTGTTCTTCTGTGCAAAAACCGGAAATGTACACATGATGATCACCACTCATTTTTTGCTTGTGAATGCCCACACCCATTTCTATTTCCCAATGAAGAGGATATATTTTGCCGAATAACTCCGGTAAATGCAAAGAATCATTCGTTTCTAAATCTTTTTCATAAATGTCGTACGTATAGGTTCCTTGTGATTCATTGAGTTCTATTCCCCAAGGGGTTCCTTTGACAGAGGCTATATTTCCATATATCAGTTGTGGGTTATCTTTCATAGGTCCATTTAAAATCAGAGATACCATGGCTGAATACAATCCTGTTATTGTTCGAACAGAAAATTGAATTGGAATCACCTGGTTGTATACGGACACTCCCCACACCCCATGTCTATCTGTTATTGGATAAGCACAATATTCAGCAACAATTTTGTATTTTTCTACATCATCTAAATTTTGCGAATAAGATAATGAAGAGACAAAAAGGGAAAGAAATACTACAATTCTACAATTTAGGACATGTATAACTTTCACTATAGCCTCCTAAACCATATTTATCATGAAATAATTCTCGCATCAAATCTAATTTATGTTGCCCTTCATTCAATCTCTTCTCGATCAATGAATCACGCAATGCTAAACCAATAGAATCGGCTATTGATTTATTCAATTCTCCACAATATTCTATTTCAATAACAACCTCGCTGTCATCAAGACGAACACAATTATTATATACTACATGCCCATCTTCATGCTTTCGAAATGCATTAACAAGTTCTTCTGTGGCTACAACACCGTTAGAAAATTTATAACCAACAGGAATGACAAATTCTATGTTTCCAGACACCGTCGATATTGTTGTGTATTTGTATGTTATTAAATTTTTGATCAATCCATTTGAACAGCATGAAATTTTATCATCTTTTGGCGTTGTATATCCACTTATGAAGGGATCTAGATAGACTTCTGGCCAAGCACAAGTAACCCCGCCAACCAAAACATTTTCTTTTTCCACATAACCATAATCTACACCCACAATCATATTGCACTGATCCACACGATTGGCTCTGGATTTCAAAAGCAGGCTATTTTCGTTGCACACCCATTTTCCACTGGAATTTTTATAGCACAAATCACGGCTATTCCCTTTAATTTTACCAGAAATAGAAAGTTCTTCACTACCATCAATTCTAAACTGTTCATTCTTCAAATTAGGTGTTTTCCTATACAACGCTCGTTTCTGCTTTAAATTACGATTCGCATTACGCCCAAGTACATCATAGTATTTTTGAGTGTTCAATAATTCCATAGTGTAATCAACATAGCCTTCTTTTGAGCCATTATCTGAATTTGCCACTCTTTTTTGCAGTATGGAACCATCTGGGCATTGTCCATCATGATTATCTTCAAAAGGATTATAACAATCGACTTCGGTGTACCAATAACCCACATTACTTGGATTAAAATTTCCCTTCCAGAGCCATTCTTCTCCACAGGCAGAGCTGCGTTCACTATTACATTTGTAGCATTTGCCACCTAATGCAAAGCACGCATTCTGGGGATCAGAGGGGACTTTTGTGAGTGGATGTGATGGGCAAAGACCAATAGTTTCCTCTTCTGTCGTCTTTTCACTTCCAGTTTCGCAATCCACTTCTGTGTACCAATAACCCACATTACTTGGATTAAAATTTCCCTTCCAGAGCCATTCTTCTCCACAGGCAGAGCCACGTTCACTTTTACATTTGTAGCATTTGCCTCCTAATGCAAAGCACGCATTCTGGGGATCAGAGGGGACTTTTGTGAGTGGGTGTGATGGGCAAAGACCAATAGTTTCCTCTTCTGTCGTCTTTTCACTTCCAGTTTCGCAATCCACTTCGGTGTACCAATAACCCACATTACTTGGATTAAAATTTCCCTTCCAGAGCCATTCTTCTCCACAGGCAGAGCCACGTTCACTTTTACACTTATAACATGTACCATTTGCATTAAAACAGGTAGATTGCGTATTTTGTGGAACGCTAACAAATGGATGTTTTTCACAAAGAGTACTAGAAGAACTTGATGAAATAAGGATTCTCCCCAAATGAAAATTTTTTGATTTAAGTAAATAATAACATTATTACTCATGACTTTGCAAAAGTTTTTACTTATTAACACACGTAATACGCCAATAAGCTAATTATATCATTTAGTGGTGGGTGTAAAAAAAATAAAGACTCTCTTGCACAAATAGTCTATCCCCTCAAAAAACGTAAAAAAAACAGCTTTTTTCAAAAAGAAGCACTTTTTTTCAAAAACTTTCACTGTTTTCCATTTTTTATTCTACAATTGTACACAGCTTAAACAAACAAGCATGGATTAATATGAAAACCATTTATGTAGGTAACCTCCCCTTTACGTTCGGCGATAGCGACTTGGCCAATCTCTTTCAGGGATTCGGCGAAGTAAAGAGCGCAAAGATTATCATGGACCGCGACACTGGTCGCAGCAAGGGCTTCGGCTTTGTAGACATGGACGATGACGGTGCAGCAATGAACGCCATTGAACAAACAAACGGTCAAGAAATCAATGGCCGGGCGATCCGCGTCAATGAATCACAACCAAGAGAAGCACGTCCTCCCCGTTTTGGCGGCGGTGGTGGCAATAGAAGCTTCGGCGGTGGAGACAATCGGAGACCACGCCGTTCTTATTAAGATCATTTAGTATTATAACGCATTGGAGCTTCTTATTAGAAGCTCCTTGTTTTTTTAAATTAACTTTACCTTTACAGTATTAATTTTATTTCTCATAGGTAAAAAATGAAATTTGCCGACTATCTTAAAAATGCAAAAATGAATGGCTCAGTAAAAGACCTAATGACACCAGGCCTTGCTGTTGAATTTATACAGCCTTGGTATACCCCACTTTCTACAACACCATCCTCAACAGGCATTGCTGTTGGTGGCATCGGAAGCACCTTCACCGTAACTCCAGCAGGTACAACTCCTGTGATGAACGTCGTTCCTGGAGTTCAAGTTCGAGCTAATCATCCAGAAGATCTTCGACTAAACAATTTCTTTTTTAGAGAGTCTGTTGTTGGCAAAGCAAATGCATCCTTAGAGATTTACAATTTTACCTCTTTTCAACGCCGTAATGCTTTTTACACTCTAACAGACGCCAAAGGATCTCCTCTTTTTACAGAAAATAATTTAGAAGAAGCGACCGCAAAATTAAACCGAATTCTTAAAGACAAGAAATTCTTTAGTTCAAATGAAGCGGCCTTTTCTCGTTTTCAAATCGAATGGAGCGATAGAACAAATGCCTTGATCAAAAAAGGAGACACTACGTCTCCAGCCTTTAATCGTTCTGTTTTAATTGATTTTTATGATGGCGTTGTTGGTGAAGAGGTTTCAAAATCTGGTGCTCTCACTGCCGCTTGGGGAAACGAGGAATCATTCCTTGGTATGGAAGGTTATGATCCTTCAAAGATGAGCTATTCTGCTCTCTACCCTGTAAGCCATACAGAATATAAGAATCAAGGCCTTTCTATTCATCGTTCTCAATTCAGTTATGTTTTGCCAAACGAAGAAAGGCTCTCGAGTTTACCTGTTTCAGGAACTACTTTTACCATTCAAAATCCAACAGCACAAACTCGCGAAATCACCATTGTTCAAATACAAGATTGTCTTTGCGGTTACCTAGTTCAAAAAGATCGTCAAGGTGTTCAAGATTCTTCGTTTGTGCTCACTCCTGCCGCCAGAAATCCTAAGGGAGTACAATTTGATTTTTATGCACAAGATGGTCGCCAAGTCAGAGGCGTTGAATTCTATAATCAAAACCGTCTTTCTGAAAGCGATTTTGATGGCTGTATGGGAATTAGCGTTTCTTGGGATCCAAAAGACGAATTAAATATCAGTACTAAACCTGTATTTTATCAAGATGATGCACCAAAAATTTTAGAGGGTGCTCTTCAAAGCGGTCGTGTTTCTAAAACATTTGTAAAAAACGTTTATAGTGGTCGTGAAACCATTGCTTGTGCCGTGGTAGTCACCGCCGTTTTAAAACCAAAACAATCCGTTTCATTTCAGTTTAATTCTGTTTTAGATTTTCCATTTATTCGCTTAAATGGTTTAGAATCTCAAAAGAAATACACTGTCTTTTATCCAGAAGCTTTTGGGCGAGTACAAGAGATTCTTAAAGAAGCCTTAAGTGCAGATGCAAGAATTTCTTCCGAATTAGATAAATCATTTAGCAACTTAATTTCTACGGATGTTTTAGATAAGATTTATCCAAAATCCAAAGCAAAACAAAGTGATTTAAAGAGTCTCACCTTAAATAGTCTAAGCTTCTTAGCAGAAGCCACTGTATGGGATCGTGAAGATCGTTTTCTTGTGCGTGAATGCGCCGATTATCCTTTCTTCAATTCTCTCGATGTCTATTTCTACGGTAGTTTTTCTCTTCTTGCCTTTTTGCCTCGCTTAGATGGTGCTGTTATGCGTCATTTTGCATCTGCCATTTTAGCAGTGGACAACACAAGAAGACGTCATCATGAATATGTAAACCACCCTTACGCTGACTTACCAGACCCTAAACTAGAAGGGCCACGTGCTGTTCGAGGCGCAGTCATTCACGATCTTGGAAGTCCTTTTGACGCCAAGCCCGATGCTTATGACTGGCATAATGTGAAGGAATGGAAAGACCTCGCTCCTAAATTTGTATTAATGGTTCTACGCCACTACAATACAACTGGAGATCGTTTTGTATTAAATGATTGTCGTGATGCTGTTTATGCTTGTATGGAATATTTAGAAGCGATGGTCGAAGAAGGTCAAAGCTTCCCACTAACACATGGTACAGACGACACCTTTGATAATTTATCTTCTCATGGTATTTCTGTTTATTGCGGTTCTCTTTGGATTGCTGGTCTACGTGCCGCCGCTCGCATTGCTCAGATCCTCGGTGATGAAGCTCATGCCACCGACTGGAACGCCAAATCAGAACTGGCTGCCGAAGAATTTCATGAGGCTCTTTGGGATGAACAAGAAGGCTATTTCCATTTCTTTGTCACTCCAATTGAAATGAATGATCTTGTCGATAATCAATTAGAAAATTTACGCAAAGCCGTTCACGAATCCATACCTCTTTCTGAATCAAAAATGGAGATGGTCATTGAAATCAATTCTTGGTTAAATGAAACGAATATTCCTGATGAGGTGGATTTATCTCGTCGTCAATTGAGAGAATTCAAAAAAGAATGGATTACTGCACAATGCCCTAAAGCCTTTGCTCCATCTTGGCAGAAAAAGATTCACTTAGATAATGATGATATTTTTGTAGACTCCATGCTTGCCGATACTTATCTGAGACTTCTCGGATTATCCCCTATCACAGATGTGCAGAAAGTACGTCGTTCATTGAAGAAAGTTTATGAAATGAACTATAAGGCAAACAGCCCTCTCATCGGTGCTGCTAATTTGGTTCATGTCGATGGCTCGCCTTTAGATGAATTTAATTTCCAAGCTCACGATGTCTGGATTGGTATTCAATTTAGCTTGATTACAGCAATGCTCATGCATGGTCTAAAAAGCGAAGCGGAAGACTTAATCGAAAGTATGGTGAAAAACCTTTACAACGAAGCTCGTATTCCTTTTGCTGCTCCAGAAGGTTTTAACGGAAGCTGTAGATTACACCCTGAAGCCATTGAAAAGAATCTTAACCTTTCCAAGGCGAATGCTGTGAAGTTACATAAGAATCTATTATCGGCAAAAATTCTATTGCCTGATAGTCGTGTATCTCCTAAGCTTACAAGAGACCTCGCTACTTTTAAGAAGACCTACAAGTCTTTAATTCAAGCAGCAAAAGTAAATGAGACGGCTCTATTCTCCTTAATTCATAATACCGCTCTAAAATATACCGCAGGGAAATATTTTAGACCAGGCATGGTTTTCGCCATTGTCCAAGCGGCTAAATTCATGAAATAAAGATTCAACGAAAGCAAAAAAAAACTCGAAGATTATTTCGAGTTTTTTTTATGCAAAAGTTTTTCAAAAGAATCAATTCATCTTTAAATATAAGCTTTGCATGAATTATTTATTGGTGCAAAAAAAAATGCCAGCTATTTATTAATAGCTGGCAACAATTCTTTTATTGATTCAAAAAATTATAAGCTCGCGATCAATTTTTTTGCACGATCCACATACATTTGAGAATCGCCATAAACCTTCAACAATTTTTCTGCTGTGGCTTTGGCCTTATCGTTTGCACCCATTTGTTGGTAAACAAGAGCAAGCTTCCAGAGAGCATCTGGCACAGAAGGAACTGCATCCACTGGCTCTGCCTTACGATAACGATCGCTTAAGTTTCCTGTTCTTTCACCATATTTTGCGATGAATTTTTCAAGAAGACCTACTGCAGAAGCATAATCCTGCTTTTCAATAGCTACTGAAGCACGGCCATGCATTGCTGCTGCGGTAATTAAATCAACATCAGCTGCATTGTCTAAACTTTTTTGGAATAATACAGCGGCTCCATCAAAATCACCTTTTTTGTATTTGATGTTACCAGCAAGCAACGCTGCTTTTGCATAAGAAAGACCTGTCACTTCTTTATTCTGAATTAAACGTTCTAACTCAGCAAGAGCTTTATCATCGTTCCCTTCGTAAATAAAGTTAAAACTTTGGCCTAAAAGTTCTGCTTGTTGTTTTTGATCATTTTTATTGGATTGATTGATTTTCACAACCACTGCCACTAAAACGAGAACAGCAAGAAGAGCAATGATGATCTTTGAACCGTAAGCTACAAAAAATTCTTTATGGGTATTATTTTCCGCCATATTTAATCCATGTTGAAAAATTGAAATCTAAAGATATAAAAATTCAACTATTTAATCTAGGGACAAAGGCTTTTTATAAAGCCTTTTCAAAATAAAACTTGACGCCCTAGTACGAGATAGCTAAATTCACATGCGATTTTAGTTCTTAAACGCACATTTTGCCACTCTAGCTCAGCTGGTAGAGCAGCTGATTCGTAATCAGCAGGTCGGCAGTTCAAATCTGCTGGGTGGCTCTAGCCTGATTTCCTCTGGGAATCGGGCTTTTTTATTTCTAAATATGGGCAACATGAATACAAACGGCGCCATTATTGTTCAAAGCAACCTAGAAATCTTGGTTGAAATTCATCACCCTCAATATGAAGAGGCTCGTGATGCAATCGCTCCTTTTACAGAATTAGTAAAAAGTCCGGAGCATTTACATACATACAAAATATCCCACTTATCTCTATGGAATGCAGCCTCCACTGGTCTTAAAGCCAAGGATGTTATAGAGCGATTAGACGCACAGAGTCGTTATCCCCTACCTCCTTCTGTCATTACTGAAATCGAAGATTATATGGGACGATATGGAATTCTTCGCTTAGTGAAAGAAGATGACAAACTCATTCTTGAATCAGACAATGAAATTCTTTTTTTAGAAATTGTAAAAATCCCAGAAATTAAACCTCTAGTCGAATCGTTTATTAATGAGAAAAGAGCTTACGTCAATGCCAATCGACGTGGCCTTTTGAAAATGCTCCTTACCAATTCTGGATTTCCAGTTGAAGATTTAGCGGGTTATATCTCTGGAGATCCTCTTCCTATGTCGCTTCGCAAGGAAACACTTTCTGGGAAAGAATTTGCTTTACGCGACTATCAAAAAGAAGCCGCACAAATTTTTTATGCTTCTGGTTCTGAAAAAGGTGGTTCTGGAGTTATCGTTCTTCCCTGTGGTTCAGGGAAAACAGTCATTGGTATGGCTACCATGGCATTAACTCAGACAAAAACATTGATTTTAACACCTAATATTTCAGCCTCTAGACAATGGATTCGAGAGCTAATTGATAAGACTTCTCTTACAGAAGATCAAATCAAAGAATATTCTGGAGAAGTCAAAGAAATAGGGCCCGTGACCGTAGCGACATATCAAATTCTAACGCAACGCAAACGCAAAAAACCAAATGAAAATTCAGAAGAGTTAGAAGGAAAGGAAGAAGAAGAAGAAATCACTTTCGATAAAAATGAAATGGTGAATATTCCTCTCTTTAATACTCATCACTGGGGCCTAATGATATATGACGAAGTTCATTTGCTCCCTGCTCCCGTTTTTAGACTCAGTACAGAAATGCAAGCCACAAGAAGACTTGGCTTAACGGCTACTTTAGTTCGAGAAGACGGAAAAGAGACCGAAGTATTTTCTTTAATTGGGCCAAAAAAATATGATATTCCTTGGCGTGTATTAGAATCTCAAGGTTGGATAGCCAAAGCCGATTGTAACGAAATACGTGTTTGCATGGATCCTGAACTGAAGATGAAATATGCTCTAGCCTCCAAGCGTGAAAAGATTACCATTTCTAGCACAAACGAAAAAAAGCAAGACGTCGTTAAAATGTTGTTAAATCACTTTAATGGCGAAGAAGACCGCATTTTAATTATTGGGCAATACATCGATCAACTCGAAAAACTGACCGAAGAAATTAAAATTCCTTTGATTACAGGAAAAACGCCAAACATTGAACGAGACCAACTTTACCAAGCGTTCCGTGATGGCATTTTAAAACACTTGATTATTTCTAAGGTGGGTAATTTTGCAATCGACTTACCTGACGCGAATATTTTAATTCAAATTTCTGGAACGTTTGGTAGTCGTCAAGAAGAAGCCCAGCGCTTAGGTCGTGTTCTTAGACCAAAATCCGATGGTGGTTCCGCACACTTCTTTACTTTAGTTTCTCAAGATTCTAGAGAACAAGAATTTGCAATGAACAGACAATTGTTCTTAACAGAACAAGGCTACGCTTACAATATCATTAAAGATGAAGATTGGTTAGAGAAGTTCGCCAATCCAAGGAAATAAATTGTGTTTTTTTTCTAAACGGTCCAATTCTTCTAAATCGGACTTTTTAGAAAGTGCTAAATCGTAAAGAGAAAGAACATTCTTGTAGTGCTCATCCAAACGCGATTTAGCATAGCCCTCTGCAGAACGATTGTGGATCATAAACGCCCAATCAGAAGACTGGAATAACATAATTTCACGAGCCATTTGAGAGAGGATTCGATGTAATCGTTTCGTTTTCTTTAAGGAACGTAAATGATTATAAAGTGATTTCATCTTAAAGAAACGTGGGTAAGCATCTTGTACTTCGTCGTTCATCCAAACGCTACTAAAGCCACCTTCTCCCCAAGAAGAGAACACAGGACGATGAATAGAATCATCTATAGAAGCACTCACGGATTCTACAGAAGCCATTTCTAGCCAAGGTGAACTGGCTGCTTTTTCAAATAAAGCTTCTATAAATAAAGGGCCTTCAAACCACCAATGGCCAAAAAGCTCGGCGTCATAAGGGCAAAGAATACACGCATTACTACCTTCCATGTGTGGAAGTAAATCCGAAAAAGTGGCTTCACGATTTGAGATAAATAAACGAGCATGATCTTCGGTTAAGTGCATTGCATTCCATGGACGGTAGATCATTTTCTGTTCTCCGCCTGTAATGCGATAGTATTTTAAGCCCGTTTCAATAGGGGTTTCTCCAGCAAAGAAGTACTCGCCTAAATATTTTCGTTCACGTTCAAAAGCAATGTCTCTAAAAAATTCTCGATATTCAGGATGCCCAGGATACCCTGATTTACGGCTCCAAACTTCTACGGAACTAGATTGTTCTCTCCCAATACAATAAAGACCCGATGGCGTTTTCATGGGGGCAAATACACCAAATTTTGGCGGAGGATTTGCTAACAAAACACCATGCGTTTCTAAAAAGAAATATTCAAAACCATACTCTGCAAGCAACGAATCTAAGCCATCAAAATAGCCACACTCTGGGAGCCATACTCCTTTTGGCTTTTTTCCAAAGGCTTCTTCATAGCACCTCGAAGTAACTTGAAGTTGAAGACGAATGGAATCAGGATCACTTTGATATGCAGGTAAAAATGGGTGTGTCCCTACACAAGTTAAAATCGTTAAAATTTTAGATTCTTCTAATAACTTAAACGCCGACAATAGATCTCTATGACACCCTTGTTCCCATGTATGAATCAATGCTTTTTGCCTACTGTGATAGAAACGAATCACAGGGAGTTTTTCTGGATCTCCCTCAAAACGAATCAGTTCTTTTTCTATCAAGTCAAGCTGTTTAATGAGGTGCTTAGAATAGCGCTCGATTAACAATGGATCAGAGAGCATTTCTAGTAAAGGCGGCGAAACACTTAAATTAATTGTACCTGGAACACCTTTTTCTAAAAGACGAGACAACACCTGCACTAAAGGCAAGTATGTCTCTGAGATTGCTTCAAAAAGCCAATTTTCTTCTAGAAAGCGTTCGTGATCCGGATGACGCACAAAGGGTAAATGCGCGTGTAAAAGAAATAAAAGTTTACCGGGAGCACCCATAAAAACAAGATTACTCCGTACGCTTTACAACAATAGGAACGATTGTCGTTGGGAAATCGCCATCCTTATCAGTTGCAAAAACTGGAATCACTTGTGTGGAGTCAGGTAAGTCCATTTCTAAAGAAAAAGTACCGTCTGAATTTAATGGGAATGGTTGGCCTCTCACTTGAAGATGAGCGTCTGGACGAGTACCACCGTAAACAATCAAACGTGTTTTTACCCATAAGAAAAAGTCTTTTCCATAATTTACGGAGTCTTTGGACACATTAGAAGTTAATGCACCACTTGAAAGAACGCCAGAGAACATCGATTCAGAAGAACTGGCTAGTTGTTTGAGCCAAGATTCAGCAGAAACGCTCGTAACGCCAGAACTATTAGATCCACCAATATTTGTTGTTCCTAAAGAAGCCTTGAAAAACAGACTTTCTGTATTTGGATGAATCCCTTCAAAACTGAAGGTTTGCATTTCGCTTGTTTCAATAATTGGAGAGAACGTATTTCCAGAAGTAGTTCCGATAGCGGCCTTAATACCACCATCTTGATTTTGGTTTTGAACATACCACGTTTTTGCATCGGCTGGAATTTCAATGTCTTTGAAAACTCTTTTCTTTGAACGACGAATAGTCAAATCAGAAGAAATATCAAAAAGACGAAGAACTAGTTTCTCTTTGCCTGCTTGTACTTTTTTTAGACGAGAGTCTGAAACTTCCCAGAAAGCTTGTAACCAATTAGGATCCTTTTGCATCAAAACTAAATATTCAGGAGCAAAAGAATGATTGGCTTCTTCTTTTTTTGATGTCGCTGCTTTTTTAACTTCGACTTTTTTTACAATTTCTTTTTTAGCAGTTTCTTTTTTCACTGCTTCTTTTTTAGTCTCCACCTTTTTTGCTTCAGGTTTTTTGAGACCGACTTTTTTTGGTTCTTCTTTTTTCACCTTCGTCCCCTTTTCTTTTGTTGAAACAGCCGCAGGCTTTTTAGACTCTGCTTTCACAGCTTTTTCTTTCTTTTTAGATTCAGCCTTTACAACGGCTTCTTTCTTTTTAGATTCAGCCTTTACAGACGTTGCTTTCTTTTTTGTTTCAGTTTTCACAGCGGCTTCTTTCTTTTTTGTTTCAGCCTTTACAGCAACTTCTTTCTTTTTTGTTTTTGGCATTACTTTTTCAACAATCTTTGATGCCACTTTCTTAACTGATTCTTTTGCTGTTGTCTTTTTTTCTATAGCCATCTAAAACTCCTTTCTTTTACATCCCTCAGCGTTCGTTTTTGCCCCAAGAACCTAAACCCATAAGCCCTATTTTTACACCAATAAATGTTTCATCCAAATGGGTCTCGGACTTTGAAGAGCGAACTCCCCCTTGTAAAGCAACATCAATCGTTGTGCCTCGTTTTCCAAGAGGGAACCCAAGACCAATAGAACCGCCTATTTCAGAGACATCTTTAATGTAACCGTTTTTGTACCAGGCTCCTGCTCGATAAGCCATGCGGGACATGTAACTATCATAAAAGATAGTACTTCCATCTCGTTGGTAACCAGCGGAGATTAAAAATTCCGATTCAACAAGTGTTTCACTACGCAGATCCCAGCTTTGAGCCATGTTTGGAATCGCTTTTTTCCATGGTTTCCACATAAAATCAAGCATTACAAAATGTCGTTTTGCAAGCCGATAAGAAACCCCAGAAGCGAATGTCATTGGAACATCTATTTGCCGTGACATTTTCGTTGGAGCTAAAGTATCTAGTTGACTTACTTGCAACTGATATTCCATATCGTTGACTAAAGTGTATGCAGTCGTATAGGAGAAAAAGAGACTTGCCATTTTACCGCGATACTGAGCAGAGACAGTATAGTAAGCAGGGTGATTTAATATAGACCAAGAGCCATTCACAACGTCTGTCACGTCTGAATTATTGGTAGCCCAAGAATCACTTTCAGAAACACCACTATTATCTGGGCCTAGCGTTAACATGCGTTTATTATTCCCCATTACAAAATGAGCTGTACCGCCGACAGACAAGCGATGCCAAAAAGGAAGTTTAATCGCATAAGATGGAGTAAATTCAGAAAGGCTTCCTTGGTATTCAAGAGTCGCTTGTTGTGAATTTAGACTATCGTTTAATTCTGCCCTATAATTTGAAGAGTAATGCTGCCAAAGGCCCAAAGAGAAAGCGCCAAACTGCCCCATAGGGAAAGCAAGGTAAAACGAAGGAATGGAAATTGATTGCGAGCCAAGAGATCCATTTTTAACCGAAGCCGATACCATTTGATAAGAAAGGTTTGCCGAAAAAGAGACATTCCTGTTGTAGGCAAGGCGAGCTGGGTTAACCATAGACACACCTTCATCAGAGGCCTTGGCGTGACCAGCATAACCAGAACCAGCAATCGCCGCCGAAGCACCACTAACATCTTCTGCACCTAAAGCATCAAGTCCCATGATTGAAGTGGCATAAGAAGAGACGGTGAATAAACAACCTAGAATGAATAATAAATATTTCATTTTCCTTCTCCTCTTTTAGTCGCAAGCCATAATTTTAAATTCATGGACTGTTCTAAAGATGGGGCTAAATCATAGTGAACATAATCAAAGTGACTAAAATTAAATCGGATAGAATCACCATCTTCGTTTATATAATCTGAATAAAGGGGGTCATTAGGACGAAGTACAGGAAAACCTAAATGAATCACAAAACGGAAATCGTCTTGACGACTTGCCCTATTAATAAAATCTCGCATGCCGTATGTAATTTGAAGTGATAAAGTATCACTTCCATTAAAGACCATATTAGGATGACCTTGTTCTTTAACCAAATCCGAGTTTATTTTGTAGACCTCTTTCTTGAGAATATTTTCGCCTAAACTATCAATATTAGATCTAACTACCATTTGTATTGGTTTATTTAAAGTATTCTTACTTTGATCTTCTACTAATGGAATTTTTATTTCTGCTAAAACAACCAATTGACGAACATCAATGCTATCGCCTTCTACATAAGGGAATTCATCTCCATAAAAAGAACTCAAGGCACTCATAATTTTTTCTTTAGGGAGTTCTATCACTAAAGATTCGCGAAGGCCTCCGCCATGAAGAACTTTAGAATAATCGCCTTCGTTTATAAATGAACTTTTGATGGCCATGCGGAAAGGAGAAACGCTTGTTAAAGTGCCATTGCTACCTTTAAGACGAAGTACTGGAGGTTGCCCAGAAAGAGAACCATTTAGACGGTATAAACGGCCAGATTCTTTTGCAGAAATCTTAAGTTGTAAACGGCATGCATTCTCTACTTCTTGCATGGCTTTAACTAGAGCCTCTGGTATTCTAAAAATAACTAGAGAATCAAAGTTTTCAATTTTTACAGAGTATACTGTATCAAATACTTCATTATCCCATGAGTTAACACTTCTATACCATGTGGTATCGTATATAGATCCAATACTATCAACAAACTCTTTTCCACTCCCTGTATTTAATACCCAACTATAACTTAAAGTGAGTTCTTCCTTCATAGGTAAGGAATCTTTATATGTTAATTCTTTAGAAGAATAAAAATCTTTATTTAAATAAAATTCTAATTGACCACGAGCCGAATCATCCGATGAATATCCAGAGAAAAAGTCTTCATCTTTAAAAGCAATATCCAAAAACAAGTCATGATTCAAATCAAAAGAAGTTCCTAGAACGGCTCGAAGCCCCCCTGAATAAGGATATTCATCTAAATGAGAAATTGCCGATGAAGGCTCAATATCACTAATTGTTAAAACTTCCACTTTATAATTTGATGGGAGACCTTCATGATCTAATAAAGTACTTACGCCCTCATTATCGGAATCAAAAACGCACGCCATAATCCCAAGCAAAGGGATTAAAACGAAAAAATAAGGAAACATCGTTTTTTTCACGGAAACTCCAAAAATAATAATCTCGGACTTCAAATATACAAACTATTACTTACTAAGAATAGGAAATCTTTTCTAACTTTGGTCTTGTAAAAACAAAAAGAAGCCCCGAGGTTCCAATGAGTTTATTTAATGCACATTTCAAAAACATTAATGGATCGGATACTTATCCTCTAGACCAAGTCATTTATAGAAGCCCTATTGACAACAGCTTATTAGAAGTCGAACAAGACCGTAAAGCCTTAGCATCTAAAAGCCCTGAGGAATGGAAAAAACTCTTTGCAGAACGCCGTCAAAGCTTTAAGCCAGCCGATACTAGTGGTATTTGGAGCAAGAGAGAAATGGTGCTTCCAGAAATTGCAGAAGAAGATATTGTGACGATGCAAGAAGGGTTCACTCCCCTATTTGATGGAAGTGCTCTTGCCCAAGAGCTTCAAATGAAAAAACTATGGGTGAAACTATGTGGAAATTCTCATACTGGAAGCTTTAAAGATTTAGGAATGACGGTGCTTGTTAGCCAAGTCAATTCCATGATCAAGAAAGGGAAACCCATTAAAGCCGTCGCTTGTGCTAGCACTGGAGACACTTCAGCAGCATTGTCTGCTTATTGTGCAAAAGCTGGAATACCAAGCATTGTATTTTTACCTGCTGGTAAAACAAGTACAGCTCAATTGATTCAACCTATTAGCAATGGAAGCATTGTTTTGGCTCTAGACACCGACTTTGATGGGTGTATGGAAATAGTACAGCAAGTGACTGCCGATAATTCTATTTACTTAGCAAACTCAATGAATAGCCTTCGCGTGGAAGGTCAAAAAACGATTAGTCCTGAAATATGCCAGCAAATGAATTGGCAAGTCCCAGACACCATCATTATTCCTGGTGGTAACCTTGGTAATGTAAGCGCGCTCGCCAAAGGCTTTGATGACTGCCTGGCGATGGGTCTTATTTCTAAAAAGCCTCGCATCATTGTGGCTCAAGCGGCTGCCGCAAATCCATTTTATCAAGCATACCAGCGCGGTTTCGATCAATTAGTTCCTGTGAAGGCACAAAAAACTTTAGCAAGCGCCATTCAAATCGGAAATCCCGTTAGCTACCCAAAAGCCAAGCGCGCTATTGAAGAATACAACGGACTCGTGATTGATGTAACAGAAGAAGAACTCTCTAATGCCGCTCATCGTGCGGATCGTTTTGGGCTATACTGCTGCCCTCATACTGGAGTTGCTCTTGGAGCTCTTGAAAAACTTTTATCTCAAGGTACTATTACTAAAGACGAAGAAGTGGTTGTGATTAGTACGGCTCACGGTTTGAAATTCACAGAGTTTAAAGTCGCTTATCATGAAAAGAGCTTAGAAAAAATCTCTAGTGATTTTGCTAATCCAATCTTTAAAGCTCCTGCAAAGATTGGGCCTGTGATGGATATATTGAAAAAAGAAATGGCCGAAAGACGCCGCTAATTTTTTTATTAGAAATTAAAAAGTGCAGTTCAAAAGAACTGCACTTTTTTTGTTTACATGCATTTCGCATTATAAGACTAGTTGGACTTTAGACAGCGAACGGAATAGCCGTAATACTTATAGCTACTATTTATGAACACGCTCTTGCTATCAAAGTACAAACCCATATAAAAAGCATAGTCAATATTACCGCCGCGCGTAGTCCAGAAGTGAGCGTAGCTACTTGCTTTGACAAATGTTTTATTGTTGTAAATACCCACTGGAAGCGCTGAAAAACCAAAGCCATCCGTTCCATTAGCATTATCATACCAACCACTAGTAGATTTAAGTTTCTGGCCTGCTATTGCTTGACCGCCAACAGCATCCGAGAGCGTCTCAAAATCAGACTCATTCGGTAAACGAAACCCTTCAGGGCAAACACCTCGAACAGTAGTTGGAGGCACGCATGGTTCAACACGTCCACAACCCTCGCCATTTTTAGAAAACACAGCAGCAGAATCCATAGCAGCTCCCCAAGTGTAAAAGCGTCCGTATTCTGGATAATCAAGATTTACGTAATTCCCGTAGGTCACTGAATCGACCTTATACTCGTAATTTAAGTTTTCTGCCATCCATTCTTGAGAGCCAATGGTGACCACTTTATATTTCTGACCATCACGAGCATCTGTAATGGTGGAATAAACAATAGAAGAAGAGGACAAAGCGTTGCTGGAGCTCGATTTTACTACTGATGAGCTGCTACTTGTGACAGCAGAAGAAGAAAAATCAGCCTCTGGAGAAGAAGGCGACTTAGAATCACTGCAAGCCATAAAAGCAGATAATACTATGGCAGAGAATATGGTATAACGAACAAGATTCATCATGTAAACAGCTCCGTTTTTTTCGTTCATGAAAAATGAACAACTTTATTCATGAAATAATAACTCATTTTCGGAAAATAGTCCCTCTAAAACCAATACAAATTCATTTTTTGTGATAACCATCCTCTCAAACTGCACTTTTTTATGAAGAGACAATGAGATGCTCTTCTAACCAAGCCCAGTTTTTTCATGCAGAGACAAGCGTATTTTGAATTGTAAATTCAATAGCGCAGGCTCAAATGAAAAATACAATACAATTAAAATAACAAACACTAGCTAATTAGCAGACGGAAAGTGCTTTTATTTTCGAACGACTTTTTCCCGCAAGGGGATCATTCTCGCTAAGTACTAAAGTACTAAGCGTTCATGTTATATGGAATATAACGGAGTGAGAAAACAAAACACTTTACGTCAATAATATCATTTATTGAGATTAAATGAAAAACCATTTCCGTCAACAATGGCTATATAGAATTCACCTTCATGAAAAAACGTTATGTCTCAAAAAGGGAAAAGAAGGCCTATCCCAAAAGGAAAATTAAGATCGTCATTAGACAGTGTCCCTTTATCATCGTTATATGAAGTATAATAACTGCCTTTACCCGCATAAAATACATAGCCTATTTCAGCATAAATTCCAAAATGTTTAAGAAAGGCGTATTGGTATCCAAGACCAAAATCTAATTGCCAAAAGTGACCTTCGCCACCCATATTAATCATCCAATCAGATGAATGAAAAGCGTATGGGCCATTATACCCTAAAGGATGATAAGCAAAACCAACACCCAACATTAAATGGTTTGAATTAGCCGTAGAAAAATGAACATGGGTAGAAATAGTTTTATTTCTAAAATAATTAGCTACACTTAATGCACCCCTATTAGGAGAAGCAATAACACTTGCAGATACCTCTAAATCTAGAGAATAAGACAACGACGAAATTAACGCCACTAAAATAAATAACTTTTTCATTAATCCTCCTAATAAAGATATTTTTAATGTAGCATTATAAAAAATAGTCTGTATACTTTTTTTATGTAAATTTATTTTTTGTTCAAACCTAAGTAGATTGATCACATGCTTCCCTTAGGGTCGTTATATTATTTTGAACCATCGATGTGTTCAAACCGACCGTACTTACATAATACCCTGTCGACCAAAAATTACGACTCCCGAACTTATACTTCTGATTTGCGTGTTCATCGAAAAACACCATGGGAAATTTTCCTTTCAAATATCCCATGAACGATGAGATGCTGTATTTGGGTGGTAGTTGGAAATATAATATTTTTCTTGATTGTTAACTGGCTTGAACAACCCATGACTAACAACGCAAAAGCGCCGCCGTTCTAAGGAACAGCGGCACTTTTATTTCTATTCTATTTTTAAACTTCTTCAATAGAAGCGTGATACTCTTGTAGCGATTTCACTTCTTCTTGAGGAGTCTTAGCGGCCTTAATCCCTTTCACTGCGTTATAAGCTGCAGCGAGAGTAGTAATATAAGGCACCTTGTATTTAATGGCAGCTTGACGAATTGCCGATTCATCGACTACAGCGTCACGACGAGGCCAAGGAGTGTTGATTACCAAAGAAACTTGATTGTTTAAGATCACATCTAAAACGTTGGGGCGACCTTCTCCAATCTTAGCAATCACTTCACAAGTAACACCCGCCTTTTCATAGAAACGGGCAGTGCCTTCTGTCGCTAAAATATTAAAGCCTAAATCAATAAACCCTTTACCAATCGCAATGGCTTGTTCACTTAAGCTTTCTTTATCTGAAAGGCTAATTAAAACAGATCCTTTAGAAGGGAGTCTAGAACCAGCGGCTTCTTGTGATTTATAAAAAGCAAGTGCATAACTATCTGAAAGCCCGAGAACTTCACCCGTAGAGCGCATTTCTGGCCCAAGAACAGGGTCCACTTTTGGGAACTTATCGAATGGGAATACGGCTTCTTTAGCGCCATAATGTTTGAATTTCTTTGTCTTCAAATTAAGGCTACTAAATTTTTGACCGACCATTAAACGGGTAGCAAGATTTGCCATTTGTGTATTACAAACCTTAGAAACTAAAGGCACAGTACGGCTAGCTCTTGGATTTGCTTCTAGTACATAGACCTTTCCATTTTCAATCGCATACTGCATGTTCATCAAACCACAAACATGAAGTGCTTTTGCAATTTTACGAGTATAGTCTTCAATCGTTTTTAGATGTTCTTCATCAATCGTTACTGGAGGAATAATGCATGCAGAGTCTCCAGAATGAACTCCTGCGAGTTCTACGTGTTCCATCACAGATGGAATATAGACGTTTTCACCATCCGCTAATGCATCGGCTTCACATTCAAGAGCATTACATAAGAAACGGTCTACTAAAAGAGGGCGGTCTGGTGTAACACCCACCGCTTTAGCAACGTATTCACGAAGCATGGTTTCATCGTAAATCACTTCCATACCACGACCACCAAGAACAAAGCTTGGACGAATCATAATAGGATAGCCAATTTTAGATACTTCTTCTATCGCTTCTTCAATACTAGTGACCATGCCAGATTCAGGCATTGGAATTTCTAATTGTTCCATCATCTTACGGAACAAATCACGGTCTTCAGCGATATCAATGCTATCAATGCTTGTCCCAAGAATTTTAACGCCTTCATCGGAAAGAGCACGTGCAATATTTAATGGTGTTTGCCCACCAAACTGCACGATAACACCCTCTGGCTTTTCTTTTTCATAAATCTGAAGCACATCTTCAAGAGTCACAGGCTCAAAATAGAGTTTGTCACTCGTGTCATAATCTGTAGAAACCGTTTCTGGGTTACAGTTCACCATAATGGTTTCATAGCCGAGCTCACGAAGAGCCATCGCCGCATGACAGCAGCAATAATCAAATTCGATACCTTGACCAATACGGTTTGGACCGCCGCCAAGAATCATAATCTTTTTTGGATTTGTAGAAGTGACGCTTTCATCTTTTGCATTGTAAGTAGAATAGTAATAATAGGTGTTTTCTTTACCTGAAACAGGAACAGCGCACCAGCCTTCAACCATACCTAATTCTATACGACGTTTGCGTACATCTTTTTCACGAATTCCTAAAATCTTAGAAATATAACGATCGCTAAAGCCATCTTTTTTCGCTTGAATCAAAAGCTTATCCGCAGGCATACGACCTGGTGTTTTAAGCATTTCTTCTTCTAATTCGACTAGTTCTTTCATTTGTTCGATAAAATGAGCTTTCACAAAAGTCAAAGCTTCAATTTGTTCTATAGTCGCACCCTTACGGAGAGCTTCATACATAATGAAATGACGTTCACTAGTTGCTATTCGAAGCATATCTAATAATTCAGAAAGTGTTTTACGATTAAAGTCTTTCGCAAAACCAAGACCATGACGATCATTTTCTAGACCACGAATCGCTTTTTGGAATGTTTCCTTATAGGTTTTACCAATAGCCATTACCTCACCCACCGCTTTCATCTGGGTGCCAAGGACATCATCCACACCACGGAACTTTTCAAAAGCCCAGCGAGCAAATTTAAGCACAATGTAATCGCCAGACGGAGTGTACTTTTCGAGAGAGCCATCACGCCAATATGGAATCTGGTCGAGAGTCATACCTGCAGCAAGCTTTGCAGAAATCAAAGCAATAGGGAACCCTGTCGCTTTAGATGCCAAAGCAGAAGAGCGAGAAGTACGAGGATTGATTTCAATAATCACCACACGCCCTGTTTTAGGATCATGAGCAAATTGAACGTTTGTTCCACCAATCACACCAATTGCTTCCACTATTTTAAACGCCTCTTGTTGGAGGCGTTTTTCTAATTCTTTATCAATTGTTAAAAAAGGAGCAGCACAGAATGAATCACCTGTATGGACACCAACGGCATCAATGTTTTCAATAAAGCAAACCGCAATCATTTGATTTTTAGAGTCACGAACGACTTCGACTTCTAATTCTTCCCAACCAAGGATGGATTCTTCAATCAAGCATTGGTGAGTCATAGAAAGTTCTAAGCCTCGACCAGCAATGGTTCTTAATTCTTCGACATTATAAACTAATCCACCACCAGCACCACCCATCGTATAGGCAGGGCGAACCACTACAGGATAACTTAATTGTTCTGCAATAGATTCTGCTTCTTCTACAGTATAAGCGATATCTGAACGTGGAGTATCAATGCCCAACTGTTGCATTGTTTGTTTAAATATTTCACGATCTTCGCCGCGTTCAATAGCATCCAAATTGACACCAATGACTTTTACATTATACTTGGTTAAAATACCTGCTTTATTTAATTCACAAGCAAGATTCAAGCCTGTTTGCCCACCCAAATTAGGGAGAAGAGCATCTGGACGTTCTTTTGCAATAATCTCTTCTAAACGGCCTACATTCAATGGTTCGATATAGGTGGCATCAGCCATCACGGGATCCGTCATAATTGTAGCAGGATTGGAATTCACTAATACAATCTTATAACCCTGTTCACGAAGTGCCTTACATGCTTGTGTTCCAGAATAGTCAAACTCACAGGCTTGACCTATGACGATTGGACCTGAACCGATTATTAGTACTTTATCGACGCCATCTTTTTTCATTTTTTTGTCTCCAGTATAAAACGACAAGTTGCTAAAAGCCAAATTTTGGCAAATATAGTTTTTTTACACCAATGTCCCAATGTAAAAAAAGAGAAAAACAAAAAAAACACCGCCCGAAAGAGCGGTGTTAAAATTCTAATGATCAAAACAAAGAAATTAAACGATTTTAGTCATGCCACGCATTTTAGAACGTAACCATGCACCAATTTCTTCAACAGGATGTTTTCTAATAGCAGCGTTTATAGAAATTAAACGCATATTATCAACACTTGTTGTTTTATCAGCACCATAAACAGCACCAATGTCTTCTTTATTCACTGTTTTCATGAAATCTTTTAGAAGAGGAACGCAAGCGTTTGCAAATAAGTAGCAACCATACTCAGCAGTATCACTAATCACGCGATTCATTTCATAAAGTTTCTTACGAGCAATCAAGTTTGCAATAAGTGGTGTTTCATGTAAAGATTCATAGTAAGCACTCATTGGCTTAATACCAACAGAGACCATGGTTTCAAAAGCAAGTTCCACACCAGCCTTAACCATCGCTACGAGTAAAACACCGCGATCAAAATATTCTTGTTCAGAAATAGCCTTATCTGTTGCAGCTGTTTTCTCGAATTCTGTTTTACCAGTTTCTTCACGCCAGGTCAAAAGATCCTTATCAGACGCTTCCCAGTCTTTCATCATTGTAGAGGAGAAGTGACCTGAAATGATATCATCTTGATGCTTTTGATATAAAGGAGCCATGATCTTTTTCATCTGTTCGGAAAGTTCATAAGCTCTGATTTTTGCTGGATTAGATAAGCGATCCATCATGTTGGTGATACCACCATGCTTTAAAGCTTCTGTAATAGTTTCCCAACCATATTGAAGAAGTTTGGATGCATAAGCTTTATCGACACCATCAGCCACCATTTTATCAAAGCAAAGCAATGTACCTGTCTGAAGCATACCACAAAGAATGGTTTGTTCACCCATCAAGTCACTCTTCACTTCAGCAATGAAGGAACTTTCGAGAACACCAGCACGGTCAGAACCTAGACCGACGGCATAAGCCTTAGCATAATCCCATCCCTTGCCTTCAGGATCGTTTTCACGATTCACAGCAATAAGAGCGGGCATACCAAAGCCACGGACGTATTCAGCACGAACTTCAGAGCCAGGCCCTTTAGGTGCAACCATGATCACGGTAATATCTGGACGAATTTGTTGACCTTCTTCCACAATGTTAAAACCGTGACTATAAGAAAGGACAGCACCCTTCTTCATTAAAGGCATAATGACTGGAATCACTGAATGATGTTGTTTATCTGGTGTTAAATTGCACACGAGATCGGCATTTGGAAGCATTTCTTCATAAGTTCCGACCTTAAAGCCATTTTCAGTTGCATTTTTCCAAGAAGCACGTTTTTCAGCAATGGCCTCTGCACGAAGTGTATAGGAAACGTCAAGACCACTGTCTCTCAAATTTAAACCTTGATGTAAACCTTGAGCACCACAGCCCACAAATACAATCTTTTTTCCTTTTAATGCTTCTACGCCTCTAGAAAATTCACAGGCGTCCATGAAACGGCAATGACCTAATTCTTCAAGCTGGATACGAAGCGGAAGCGTATTAAAATAATTCATTTGAAATCCTCTTTTGATAAACAATGCTCGGTAATTTAGAAAAAAAAAATATTTACTCTATCCATTTTTTAAAGAATACCCAATAAAAAGGCTTTTTTTTAATTACATTTTAAAAAAGTTGTTTTTTCCCATTTTTTGATAGGTTACATGAATTTAACACCAGAAAATATCCTTCTTGCGGGCTCCATTCTTTTATTTATTAGCATTTTTGCTAGTAAAGCGGGCGGTAAAATTGGCGTTCCAGCTCTTCTCCTTTTCTTAGGCGTAGGGATGATTGGGGGTGTAGATGGCTTTGGAATTCAATTCAATAACCCTCATGTATCGCAATTTATTGGTTTAATGGCTCTGAGCGTGATTCTATTCTCTGGAGGCATGGATACTCGATTTTCCGAAATCAAGCCCGTCATTGCTCAAGGTGTCACTCTTGCCACAATTGGTGTGTTGATTACCGCCCTAGTCACAGGGGCTTTCATACACTACTTATCTAACTTTATTGACGGTTTTATCTCTTTAGGCTGGGTGGAATCATTCTTACTAGCGTCCATCATGTCTTCTACGGATTCGGCCTCGGTATTCTCTATTCTTCGATCTAAAGGTCTTCAATTAAAGCATAATGCACGCCCTCTTCTTGAGCTTGAAAGCGGTAGTAATGATCCTATGGCCTATATGCTAATGATCTTTTTTATGACCATTTTACAAGCAAATCAAGCAAGTATTCCTCTTTCCGTTTTAAATGTGATCATTCAATTAGTAGTAGGTCTTGTCACTGGTTATTTCTTGGGACTATTGACTCGAACCGTGATCAATAAAATAAACCTTGTGAATGACGCTTTATACCCTGTTTTACTATTTGCTTTTGTCTTTTTCACCTTTACAGTTACCGATCTTCTTCATGGGAATGGTTATCTTGCCGTGTATATTGCTGGTATGGTCGTTGGAAATAGTAAACTCTTACACAAAAAAAATATGACGACCTTTTTTGATGGTTTTACATGGTTATGGCAAATCATCATCTTTTTAGCGTTAGGCCTACTTGTGAAGCCAATAGAACTTTTTACCACCCCTGTCGCTGGCGCAGGTCTTTTGATCGGTGCCTTTATGATTATTATCGCACGTCCTGTGGCCGTTTTTCTATGTCTCGCCCCCTTCCTAAAAATCCCATTTAAGGTTAGGCTTTATGTTTCATGGATTGGTTTACGTGGTGCCGTCCCTATTATTTTTGCCACGTACCCACTGATTGCAGGCATTCCTAATGCAGACTTATTTTTCAACCTAGTCTTTTTCATCACGATTTTATCGCTTTTAATTCAAGGAACAACAGTCACATTAATGGCTAAAATACTTGGTATTTCAGAAGCCGAAAAAGAAAAAGCGAACATGTTTGGTATTGAACTCCCTGAAGAAATTAAATCAGCGATGTCCGAATTTGAAGTAGTGCCCTCTGTTTTAAATAGTGGAAATCGCTTAATGGATATCATATTACCAGACAACACCCTTGTCGTTATGGTAAAAAGGGGGCACAAATTTTTTATTCCCAAAGGAAATACGACTCTAGCCGTTGGAGATAAATTGGTTTTAATTTCGGATAATGAAACAGAATTATATAGAGCGTACACCAAACTCGGCGTCACCAATTACTCTGTACGAAAAAATTGATTTTTCTATTTCTTTTGACTAATCTCTTGATCGTATGCTTTTAATAATGAAGCGTAAGAAAGTAATCCTATAATCTGCCCCATCTTATCTTTCACATAAAATTCTGTCGTTCCAAGTCTTAAAAAAAGCCTCATTGCAGAGTGTAAATCTAAAGATTGGTTTAGTAAAGGGACTTTAATGGTGCAATCAGAAATGAGAACATTATTAGAAAAAGAAGGAGTGTTAATCATATGATAACGAGCCGCATTCATATCTAATACCCCAATGTATCTGCCTTGATCCAAAACAGGAAAAGCGTGCTTGGAATCCATTAATAATTTGACTTTTTCTAAGCCCTCATTTGCTTCTAGCATTTGCGGTTTTGTTTTCTGCATCACTTCACCAACGGTAATTACACGAAGGACATCAGGATCCATTTCAGCTCGATGAACAGAAGAAGCAAATTTATTCTTCACCTGACTCTTATAAATAGTCCAATGACGAGATAAAGCGATATGCATCACAGAAGCAATTAAGAGTCCAGGAAGCAAACTATAACTACCTGTCATTTCACAAACCATTACCACGCCTGCAATAGAAGCCTTGGAAGAGCCCGCAAAAAAAGCCCCCATCCCAATCAAAATCATGGCTTCTGGTTCACGAAGCGTTCCAGGGAGAAACCATTCCACAAGACCTGCAAAGGCAGCACCTAGTACAGCACCAATAAAAAGAGCTGGACCAAATACACCTCCAGATCCACCGCTGCCTACAGTAAAGGCTGTCCCTATGATTTTAGCAATAGCCACTGCTATTAAAATCAAGATTCCAAACCCTGCAACCGTTTTCTGATTCAAGATCATTTCACTAATAAAACCAAACCCACCCCCTGTAATTTCTGGGTAAGCTAAAAATAAAAGCCCTACAAAGAGCCCACCAATAGCAGGTTTAAAAAATATTGGAATTTCTAAGCGTGCAAATCTTTTTTCGGCTTCATTATAAGCCCATACATATAAAAAAGAAAAAGGAACACAAAAAACTCCCAGTAAGGCACAGAAAAACAGTTCTCTTCCATTGATAAAAGAAAAGTTGGGCATTCCAGGAAATGTAGGCTCAAGACCAATCCAAGCGGTATAGACCGTAAAAGAAACAACTGCAGCGACAATGGAAGTGGCAAAAGCACTCGACTCAAAATCTTCTTTATATAAAACTTCAACAGAGGTTAATGCCCCTGCTAAAGGAGCCTTAAATATAGCGCCTAAGCCAGCAGCAGTCCCTGCAAGAGTAAATTGTCCTCGTAATGAACGAGGCATTTTAAAAAGAGAACTAATGACAGAAGCAATTCCACTTCCTATTTGAGAAATAGGCCCTTCATAACCAGCACTCCCTCCCGAACCAAGAGTGATAATACTTGAAATAAATTTGACAGGAGCAACTCGCTTACGAATCTTCCCTCCTTGATGATGAAAGGAATAGATCATGTTGTCTGTTCCTTGCCCTGCTGCCTCTGGCGTTTTTGTCAAAACATAAATCACAAGACCGCAAATTAACCCTCCCAAAGGAGGTACAAGGACAAAAGACCAAAAAGGCAAAGGAGAGTCCCCTGTCCATGGTATTCGCACCCAGTGAATTACCCATAAAAGTATTTCGTGAAAAGCAATCGCCACAAGACCGGTCACAAATCCAATTAGCGCCGCAAGCATTATTTTAGGTATATAGCCATTCACCACAAATAATCGGGCGAAATACCTCTGTACATTTATTCGCATAAACAAAAGCTAGTAAAAACTGATCATAGGTCTACCCACAAAAAGTAAAAAGGAACATCCTTGTTTTCTTGAATTGAAAAAGATTATATTTAAGTAACTATTTGGGAGAGTCAAAGTAAATACATAGAAAACATGTATTTATTTTTTTCAAAAACAATTATTGAGAGACTTCTTTATGAACGAACGGACTAAAAAAGCCGAGCGGATTACAGTCATCGGTTTTATAATCAATGCAGCCCTAACAGCAGCTAAATTCTTTGCTGGTATTTTTGGAAATAGTGCGGCCATGGTTGCCGACGCCGTTCATTCTCTTTCTGATTTCATCACTGATCTTATTGTTCTTTTTTTCATCCGTTTTTCTGGCAAAGACTGCGATGAAGAACATCCTTATGGCCACGGGAAATTTGAAACTTTTGCAACGCTTCTTATAAGTGGCGTTCTTTTTCTTGTTGGCCTTGGCATGATGTGGAATGGAATTGAAAAAATCAAACTGGCTTCTGAAGGAACTCCTCCTTTAACCCCTGGATGGATTGCCTTAATAGCAGCCATTGTTTCCATTGTATCTAAAGAAATTCTTTATCGTTATACCGTTAAAGTCGGTAAAAATATAAACAATACGGCTGTCATTGCAAACGCTTGGCATCATCGTTCCGATGCACTCTCTAGTATAGGCACTTTGATTGGTATCTCTGGAGCTATTATACTTGGAGGCAAGTGGGCTGTATTAGACCCTATTGCCGCTGTCATCGTGAGTGTATTTATTCTCAGAGTGGCTGTTCAACTTGGATTACCAAGTGTGAATGAACTCCTAGAAAAAGCACTTCCCAAAGATGTAGAAAAAGAAATCCTAGACTTAATTTATCAATCTCCAGAAATTAAAGATACTCATCGTTTAAGAACTAGAAAAATTGGTAATATATACGCCATTGATATTCATATAAAATTAGACCCATCCATTACTTTTGTTGCCTCTCATGATGTCGCCACAGAAGTAGAAAATCGGCTTCGCTGTAAATATGGGAAAAAGACTCTCATCAACATTCACACGGAACCATATGATCCTTCTATAAATAAAAAGGCGAAAAAATGAAAAAGTCCATAACCACATTGATTGCTTGCGTATCTGCTCTATTATTGAACGCCTGCGCTGTGATGCCAGAGGGAGCAAAACCAATTACTTCTTTTCAAAAAGAGAAGTATCTTGGAAAATGGTACGAAATAGCACGCTTAGATTTTAAGTTTGAAAAAGATTTAAATAACACGACGGCAAACTATTCTGTAAATGAAGATGGTTCTATTCGTGTTCAGAACCGAGGTTTTAATTATAAAACAAAAGAGTGGAAAGAAGCCATTGGAAAAGCGAAGTTTAGAGATGATCCAACCATTGCAAAGCTCAAAGTCTCCTTCTTTGGACCATTCTATGCTAGTTACAATGTCATCGCCTTAGATGAAGATTATAAATACGCCCTCATCTGTGGTAAAAATCTAGATTACCTATGGATTCTTTCTCGAGAAAAAACAATTCCTGAAGAAATCAAACAGAGCTACTTAAAAATAGCGTCTGATTTAGGGTATAATGTAAACGATCTTATCTGGGTGGAACACAACCCATAAAAAAAATCCAAATACAAATCCAGGAGGAACAATGGAAGAAAAAAAAGAAATCAAGAGCATTCCTAGAATAGGAGAAAAAGCCCCGTCTTTCAAGGCTGTCACCACTCAAGGAGAAATCCAGTTTCCAGAGCAATATGAAGGAAGTTGGGTTATTTTATTTAGTCATCCGGCTGACTTTACTCCAGTATGTACATCTGAATTTATGACTTTTGCCACACTAGCAGATGAATTCGAAAAGTATAATTGTAAACTCGTTGGTCTTTCTGTGGATGGCCTTTATAGCCATATCGCTTGGCTACGTACAATTAAGGAAAAAATTGACTACAAAGGCATGAAAAATGTCGAAGTTCAATTTCCTTTAATTGAAGACATTACCATGGAAATAGCGAATCAATATGGTATGATCCAACCAGGTGAAAGCAATACTAAGACCGTTCGAGCTGTTTTTGTTATTGATCCACAAGGCATCGTACGTACTGTACTTTATTATCCATTAAGCCTTGGTCGCAACTTTGACGAATTATTTCGTATTGTAATTGCGCTACAAACAGCTGACGCTTTCAACATAGCAACCCCTGCAGATTGGCACCCTGGTGATGATGTTATCGTTCCCACTGCCGGTTCTTGTGGCGTAGCAAAAGAACGTATGGAAAGCAAAGATAATGACGTTTATTGCCACGACTGGTTCTTCTGCACTAAAAAGCTCGATAGTAAGACTATTTTTGATAAAATCACAAAAAAGTAAGAAGTAAATTGATCTTTACAAAAGCTGAGAATTAGTATTCTTGGCTTTTTTTTATAAAAAACACAATTTCAACAACAGCTTGATGTGATTTTAATCACAATACATTTGTGCACCACACAATATTTAGTGTACACCCATTGCACAAACCACTACATTTAGTTATTTATAACAAATAACTTACAAATGGTTCGGATGTAATAAAAATGCAAATTCAAGGTCTTCAACGCGTATCACTTCTAGATTATCCTAAGCACATTGCCTGCACTGTGTTTACTTCTGGTTGTAATTTTCGTTGTCCCTTTTGCCATAACGCCTCATTAGTACTCCCTGAAAAAATAATCCCAAGTTCAATAACTGAAGATTCTTTTTTTGAGTTTTTAGATTCTAGAAAGAATAAACTGGAAGCCGTTTGTATTTCTGGTGGAGAGCCTTTACTTCAGAAAGATCTTGCCCCTTTTATTAAGAAAATAAAAGAGCTAGGCTTTTTAATAAAATTGGATACTAATGGATTTATTCCGACTCAATTAAAACAGTTAGTCAATCAAAGATTAGTTGACTATGTTGCGATGGATCTCAAGAATAGCCCAGCAAAGTATGCCTCCACCGCAGGATTATCGAATTTTAATATCGATAAAATAAATGAAAGTATTTCGTTTTTACTTTCAAAAGCTGTCCCTTATGAATTTAGAACGACTATAGTCGAGGATTTTCATTTCGAAAGCGATATCGAAGCCATGGCACAATGGATTCAAGGGGACAGCACTTATTATCTTCAGCAATTCGTAGATTCCGGAGACGTAATTCAAAACGGTCTTCATTCTCCAAACGCTGAAAAATTGATTCATTATCAGAAAATAGCTAGGCAATATGTTCCTAATACTTTTTGCAGGAACTAAAACAAAATTTAAGACATACATGGAGAAGAGTATATGTATCAAGTAGTAAAAAGAGACAGCAAAACAGTTGATTTTAACATTTCAAAAATCAGCGATGCTATTATTAAAGCTTTTGAAGCTTTAAACATTGATTTTAATAACGATATCATTGACTTGCTTGCGTTAAAAGTCACTGCCGACTATGCCCCTAAAGTAAAAGACGGAAAAATTACTGTTGAAGAAATTCAAGATAGTGTGGAAAGTGTATTACAACGTGCTGGTTACGAAGAAGTGGCCAAGGCTTACATTTTATATCGTAAACAACGCGAAAAAATCCGCTATATGAAATCCGCTGTTCTTGATTATAAGGAACTAGTAGATAGCTATGTAAAAATTAATGATTGGCGCGTCAAAGAAAATTCCACCGTGACTTATTCTGTGGGTGGTTTAATTTTAAATAACTCAGGTGCTATCACTGCAAACTACTGGCTTACGGAACTTTATGATGAAGAAATTGCAAAAGCCCATCGCCAAGCAGACATTCATATTCATGATCTTTCGATGTTAACTGGTTATTGCGCTGGCTGGTCTCTAAAACAATTGATTCAAGAAGGTCTTGGTGGCATTCCAGGGAAAATCACTTCTGCTCCAGCAAAGCATCTAGCTACTCTTTGTAATCAGATGGTGAACTTTTTAGGTATTATGCAAAATGAATGGGCTGGTGCTCAAGCATTTTCTTCTTTTGATACTTATTTATCTGCGTTTGTAAAAGCTGACAATCTTCCTTATGAACAAGTGAAGAAATGCATTGAATCCTTTATTTATGGCGTGAATACACCTAGCCGTTGGGGAACACAAGCACCGTTCTCTAATATCACTCTAGATTGGACCGTGCCAAATGATCTTGCTGAATTAAATGCAATTGTCGGCGGCAAGGAAATGGATTTCAAATATAAAGATTGTAAAAAAGAAATGGATATGGTCAACCGCGCTTTTATTGAAGTGATGATTGAAGGAGATGCCAATGGCCGTGGATTCCAATACCCTATCCCAACTTATTCTATCACCAATAATTTTGATTGGTCAGAAACTATAAATAACCAATTGTTATTTGAAATGACCTCTAAATATGGGACTCCTTATTTTTCTAACTATATCAATAGCGATATGGAACCTAGCGATGTGCGTAGTATGTGCTGTCGCTTAAGACTTGACTTAAGAGAGCTTCGTAAAAAGTCTGGTGGCTTCTTTGGAAGCGGTGAAAGCACAGGTTCTGTTGGTGTTGTCACGATTAACTTACCTAGAATCGCATTCCTTGCTGCAGACGAGCAAGACTTCTTTAAGCACTTAAATAAGATGATGGATGTTTCTGCAAGATCCTTAAAAATCAAGCGTAATGTCATCACAAAGCTTTTAGAGGAAGGGCTTTACCCTTATACCAAACGCTATCTTGGTTCTTTCCAGAATCACTTCTCTACTATTGGTTTAATAGGCATGAACGAAGTGGGATTAAATGCCAAGTGGCTTAAAAAAGATTTGACTCATAGCGAAACTCAAGAATTTGCTAAAAAAGTGTTGAATCACATGAGAGAACGTCTTGCTGATTATCAAGAAAAATATGGCGATCTTTACAACTTGGAAGCGACTCCTGCAGAGTCTACTACCTATCGCCTAGCCAAGCATGATAAAAAGCATTACCCTGAAATCATCACTGCTTCTAAGAATGATGAAGTTCCTTACTATACCAATAGTTCTCATTTACCAGTAAGCTTTACTTCTGATATTTTTGATGCTCTTGATATTCAAGATAAGCTCCAAACGCTTTATACTTCAGGGACTGTATTCCATGCGTTCCTTGGAGAAAAAATGCCTAACTGGAAAGCGGCAGCAAGTTTGGTAAAAAAGATTGCTGAAAACTACAAACTTCCTTACTACACGTTATCTCCAACGTATTCGATTTGTAAAGACCACGGTTATCTTCCAGGAGAGCAACATTCTTGCCCTATCTGCGGTGGTGTTACAGAAAATTACAGCCGTATTACTGGTTACTACAGACCTGTTCAAAACTGGAATGATGGTAAGGCACAAGAGTTTAAGGAAAGAAAACTTTATGATATCGACAACTCAGTTCTTAAGGCAAAAGGAGCCTCTTCTCAAACTGTAGAGCCTTGCCAAGTAGAAGTGAAAGATCTCAATGGAGTCGCCTCTACCTTAGATAATAAAATCTTTTTATTCACAAGCAAAACTTGCCCGAATTGCAAAATGGCTAAGATGATTTTAGACTCCAGTGATTTGAAATACGAAATTGTAGATGCTGAAGAGAATCTTGATTTGACCAATCAATTCAAAATACAACAAGCCCCTACACTAGTCGTTGTAAATTCTGGAAACGTACAATCCTTTGCCAACGTTTCTAATATCAAGAAATACGTGAAAGGATAACTTATGAAGGACCTCATCATCATCGGAGCTGGCTGTGCCGGGTTAACAGCCGCTCTCTATGCCGCACGTGCAGGTAAGTCTGTCCTTATTTTTGAAAAAGAAAGTATTGGTGGTCAAATCGCTTCTTCTCCATTGATAGAAAATTATCCTGGAGTACCTCGTATGAGCGGTATTGAATTTGCCGATCATTTATTTTCTCAAGTGACAGAACTCGGTGTTGAATTAGAGATTGATGAGGTCATTAAAATAGAACCCCAAGAATCCGTTCACCATGTCTTTACCTCTAATCAAAAATATGAAGCTAAAGCGGTAATTATTGCGACTGGAGCAAAGCATCGCACTTTAGGTTTAGATAAAGAAGAGTTACTCACTGGGCACGGCGTCTCTTATTGTGCCCTTTGCGATGGGGCTTTCTTCAAAAACAAACGCGTTGCTGTCATCGGTGGTGGAAACACAGCGATTACCGAAGCACTCTACTTATCTACGTACTGCGAAAGCGTCACGGTTATACACCGAAGAGATTCCTTTAGAGCTGATTTAAGCTTAATGAATCAAGCAGAATCGAGAAGCAATATCTTTTGGATTAAGGATACGATTGTTCAAGAACTTCAAGGAGATCAAAAACTTTCAGGGTTAAAACTATTGAACACGAAGACGAATTCCACCTCTTCATTATCTGTAGACGGGCTCTTTGTGGCTATAGGTCATCTGCCCCAAACAAATCCTTTTTCGGGGTTAGTTCCTATAGATTCTGAAGGCTTTTTTGATATAGGTGAAGATTGCAAAACCCCTGTGCCTAGTATTTATGTGGCCGGAGATTGTAGAAAGAAAAATATGCGCCAATTGACTACGGCTGTCGCTGACGGGGCAAACGCCTCTATGGCGGTTTCTAATACATAAGACTCTTGCTTTTGAAATTCAAACCCATAAAGTTTTTTATATTTATGACAATCTTTATACCGAGTGCAAGGTCAAAAGCAATTTATGATTAAAGCCAAATTCTTACAAATGAAACAATCTTTTTATGAAACATTTTTCAAGGGGAATTCATTTGCTCCTTGGGGCGTATTGACACTTTTTTTAAATTTCATCATGTTTCATGGAATAGGGTTTGGCTCTGACCTTGAATATTGGCGTAAGTGGATAGAATCCCTTCGTCTTGGTTTTGGAAATTTTACTGGTGACTACCCTCCTGTTTTTATTATTTGGCTTCGTATCGTTTCTTGGTTTTATGAAGTCAGCGGCTTTTCCTTAAAACTAGAATACGAACTAAAACTTTTTTGCCTTATACCTGTTGTATTAGCACACATCGCGCTTGTCCATTTTATTTGGAAACGCCTTAAAAAAAGAACTTGGTCTCCTGAAATAAAAAAAGTGGCCTTAATTCTCGTAGTCGCTAACCCTGCATTCTATTTAGATGGGCCTATTTGGGGGCAAGTAGACCTTTTGCCAGCCACCATTTGTGTATTTGCCCTTTGGTATATTTCTCGTCCTAAAACGTATGCCTTAGGCATGGCACTTTTTGTCTTTGGCTTACTCACCAAATTCCAGATGATTATGTTTTTACCAGTGGTCGCAGGGCTTTCCCTTCGCTATCGAAAAATCATGTGGAAAGGATTATTCTCAGGAGCGTTTGTTTTTCTCCTAGTCTTTTTACCCTTTATCTTAGCAGGTCATTTTGTAGATGAATTTAAGCAAGCCTATGTGAGCAGCGTTGAATCTTACCCTTACGCCGCTATGAATGCAGGTAATATCTGGATGATGCTTGTCGGAAACATGACTCCTGATTCTCGACCTCTTTTTGAAAACGGGCCAGCCTTTTTAAATCCTGGTCTTTTAGGAAAAGTCTTTTTTGTAATGGTCTCTGTTATGGTTATGGCTATTTCTTTTTTCAAACGAAATTCTTCTGGCAAGATCATGATGCTTGGTGCCATCAATGCACTCGCCTTTTTCATGCTACTCCCTAGTATGCATGAACGCTACTGCCTAGCTGCTGCAGTGATTGCCGTTGCTTCTGCCGTTTTATTTCCTAAACCAAAATTTGGAACAGCCATCGCTTTTTCTGCAATTGCATTCTTGAATATTTCTATGATGACTTCTTTACGAGGCGATTCACTTTGGTTTTGGATTGCCGTCGGTGGCATAGTCGCTTTTATCGTAGCCCTTTTTAATTACACTTTCCCTAAAAAATGGTTAAAAGCATGCCTAGCTAAAATTCCTAGATTTCAATTGCCTGGAATCACTCCCTATGCCTTATTATTAGTAGTCATTTCAATCCAAGCTTTTTCATCATACCTCTCTGTATCACGTTCCGCCTACGACTTAAAATCCAATGAAAAATTTGTCTATCAATTAGACCTATTACGTCAACATCAAGGCTATGGAAGCACTCAGATTGGAAAAAGTATAGATGGTAATCCCCTACACATCAATGGGAATATTTATATAGCAGGGCTTGGCACGCATGCCCCATCACTTCATGAATATGAACTCCCTGATAACGCAAAATCATTTTCCTTTATGTGCGGCATTGATGATGAATCAGGCAATGGCGTCGTTAATTTTATAGTAGAATTAGATGGAAAAAGAATTTGGGAAAGCGGCCGTATGGAAGGTAGACAATCTAAATCGGCAACTTTAGATATTAGTGGCGGGAAAAGACTATCTCTCATCACCGATGAAATGGGTTCTAAGAATTTCGATCACGCCAACTGGGTGAATCCAATCATTACAATGGAATAGAAAAAAAATTGTCTTCTTAGACAACAACCTCTTGACTCTCACCTTAGGGAAGGGTGTATTTATAGCATAAACAAAGGCGCTTTCTGTTTATGAATAACTATAAAATATGACCGATAAAGCACTTGAAGAAGCTAAAAGTGAACTTTGTAAATTGAGACAGCGTATTGCGGATTTAGAACAAATAAAAGGATTCGCTACAAAAGGAAATCATATGGACAACATCACGATCAAACCTCTTCCAAGTGGTACTGTTGCGAGTTTTCGTAAACATCTTAAAAGCTATGATGAACTAGGACCTCTTTGTGTTAATGTCATTGGCCCAGAGATGGAACGCCTCGGTTGCGTTTGCCCAAAAGAAACAGAATACTGTTTTTCAATAGATTACAATAAAAACTATAATCCAGACGATATCGATCTTGAATTCTGTGAAGTCGTTTCTGAGTATCATGGCTCTTCTGATATTTTGAAATTCAGAGACTTATCCGTTGTGGAAACGGCCGTTTGTTTTTCTCACTACGGGAGTTATGAAGATTTTCCTAAGTCCATGTCCGAAATTTTGAAATACATTGAAGAAAATCACTATAAAATAACGGAGAGTCCACGATTCTCTTATATTCACGGCGTTTGGGATTCAGATTCAGTAGCCGATTGGCTGACTGAGATTCAAATTCCTGTAAAAAAAACGTAACAAATTAAGTTAAAACAAGCGAGGTAAAGTAACAATAGCCTATGGTTCTTTTCGTAAACAAACATTCTCATTCTCTTTAAGTCTCTTGCTCTTTTTAAGTCTATTTTTAAGTCAATCTTTTATAATGCTTTTTAAGGAGCAACATGAAAAAAATTATAGGCATCGCTTTAGCCTCCTCTCTTTACTTTTCCGCTTGTTCGGATAGTCCTTCTAAGACAACAGACGAAGAAACTCTAAGTTCTTCGTCTGTTTCTGAAATTTCATCTTCAGAAGAAGTTCCATTGTCCTCTGAAGAAGTTTCCTCCTCTTCACAAGTAGAAGTGAAGGAAATTGCAGCGGCACTTGTCAAGAAAATGGGCGTTGGTATCAATCTAGGGAACGTCTTTGAAGCCCCTGATGAAGGCACTTGGGGCGAAACCTTTAGTGCTGAAGGCGTAAAAGCCCTTGCCGATTCTGGATTCACCAACATTCGTATTCCTGTTCGCTGGGATACTCATTTAACAGATAGTTCTGAAACTGGTTGTACTGTAGATCCATCTTGGATGGCTCGCATTACATATGCCGTTGATGAAGTCATTAAAAATGGAATGATTGCCGTTGTAAACTCACACCATTGGGCAGGAATGTATAGCAATCCAACTGGTACAAAGCCATGCTTCTTAGACGTTTATAAGCAACTGACAACGAATTTTAAAGGATACAGCGAAGATTCTTTAATTATAGCTCTCTTAAATGAGCCTAGAAGCAAGCTTGCTGGAACAGGTTGGTATAATCTTGTGGCAGAAACCATTGAACTGATTCGCGGCATTAGCCCAGAACGAGTGATCATGGTTGGTGGCGATAATTGGAACTCTGCTGCAGGGCTACAATCACTTAAAATCCCCGCTGGTACTGGTAATATTATTGCCGAATTTCATTATTATGAGCCCATGTCTGTCACACATCAAGGATCCGATTTTGATGGAGATGGCGAATACGATTATCCGCCGAATATTTCATGGAAAGCGACTGGTGCAGATCAACTTACAATTACAAAGTTATTCGATAAAGTGAAAGCTTGGTCTGATGCAAATAAAATCCCTGTTTATCTTGGTGAATTTGGCGTGTTTTCTGCGGCAGATTCTACGACTAGAACCTTGTGGACTGAATTTGTAGGTACAACCGCTACTAAACTCGGCTTTGCGACTGCCTATTGGGAATATTCTTCGGGCTTTGGCGTTTATGACGATGCCTCTGACACATGGTATAGCTACTTGATGGATGCACTACTTCGCCCTTCAATTGATTTCAGTCAATACTCTAGTTACCCCAAACTAGATACTTTAAGCTACGTGCTTTTTGATGACTTTGACTCCTACTCTGACAACTACATCAATATGAATCCAGTTTCTGGAAAATTAGCACTCCAAGAAAAAGGCACTCTAGATTCGGGTAAAGGCTATTGGTACACTTACCACGATTCTATATCTCGCGTCTTTTCTTATTCTGGCGATACCATTTTTACGAATTTGCTAATCAATTTATTAGAATTAGATACAGCGACCACTAAAACTAATTTTGATCAGATGATTATAGAAAATGGCTATGAAGGTCGCGGGTTGTATGGTAAATTCAATTTGAAAGGAGAGAACTATCCATTTTTTGGTTTTGGTGCATCGATCCATGACGGAAATTATGATTTTTCCAAACTAGTCGCTTTGACTTTCAAAGCAAAAGGAAAAGGTGAATTCATGGTTTCATTTGGAATGGATTATACCGATACATGTTGTGGCGGGAAAAACTGGGGCAAGTTCCAAACACCAATAGAATTAACTGAAGATTGGAAAGAATACAAACTTTGGTTTGATCAATTTGTACCTACTCCATATTCTGCCTTAGAAACAGAAGGCGCCACATGGGCAGAACACAATACAGCTGTCAAGAATCTTCAATTTGCCAATGGCCAAAGCTATGGCGAATCGGTAGATGATACACTTGAAATCTACCTTGACGATATTCGCTTCTATGGCATGACCGATGCTGATCTAGGGATAACAAAAGAAAAATAACGAAATCTTCATTTTATATTAAAACCGCAGAAAATTTCTGCGGTTTTTTGTTTGGGGATGATGACTTTGTATTGCGATCATCGGCAGTTATAACGTATAAGCGCAGGAGTATACCTGCTTGGATCGTATAAAATATCTGATACTATGTGAAAATCAGTATTACAAAATAAATGACGCCTATTTATTTTTTACTTGACAAGATGTATCCATTTAGATACACTTATAGTGTATGATGATTAGGCAAACATCCGAATTTCAAAAATAGATGATCAAATTACGAGATGTGCGAGCGAAAGCTCGTGTAGCGTTTCGTTTAACCCAAGTTGAAAACGGCAATTTGGGGGATTTCAAATCTGTTGGAAAGGAAGTGTTTGAACTGAGAATTGACTATGGACCAGGTTATCGATTGTATTTTGCACGAGAAGGTGATGTGATAATCGTTCTTTTAATCGGCGGTGATAAGTCTAGTCAAGATAGAGATATAAAAAAGGCAGCAAATATTTGGCAGGTATATAAAAATGAAAAAAAGTAAAATAATCCCTCTTGATATTGCAGAATATTTGGACAACGAAGAAATCGTTGCCGAATATCTCGATTTGGCCTGCCAATCGGAAGATCCAGCCCTTTTGCTCCGCGCTATTAGTCACGTAGCACGCAACAAGGGAATGGCATCCATCGCAGAAAAAACTGGACTTGGCCGAGAAAGTCTATATAAAGCATTAAACGAAAATGCCCACCCTCGTTTTGAAACGGTAATGAAAGTCCTTTCTGCTTTGGGAATTCAAATTCACCTTGAACCAAAGATCAAGTTCAGACGTCGTCGCCACACTGCTTCTTTAGCAGTCGCAGACAAGAAAGCTGTGTACAAAGTTTAAACCTTTTACGCGATATTATGCGTTTCGTTAATCCTTTCATGTGGAATTGATAGAGAGCCTGTTACCTAATCAATATCTTAGAATTAGATACAGCCACTACAAAAACAACTTTTGATAAAATGATTATAGAAAAAGGCTATGAAGGCCGCGGATTTTATGGCATGACCGATGCTGATTTAGGAATAACAAAAAAATAGAGAAATCTTCATTTTATATTAAAACCGCAGAAAATCTCTGCGGTTTTTTTGTGGGATGAAAGAAAAGCCCTGGATGAATCAAGGCTTTCCTTGTATTTCTCATTTACTGCTCTTCGCTAATCCCTTTTTGCACCATTTATCTTTTTGCAATAGTTTTCTGCATTACGACTTGCCCGCGGTTGTTGCGCACTTGCAAGATGTACCGCCCACGAGTAATGCCTTGGTTCGGAACGGTAATGTGCCCGCCGTTCACACGCGCATGGTACACGATAACGCCTTGCATATCATAGAGGGTCATATAACGCTGTTGCTGCAGTAAGTCTAGCGTCATGCGTTGCTTCTCGGTTGTCAAGTTCGTTAGAGGAGTGTCTGCGGGTTCCACGTAGGGGTATTCCGCATCGTTCACAATAACCTTGAAGTCCACAGAGCTTTCGCATCCTACCGCATTGGTGTACTGCGCCTTATAATGCCCGCTCATGGTACCGTCCATGTTCCTCAATATGAACTCGCGGTTCGTGGTCGAAAAGTCCTTCGGACCACTCCAAATCCAGCGACCGACTTCCCACGGGTGCGGGCCGATTCTCAGGGAGTCGCCCTTTTCGATGTTCACCTCGGTCTGTTCATTCCAGCCACCGTTCCCGATTTTTACATAGGGGATAATGTCGCTTGGTGTACACTGGCCGTTTGCCTCGACACTTGGAATCACGAATGTTGTCACGGTATTTGCCTTCGCGGTTATGGCAAGTGACTTGCCCGTAACGCTCAGATCGCTTACTGCGGTTAAGCTCCCAGGGAGCGCAAACACATTCACCTTCGCCGCAGTTCCCAGCTTATCGAAACCGCTCAGGTCAAAGTTGTAACTTGCATCGGCCGTACCACTGTTGCGCACGATAAGCACTAGCGCACCATCTCCGCGCAAGGCCGCAAGCGTGTTGCCGTTGTCGCTGTCGATAATGCGCGAGCCCGGGCGCAGCACGCGGCTGAACGCGGCGTGCATGTAGTAGCGAGCGTTAGGCTTGTAAGTCTGCTTCGAGTGGTCCAGCGCAAAGGAGCGCCAGTTTTCCGCCGGGTCGCCCAGCTGCCAGTCCACCCAAGCACTAGCTTTCATGTCGCGGATATCAGCAATAATGAGGCCCGCCATCCATAGTGCGATATTTTCATCGCCGCTCTTGTGGAGAGGCCCCGTTTCGGACTGCACCACCTTCTTGTTTTTCGCGAAGGCCGCGTTGAACAGCCCCGCGCGGGAATCGTAACCCGAATAGCTGTGGGTGTTCACCTGGAATATGTACGAGAGAGCCTCTTCGCTGTAGCCCTTGAACTGATTGAGGGCATCACTGATGTTAGATTCGTCGGCCGCTCCCACAGACGTTTCGGGGAACAGCCCCTTTTCCTTGAGCTTCTTGCCAAGTTCCACGATCATCTTGGACTGGTTGTTCTTAAAGCCGCAACCTTCCTGGTCGCCGTTGGCCTTCCACCAGCCGGCGCTGGGTTCGTTGAAGGGCTCCACCGTGCGGAACGTAATTCCCCATTCCTTTTTAAAGTGGAGCGCCACCTCCGAAAGATAGTCGGCAAAGTCGTCGTAGTAGTCAGTCTTTAGGTTGTCTGCGCCGTTCACGCCACCCGAGACGCAACCGCTGTTGGTCATCCACCACGGTGGCGAATTGCTGAACGCCTCGAAAATCGGGTCCTTCGCCATCTTGGCTAGCGTTGTGGCAACTACTCGCTGGCTCGCGTCAGCATTCCAGTCGTAACTCCCGTTTTCGCTTGGTTTGTAGCCCGGCACCGCAGCACCGCCATCGCCCTTGGTCAAGTGATTATGGCCTGGCTGATCTCCACCGCCAATGTTGTAACGGAAGTACGTGTAACCGAGACCCGTGTCGGGGTCGGCAATGGCCCCCAAAAGCTTGTTACGGTTCGTCTCGTTCCAGGCGCCCACCTTGACCGCCCACCAGCAAAGACTGGAACCAAAACCCTCGAAGGTCTGGTATTTTTTCGTGGGGTCCACAACGACGGTAGTTTGCGCCATCGCAGGCGCCGCAATCAAAAGCCCCACCACCAAAACACTCGTTATAATACTAACGTTAGAAAATTGCATATTCACCTCAATCGCCAAAACACCTCTAGTTAAATAAATCTTTTATCTACAAATCGACATTTTTTTATGCAAATATTGTAAAACATTTGCAACACTTTTTATAAATGTTTGCAACAGCTCCCTTTGCGACAAGGCTTGCGCGGATTTACTTGGCTCTGTCAAGTTATTTCGTACGCTTCGATAATAATTTTTCAAAACCGCGATTTCCGAGCCAAATTCTACAAATTTACTGCTAAGGCTGTTTTTTTATTGCGCCCCTTAGTTCAGACCTTCGCAGCCATTATTCTGCCCATTTTTAGTGAATAAAAAGAAAAAAAAGGGCTTACATCACTAGATTTTTATGCTAGAAAACACTATTTGTACAAAATAGACTAACAGAGTCTCCTTTCTTTTTATACATTTGTGCAGTAGAATATTTTTTCTATATTTGATTTTTAATGAAACATGCTTTTTCATTTTAGGCAATCATTAATAATTCGTTTTTAAGAACTGGCTAAAACCCCAAATTTAAGCCTATTTTGATGGTTGCTTTGAATGATTTTTGACTATGTTTGGACAAATTCTAAAATTATTGAATATTTATGGCAGCAAAATATAACGAAGACAGTATTAAATCTCTGGATTGGCATGAACATATTAGACTCCGTCCAGGCATGTACATTGGTAAGCTCGGCGACGGTCAAAGTCCTGATGATGGTATTTATGTTCTAGCAAAAGAAATTATAGACAACTCGATTGACGAATATGTCATGGGCGCTGGTAAAAAGATTGAAATTGAAATCGAAGATCGATCTGTGCGTATCCGAGACTACGGCCGCGGCATCCCACTTGGAAAAGTGGTCGATTGCGTTAGTAAAATCAACACAGGAGGTAAATACGATTCTGAAGCCTTCCAAAAGTCTGTTGGTCTAAATGGTGTGGGTACTAAAGCAGTAAACGCACTTTCTGAATCTTTTATTGTGCAAAGTTTTAGAGATGGGCGTTGCAAAAAAGCTGAATTCTGCCGTGGTATTCTTGTTAAAGAGTACAAAGAAGCAGCGACTTCAGAAAAAAATGGTACAGAGATTGTTTTCAACCCCGATCCAGAAATTTTTAAGAATTATCGCTATTTACCAGCCTACATGGATGAAAAAATCTGGAACTACGCCTATTTGAATACGGGTCTTACTCTGATCATGAACGGAAAACCTTATTCCAGTTCAAATGGTCTTTTAGATTTACTTCAAAAGAGAGTTGATGAAAACATTCGCTATGACGTAATCCATTTTAAGGACAAAGATATTGAGGTTGCCTTTACTCATGGGAACCAATATGGCGAGCATTATTATAGTTTCGTCAACGGCCAACACACGACTCAAGGTGGTACTCATCAAGCCGCTTTTCGTGAAGGCATTGTCAAAGGCGCCAGGGACCATTTTAAAAAAGACCTTGACCCTGCTGATATTAGAAACTGTATTATTGGAGCGATTTCTATTCGTATTCAAGAACCCGTTTTTGAATCTCAAACGAAAACAAAATTAGGCAGTACTTCTACAGCACCGAATGGGCCTGCCCTTCGTAGCTGGATTGTGGATTTTGTCTCAAAAGAATTCGATAATTATCTTTTTAAGAATCCAGATACAGAAAAGAAGCTTTTAGACCGTATTACGCAAAATGAACGCGAAAGAAAAGAAATTGCAGGGATTAAAAAGCTTGCTAATGAACGCGCTAAAAAAGCAAATCTGCATAATAAAAAGCTCCGCGATTGTAAGGTTCATCTCACCGAAGTAAAAAGTCCTCTTCACCAAGAGACCATGATTTTTATTACCGAAGGGGACTCTGCTTCTGGTTCTATCACCAAAGCAAGAAACGTTCAAACGCAAGCGGTTTTCAGCTTAAGAGGTAAGCCTCTCAACAGTTTTGGGCAAACGAAGAAAGTCGTCTACGAAAACGAAGAATTCAACCTTTTGCAGCATGCGCTTGATATTGAAAACGGGCTTGAAAATCTACGCTACAATAAAGTCATTATCGCTACCGATGCCGATGTCGATGGTATGCATATTCGTCTTTTATTAATGACCTTTTTCTTGCAATTTTTCCCTGAACTGGTGGAACAAAAACACCTTTATATTTTACAAACCCCTCTTTTTAGAGTTCGAAATAAGAAAGAAACCATCTACTGCTACGATGAAGACGAACGCAATAAAGCAAGCACTTCTCTAGGGAAAGATGGGCTTGAAATCACACGATTCAAAGGTCTCGGTGAAATTAGTCCTTCTGAATTTGGGCAGTTTATTGGCGAAGACATGAGGCTTGAATCTGTGATGATGCCTCCTGATGCTTCCTTAGGTAAAATGCTTGAGTATTATATGGGTAAAAACTCTCCTACGAGACAAGATCATATTGTCACCAATCTCCGTGCTGAAGCAGTAGAAGAACTCTAAAAAAGAATAAGAGAAATTTATGAGTGAAGAAAGAAAAACTCTCGGATTATCAAACGCCAACTATTTAGAAAAACTGTACGATGGTTGGTTCTTGGATTATGCAAGTTATGTGATTCTCGATCGAGCGGTTCCCTATTTTGAAGATGGCTTAAAGCCAGTACAACGTCGTATTCTACACACTTTATTTGATATGCATGATGGCCGTTATCATAAAGTGGCGAACATTGTCGGGCGTACCATGCAATTGCACCCTCATGGAGATGCCTCTATTGGTGATGCGTTAGTGACTCTCGGGCAAAAAGAATTGTTGATTGATGCTCAAGGTAACTGGGGAAACCCTTTTACAGGGGATTCTGCTGCTGCTCCTCGTTATATCGAAGGACGCCTCACTGCATTCGCTCTCGAAGTTTTATTCAACCCAGAAACCACCAACTGGATCCCCAGTTACGACGGCCGAAACAATGAACCCGTCACATTACCTGCCAAATTCCCTCTTTTATTAGCTCAAGGCGTAGAAGGTATTGCTGTAGGTTTATCCACATCCATTTTGCCTCATAATTTCTGCGAACTCTGTGAAGCGTCTATCGCTCATCTTCGTGGTAAAAAATTCGAGCTTTACCCTGACTTCTTTACTGGCGGCATCGCCGACATGAGCGATTATAATGATGGCTTACGTGGTGGTCGTATTAAAGTGCGTGCCAAAATAGAAAAACTCGATTCTAAAACCCTTGTGATTCGAGAAATCCCCTATGGAACCACTACAGGTTCTTTAATTGATAGCATTATTAGTGCAAACGATAAAGGGAAAATTAAGATTAAACACGTGGATGATAATACTTCTCAAGAAGTGGAAATCGTGATTCATCTTCACCCTGGAACGGATCCGCAGGTGGTGATTGATGCACTTTATGCGTTCACTGATTGCGAAAAGTCTCTTGCACCTAACGCCTGTATTATTGTCAATAAAAAGCCTCAATTTATTGGGGTCTCCGAAATCTTAAAACTGAATACAGACCATACCGTTCAGCTTTTAAAATGGGAATTAGAAAATAAACTTGCTGCACTGGGCCAAAAATGGCACATGACTAGCCTTGAGAAAATCTTTATTGAAAAAGAAATTTACGAAGTCATTAAAAAGGCGCTAAACAAAGATGAAATGGTCTCCTTAATTGAAGAAGGCTTAAAACCCTTTGTCAAAAAAATGCTCCGTAAAGAAGTGACTCGAGAAGAGATCTTAAAACTCGCTGAAATCCCCATCCGTCGAATCAGCCGTTTCGACCGTAAAAAAGCAGATGAAGCGTTAAAAGAATTAGACCTTCAAATTGAAGAAACCGAAAATCATCTCGTACACTTAACAGATTATGCGATCGCTCATTTTAAGAACTTGCTTAAAAAATATGGCGAAGGCAAAGAACGTAAAACAACGATTGGTGAATTCGGTAAGGTCAATGCCGTTCATGTGGCCATTGCGAACCAAAAACTCTATGTCAATCGAAAAGAAGGTTTCGTAGGAACAGGGCTTAAAAAAGAAGAATATCTATTTGATGTTTCTTCTTACGACGATATCATTGTATTTAAGGCCGATGGTTCTTTTAAAATTGTCCGCGTCTCAGATAAAGACTTTGTGGGTAAAGATGTTGTTTTAATTGAGAAGTTCAATAAAGATGACGAACGCCAAATTTACAATGTCATTTATCAAGAAGGGAAAGATGGTGTTTCTTACATTAAACGTTTTAATGTAGGTGGCATTACTCGAGACAAAGATTACCTTATGGGCAAAGGGAAACCTGGCTCCAAAATCCTTTATATTTCTAGCAATCCAAATGGAGAAGCTGAAATTGTAGAAGTCATATTGAAGCCTCGTCCTCGTATTAAATTAAACTTCGAAGTCGATTTCAGTGATGTTGAAGTCAAAGGTAGAAATGCCATTGGAAACCAAGTCACTAAATATGCGGTGAAAACGGTCAAGCGCGTACGTAAAGGGGTCAGCACTCTTGGAGCGAGAATCCTTTATTATGATGCGCCAAGCGGTATTGTCTCTACACAAAAAAGAGGCGATTGCCTTGGAGAATTTGAAGAAAACGACAAAGTATTAGTCGTTCGAGATAATGGCTTAGCGAGAATATACGATATGACCGATCCATTACTAGTGGGTACTGCTATTATTCATATTCAAAAATTCGATCCAGAACAAGTCTATTCGATTCTCTATTTTGAGGGTTCCAATTTCAATTACATGGTCAAGCGATTTAAATTAGAAGCATGCCCAATGACTACGGATTTTAATTTACTCTCCGATCACCCAGACACTCACCTGGTAGAATTTTTTGCAACTAAAAATGCAAAAGTGATTATGGAATACCAAGTGGGGCGTGAAGTGCAAAAAGAAACCTTAGACCTAACAGAAGTAGCTGATGTCAAAGGCTACAAGGCTCTTGGGAGTAAATTCACCGCTAAAAAAGTCAAGCGCACCACTCGCTTAATCGAAGAAGATGAAGAAGAAGAGCCAGAAGAAAAGCCTTCGTCTAAAAAGGCAAAGGATCCCTATTCTGTAGATATGTTTGAATAAATTATTTTCAAACTAAGCTAGTTTGGGCTTACCAGTCCATCCTAGCTTTTCTCTCAGAGCATCTACAAAGCCTGTGTTTTTCATCCGAATAAAAGTCGTTACCGACTCGCTCTGGCTAAGAACTAGCTTATCGTGAGATTCAAGAGTGTTATTTATTCGGCCATCAAAAACAAGATTTAGCGAAGAATCCGATACAGATGATATCTGGCAAATGGCACTTGCTGGAATAATTAAAGGCCGAACAGAAAGACTACTTGGGGCTAAAGGCGTTAATACAAAAGCCGATGTCGAAGGATGAATAATAGGGCCATTTGCCGATAAATTATAAGCCGTGGAACCCGTTGGAGTCGATACTAGTAGCGAATCTGCCCAATATTCTGTTAAGTAACGTCCATTATATTCTACTAAAAGGTTCACCATCCGTTCTAATGCTCTCGCACGGATATGCACTTCGTTCAAAACGGTTTCGCAAGCAAGTTGTTTCCCTTCACGGAAAATCTTCGCATCTAGCATCATCCGATTTCTAGTAGAGAACTCCCCTGCTTGTATTAAATCTAAAGTCGTTTTTAGATCTTCTACGCGCGTTTCAGCTAAGAACCCTACATGCCCTGCATTTACGCCTAAAATAGGGATAGAAGTCCCTAAAGCAATGCGTGCCGTAGAAAGAACAGTACCATCTCCACCAATGGCTAAAAGTAAATCACATTTTCGTAACGCGTCTTCTGTGACAATCTCAATATTTTTTGGAGAGACTTCCTTTAAAGATTCTAATGCACAAAAAGAGACTTCTTTGTGAGTTTTGGACCACTCGGCAATCATCTCCAAAGCAAGTGCTAAATCAGCACTTTTATCTTTCCAGCCTACAATGCCAATTCTATTGTGATTCATGATTCCCTTTTTGAATAATCGATTTTATTTTTTCAGAAATCTGAGGAAAAGTAGACTCCATATTTTCTAAGCCTACTATCGATGAATTGCCTCGGCCTAAAAGCGAAACAATAAATAACGTTAATGCAGTTAAAGGATTATTGGCTGCGTCAAATTCACCGCCATCCAATTCATCCTTTCCACGAATGACAAGACCATCGTCATAGACTCCGATTTCGACTCCTGTTTTTCGCAAATTCAAAGCCAACCATTCTAGATCTTCTCTGCAAGAGACTTTGTACTCTGGAGGAATTCGAAGAATGGTCTCTCCTTCTGCATAACAGGCAGCCAAAGCGAGTAAAGGGTATTCATCCATACAAGATGCCATTAAATCTTCTGAAAAGCGGCGCCCTTGTAAACGTTTAGCGCCTAAAGGCTTCACTTCGACATCTCCAAAAGCATCGCCATAACGTTCCCGTTTACTAATCGTTTCTATAGAAGCGCCCATGCGTTTAAGGGCAGTCAACGCCCCTGCTCGCCCTGTATTTATACAAACATTCTTAATAATAAAACTTTCGTCTTTAGGAATCTTCGCGAGAATCACGACTAAACAAAGAGCAATAAGCTCTGTGACATCTCCAGGAACAAAATACTCACGAGCCGTTAAAATTTTCGTAGGAGAAAAAGTAGTCGACCAAGTCCGTTCGAGTTTCACACCTCTTGCTTTTGCAATACGACGTGAAAGTTCATCCATATTTTCCATGCCTTTCGATTCGTATTTTAAGTCGGCTCCAAAATAGACCATCATACGAGTCCACTGGTCTCGTAACGCAGAACGCTCTTCAAAAGAGAGATCTCCGCCTTGAATCAAGGCCGATAAAAGCAAGCGATTTCGCATCAAGTAAGGAAGATCTCCTTGAGAGTTCTTCTTGTATTTAGGGGTTCCCTCTAAAAATCGAAATTGAATCGAATCCGAAGTTTCTTTTTCTAATTCGGCTAAAAAATATTGATGTATTAATTTCTTTGTTTTTTCAGAGGCGAGAGAATCACCTTCTTCAAAAGCGATGGTATAGATGGTCTCTGTATCGCTTGAAGCTAATGTCCATAAAAGAATAAGAGCGTGCGTTTCTAAACGATAAGGGAGTAGCATAGGGGCTTTATATTGAAAACCCATGCCCTCTAACACTAATTGGTGCCCTTTTAATTCATAAGATAAGCCAAATTCACGCAAACTCTCCGCAAAAGCAAGCCCTCTAGGAGTCCATTGAAAATCTTCTAAGACGGTTCGCCCTTTCACTAAAAGGGAAAGAACAAGAGCTTGTTCCATCATTTCACTATCTGGATTAACAACAAATTCGGCCATCAACGTTCCTTCACTTCATATTCTAAATAGCGGAGCACACTCATCGCTTTCGCTGCTTCCGCTTCTGTTTTAAATGCCAAAAGTAAAGTCCCTGCAATATTTTCACGGACTTTCATAAGCTCAATATCACGAATATTAATGCCTTCTTCTGCAAGTGGTTGCATGACGCTTAAGATGGAGCCAGGCTTATCTTTTAACTGGACTGTAATTTCAAAAAAGTGATCAGCGGCGTTTCGGCCAGGAGCAAAAAGAGAGGCTCGCCCTTGGTTACCGGCCACAAAAACCTGATGCATATTTTCATCATAATCATCAATGATTTGAATTGCTTTTTTAGTTTCCGTTAGCCCAATAGAGAATTCATCCAGAGCTTGGATGATCGCATTTTTATTGGTAAGAAGAATATCATGCCACATGTTCCAAGAAGAGCCTGCGATACGAGTCATATCACGAAAGCCTCGGCCTGCAAAATGCTGGTAATCTTTAAGCAAAATGCGAGGAGGTAAATTTCCTGCAAGTGTAGAACTAATCATCTGAGGCATGTGACTTAGCCAAGCCATGGTAGAATCATGTTCTTTTGGAGTAAATAGAACGGGTTGCCCGCCTAAAAAAGTGACTAATTCAGATAAAGGCAAATAAGTAGACTCTTGAATATTATCAGGAGGGCACAAAAACCAATAGGCATTTTCAAAAATAGAAGGGTCATTATATTCTAACGACCTTTTTTCAGAGCCCGCCATCGGATGGCCACCGACAAAAGAAAATGGAGAAGGCAACTGAAAACCAGCCTCGCAGATTTTCTCCTTTGTACTGCCTATATCGCTTACAAGCACAGGGTGTGAAGGCTTTGTGTTAGATAAATCAGAAATGATCGATAAAATATGAAGGATAGGGCCGCAAAGTAAAATGACATCAGACCCTTCTACCCAAGAGTCGGCATCTTTATACCCATAGAATTCGTCGGCAAGGCCAAGTTCTTCTGCCCGCTTCAGTGTAGCTGGAGAGCTCACCGCTCTAATCTTTATTTTCTTTTGTGCTTGTTTTATGGCAGCGGCAACGGAAGCCCCCAAAAGTCCAAAGCCTACAAAAGTTATGCGGCGAATTTGCATTTAACCCTCCACTTTTCTTGTTTCTTCCATAATCGTTTTAAAAATGGACCGAATGGAGTCAGAAGAAAGAGGGCCTTTAGTTTTAGCAGCAACTCGATTCAAAATTTCTTGTTCTCGAGTGGCATCAAACACAGGAATTCCATGTTCGTGCTTAATCTTCCCTATTTCGACAGCATAAGAAGCTCTCTTATTTAAAAGGGCAATAATCTGATCTTCCAGTTCGTCTATATCTTTACGCCAATGAGAAATATCCATATTTAGAAAAGTAGTATTTTTCTGGAATCATTGAAAAAAACTATTATTTCTTTTATGAAAATAGCAGTCGGTTTTAGTGGTGGTGTAGATTCTACAATGGTGGCGTTACTTTTGAAGCAACAAGGCCACGATGTAGTTGGTATTACAATGAGCTTGTGGGACCCTTCTTTTAATATTCCCTTGAATGGAAGCAAAGGTTGTTTTGGGCCAGAAGAATCAAAAACACTCGCCGTCACGCAAAAGACGGCCGAAAAGCTTGGGATTCGTCATTTGATTATTCCTCTAGCCAAACAATACAAACAATCTGTAATTGATTATTTTCGCGACGAATACAAAGCAGGTCGGACTCCAAACCCTTGTGTTAAATGCAACGAGCTAATGAAATTTGGCTTTTTATTAAGTAGCGCTAAAGAAATGGGAATTGATTTCGATTACTTTGCCACAGGCCATTATGCAAGGTTCTCCGAAGAGGGGCATCACTTAAGAACAGCCGTCGACCAAACAAAAGATCAAACTTATTTTCTCTCTCGCTTAAAAAAAGAACAGCTGAAAAAGGTACTCTTCCCTTTAGGCAATTGGAAAAAAGAAGATGTTAAGAAACTCGCTTTAGATAATGGATTTGAAGAACTTTTTTATAAAAATGAAAGTCAAGATTTTATTCAATGCGGAGACTATTCTCTGCTCTTTAATCCAGAAGACATTCGCCCTGGATCTTTTGTGGATAAAGAAGGCCATGTTTTAGGATCGCATCAAGGAATTATCTATTATACCATTGGGCAACGGAAAGGCCTAGGGATAGGCGGGCTCAAGGAGCCTCTCTTTGTCACTCGTTTAGACCCAGTAAAAAACGAGGTGGTTTTAGGCACTCATGATGAGCTTTTTTCCAAGCATTTAATTGGTACCAATTTGAATCGCTTAGCTCTAGAAGACCACGTTACCGAAGGTCAAGCGACTGTCAAAATTCGTCACGGGCATAAAGCAGTCCCCGCGACATTTAGTATTGAACCAGAAGAAAAACTACACGTTGTTTTTGATACGCCTCAATTATCAGTCACTCCAGGACAAACCGTTACTTTGTATAATAATGATATTGTTCTTGGTTCAGCGGTTATCGACAGCGGGTATTAAAAAAACGTCACTCCTTTATTTCAAACATTAGAATCAAGTGCCCATTTTGAAGAGTGCGAAAAGCGTACCCTCTACGTAGCATTTCATGGACAAAAACGAGAAAAGCGTACCCTCTACGTTCGAAGCAAAGTTCGTTCCATTCATATTTCAATTATACATACAAAAAAAACACGTAGTCTGCGACACCGAAGTGTACTACAAGACCTACGTGCCATTTTAATGTCACCTATAAAAAAGACTAAAACTTTTGGATTTTTCCAAAGTCTACGTTTGTCTTTTTGCCAAGCAATAACGCTCTCGTTTTCATTGGCAAACCGAAGCAGCGAATAAAGCCAGTGGCATCTTTTTGGTCGTACATTTCTACATCAGAGAAACCACCAAGATCCATATCATAAAGACTATAAGGGCTCTTCATTCCAGCAGGAATAATGTTGCCTTTATAAAGCTTTAATGTTACTTCACCTGTAACTAATTTCTGAGTTTCATTGACGAAAGCATCTAAAGCTTGACGTAGAGGAGTAAACCATTGACCGTTGTACACGAGGTTCGCGTAGGTCATAGAAAGCTTTTGCTTTTCAAACAAAGTCTCTTTATCTAATACTAATTGTTCTAAGCATTCATGGGCTTTGTATAAAAGCGAGCCACCTGGAGTTTCGTATACGCCGCGACTCTTTAAGCCAACTAAACGATTTTCAACAATATCTAAAAGGCCACAAGCGTGTTCACCACCAATCTTATTCAAATACGTGAGTAAAGAAACAGCGTCCATCTTTTTGCCGTCAATAGAAACTGGAGTTCCTTTTTCAAAGCCAATAGTCACATAACCAGGTTTAGCTGGCGCTTTTTCAAAAGTATTAGACAACTTGAGCATGTCATATTTATGTTCTTTGTCTGGTTCTTCTAAAATGCCACCTTCGTGAGAAAGGTGCCAAAGGTTACCATCTTCAGAATAAATTTTCTTTTTGCTGATGCCGTTTAATGGAATCTTACGAGCTTCAGCATAGTCAATTGCATCTTCACGGCTATGGATATTCCACTTTGGGTCTTTCCATGGAGCAATAATCACTAATGAAGGATTTAATGCGGCATAAGTTAATTCGAAACGAACTTGGTCGTTACCCTTACCAGTAGCGCCATGAGAGACAGCGTAAGCACCTTCGGCTTCTGCAATTTTAACCTGGTATTTTGCAATCAAAGGACGTGCAAAAGAGGTACCTAACAAATAGGTGCTTTCGTATTTAGCGCCAGCACGAACAGTAGGCCAAACGTAATCTTCTAAAAATTCTTTGCGTAAATCAAGGACGTAGCACTTAGAAGCACCTGTAGCAATTGCCTTTTTCTTCAAAGCTTCTGCATCACAATCTCCTTGCCCTAAATCAGCGGCAAAAGCAATGACTTCACAATCATAATTTTCTTTAAGCCAAGGAATAATAACGGAAGTATCTAACCCGCCGCTATAAGCGAGAACCACTTTTTTTGATGAAATTTTAGCTGTTTTTTTGGAAGCTTTTGCCATAAATAATCCTTTGATGAATTTCTATACGGCAAAATATAGTTATTTTCTAAAGGTAATGACAGCCTCAAGAAGCGGTGTTTTTAGCATAAACAATCTATTTACGCTTGACATTTATTATATTAAAGATTCCATGAAGATTTCTGATAAAGCCCTCGGCTACTTCTCTTTTTTCGCCATAATCTTGTTGTTAGGCGTAGTTACGCTTGAGATGTATAATGCCCATCAGATAAACATTTATGAAATCGAAGTGGATTTTAAGGAGTTGGGCTCTATCCAACCTCAAGATGCCGTAACGATTGATGGTTATAAAGTCGGGCAAATTGGTTCTATAAAATGGCTTGGAGATAAAGCAAGGCTTCAGTTAAAGTTTGATGAGCCCGTTGTTTTACGTAAAGGGACTCGTATTATCAACTCCAATTACGCTCTAATGGGCCAAAGACGCATTGAAATCATTCGTTCTAAAACAGGCGAAGTAGTCCCTAAAGACTATGTCTTTGAAGGCGAATTTCAACCAGGAATTGCCGAAGCGCTCCGATTAATAGAAAACTTTCAAACTCAAATGGATATTATCCGAGATATCGCTCTTCTATTGATCCACGGCGACTCCGTAACACCGTCTGTTCCAAAAATGTTTGAGACGAAAATGGAACAAATGGACAATCTCATTTCTTCTCTTGAAAAACTAAGCGAACAAGTGAATTCACAGGTCAATGGTCTTCTTGTTCAAACGACCGATGCCTCTCAGCAGATTATTCAAACAGCAGACAACGCCAAGACTCTTCTAGACACCATACAGAAAACCACCTCCACTAAAATCGAAGAAGCAAACCAAGCCCTCTCTAAAGTTTCAAAAGCATCTTCGGGGGCCAATGACTTTATTTTAAGCATAGAAAACAACCCTTCTATTGATAAACTTTTATCTTCGACTGAAAAAATAGAGAAGATTAACGAGTTGATTAAAAAAGTGAACATCTTATCTCAAGCGATTCAAGAAAAAGGAATTGCCATGTATAACGAAAAAGGCGAGAAAGTGAAAATTTTTCCCTTTAAAAACATGAATATTATTGGCAAAACCGCTCGAGAAAAAGCAAAAGATCGCGAAAAAGACGCTTTAATGCAAAAAAATCAATAAAATCCTTGACAGTGTTTTATTGCTTACTATATTTGTGCGCATCGATTAATGCCTCATAGCTCAGTTGGTAGAGCCTTCGACTGTTAATCGAATTGTCCCTGGTTCGAGTCCAGGTGAGGCAGCGAAAAATCCCGATGAAAGTCGGGATTTTTTTTATGCCACGTTCGCGCGACATTTGCGCCAAGTTCGCGCCATATTCTCGTCATTTTCGCACCACGGTTTGCGCGACATTTGTGCCACGTTCGCGCGACATTCGCACCACGGTTTGCGCGAAATTTGTGCCACGTTCTTTATTGCTTCTTAAGCGATATTCTTTTCACTTAAAACCCATGAATCCAAAGTCCAAAGATCTTGTTTACAATGATTGATTCGAAGTGAACGGATAAAATGATTTTTTGGTGCTTTATCGTTTTATAAAACACGCCTTTAACGCCACAAAAACACCCCTTAATCAAGTCTTTTTTTGAATAGATTCTTCTTTACATTTTATAAATGCGAATGTATATTTAGCCCAAGTTGATGCCTCATAGCTCAGTTGGTAGAGCCTTCGACTGTTAATCGAATTGTCCCTGGTTCGAGTCCAGGTGAGGCAGCGAAAATCCCGATGAAAGTCGGGATTTTTTTTATCCTCCGGCTAGCTTGACGCGATAGCCCTTTTTCTCTAACTCCGTCTGAATTATAGCGCGCTTGTCGCCTTGAATTTCAATGGTGAAATCTTTTACAGTTCCACCAACGCCACATTTCTGCTTTAGTAAGCGACAAACCTCTTTTAAGTCTTTCGTTTCTAAAGCAAGCCCTGTAACAACACTCACGGCTTTGCTTCCACCTAAACGCTTTAATGAGATTCTAACAATCCCATCTCCTTCTGGAGCACGTTCAGGCTCTTTCTTTTCTTTGATTCGGCCCGTTTCTGTAGAATAGACGATTGTGGAACGCTCATCCATACTTATTTCCGAAACTTCACTTGAGACTTCACGTCTAAGGTTTTCTTTTGTTTCCCGATAGTCACTTGATACTTGCCTGGGAAGCCTCTAAAATTAGCCTTGCCAGAAGAGTCCGCAACTACAGTCGAACGAGTTGTCCATGTCTTATGCCATAAATCATAAACAGTTTTTGCTGCTGGTTTAGCACGGCCATCTGAAGCAATAATGCCTCCATTTTTTAGCCAATGACGATTATCCCAGAAACCCCACAACAAAATACCACTAATCGCTGGATGGCTATAGGCACTACGAATAAACTTTTCAAATTCTTCGGCTTGCTTTTGTTCTGATACATGTAAGCCTTGATCAAAGGTGCCAATATCAAATTCGGTGACTTTAATTGGCAAACCAAAAGTAGCAAGCTTATCAATTCTTTCTTTAAATAAACCAGGAGAAACTGGACGTGCTTGATAATGGCATTGCACACCGATTCCCTGAACAGGGATTTTCTTATCTAACATTCTTTTGATTAAATCATAATAAAAGTCTGTTTCTCCTGCAGAGACCACGTTATACTCATTAATGTAAAGAACGGCCGTTGGATCGGCCCGGTGAGCCCAAACAAAAGCACTATCCATCAAACCCCAACCACACTTGTCAAAAAGGAATCGTTCATGAAATGGTTCGTTCCAAACATCATAATCCACAAATTTTCCCTTATATTCTTTTAAGTCACGATCAATTCGTTTTTTAATGTTCTCGGCAATCTCTTTGCAACTTCCCTTATTAGAGAAGTGCTTGTCATAATTGTAACCTTGAATAGCCCACACTAAAGCGTGGCCACGTAGATCCCAACCGTTTTCTTTAGCAAACTTAAAGTACTCGTTTAATTCGTCTTTGCGTAATTTTCCTTTTTTGGGCTCGTATTCTGGCCACTTAAACTGGTTCTCTGTAACACCGTGCCAGAAATATTTAGCCGCTGTACTACGATACCATTTTTCAACGCTGTCTTTAGTATCATAAAGAGCTAAAGCTGTACCAAATGGGAATTCATGACGTAGCAATTCTACAGAGACTTTTTCTCCTGGCTTTGCAGGTACAGAAAAATCCACTTTACGAATACTATCAATTCTAGCTTCTGCAGAAAGATACCAAGTTGTATCAGCAGCACCTTCCGCTAATTTCACTTCAACATCGTCAAGCCAGAGAGTTCCCTTTTGATGACCAATCAGGAAGCTCACGTTATTTAAGCCATAGCCTTTTTGATCTGCAAGGAAAGTCATCGTATACGTTTTCCAATCTTTAGTCAATTGAATCACAGAACTTTCTTTCTGACGATAATCGGGAGGCCCGCCTTGAACGATGGCAATGACTAAGATATCACCCTTTGCCTTAAAGGAAAGAGTATAGTAAGCTGAATCGGTAAGAAATTTTGGAGGTTGAATTTGTAAGCCCCACCAAATATGAGGAGGTTCTTTAATGACGACTACTGCACCCTGAGAACCATCAACACCTATTTTAGGCTCTGCAATTTTGAATTCCACTTTAGCTGGTCCTTCTGGTTTATTCCAGAGATACCAACCCCCATCGCCATATTCCATATTTCCATTGCTCATGATATTTTGAGCCGTAGAAAAAGAACATAAACCTAAAACAAATAGAGTTAGGTATTTTTTTAACATAGTGACCTCAGCTTTGACGTTTTTTCCAAGTACCTGCAGCCATTGTAATCGCCGTAACTACAACAACTAAAAATACAGAGCCCAAATTCACAGATCCAATCTGCAAGTCTTGGGGAATCGAGTAAAATAAAAGAACCGTAATCAATCCTCTTGGAGCAATTAAAAATTCAGGGAATAGATGCTTTTTAGCAAGTAGCTTGAAAAAACCAAACCGAAGCCCAAAAATAATAGCAGCCACTGCTAATGATAATAAAATGACATCTAACTTTAATATCAAAGCCCACTGTAAAGAGTATCCAAAAATCACAAAAAAGAACGTGCGTATAAGAAATGTGGATTCCGTAGCAGAAACCTGCATGTATTTAAGATCTTCTTGTACTTTTTCTAAATCAATTTTTTCACTTAACCATTTCCAGCGATTTAATAAGAAGGTATTGTTTAAGGCAAGGCCAAATAAGAACACTAACAATAAAGCGGGTAAATGGAATAACTTCGCGACACTATACACTAAAAGAAGCAAGAATAAAATCAAAAAGAACTTCACGTGATTACGAAGTTTTGTGACAAGCCAAACCAAGCCCACAGTAAAAATTGCAGAAAAAAGAATCGTAATTAAAACACTCTTAGAAATGCCAAGAACCCAATCATCTACCCCGCCCAAATTATTTGACGCTAGAGTAAAAAATAGAATGCCTAAAATATCAGAAAAAGTCGATTCATAAATCACAAACTCTTTTTTTTCTGGTGACAAATTTTGAGCGCTAGGAATTGCCATCGCACTTGAAATCACAGCAAAAGGAATTGCATTGACAAGACAAGAATGAAAAGTTTCTCCACTCACCAAGTGCAGTAAACCAGTGATAACGCCCGACGTCACTAATAAAAGAGAGGCTGCCGCTATCGCCGCTTTAGACATTACTTCCAAGGCATCTCTTGTTAAATGCAAATGCATGGCTGCTTCTAACACAATTAGAATCAAACCGATTGTCCCTAAAAATGGAAGCATCTTTGTGAAATCTGGAGCGCCTATACCCGTGACATCCAAAAATACTTTGATCCCCATACCAAAAGCCATCAGCAACAATACCGAAGGGATTCTGATACGATGAGAAAAAATATCTACCAAATAAGAAAAAATCACCACAATAGAAGCAACAAGTATACCTATCGCGAGAGTACTATCAGCATTCATAACATTCTTCCCTTAGCTTTAAGTGGGCGAGCCAAATCATTATAGATTATAATGTCATAAAAATAACTTTAAAAATTGGGTATCATAAAAAATGCACCTATCAAAAGAAGAAAAAACACCTTTTTAAAGTGTTCTAAAAGTCAATCAAAAATTCATTTTTTATTATTGTTTTATGCAATATACTCCATACCGAGATTTTTTAGCCAAAACCTTCCCTTCTTATCCTAAAATAAGAAAGCTGCCCTTAAATGGCGGGATGACATGCCCTAACTTAGATGGAACGAAGAGTTTTTCTGGCTGTTCTTATTGCAATAACAAATCGTTTAGCCCTGTATGGGATCTTGCGAAAACAGATATTATAACCCAATTAGAAAAATTCTTACCTCCACTAAAAAATAAGTACCCTAAAGCAGGGGTTCTGGCTTACTTTCAGCCTTATACGAATACGTATGCCCCAGCTTCTCGCTTAAGAGAAATATTTACACCCGTTTTAATGCATCCAGATATTGCAGGAATCTCTATTGGTACAAGGCCAGACTGTTTACCTGATGAAACGGTGGCGCTCCTTGCTGAGATGAATCAAGTGAAACCGATTATTGTAGAAGTTGGGCTCCAGACCTCTAATGATAAAACGCTAGTCGCGATTAACCGTAAGCACACTTTTAACGAATTTAAAGAGGCTGTGGAGCGATTACACAAAGCGGGCTTGATTGTCACCACCCATTTAATAGTGGGTTTGCCTCACGAAACGTTAGATGATTTTAAGGCTACGGCACAAGCAGTTAAAAATCTACCCATCGCTGCCGTAAAAATACATCCACTCCACATTGTCTGTGGAACCGCTTTAGCAAAAGATTACGCCGACGCCGAATTTGAATTACTCTCTTTTGAAGCGTACACGGAAGCCGTTGCCGAAATGATTAAAATCCTAGGCAAAGAAATTGCTATCGAAAGATTCAGCGGCGAGAGCCCAGATGACTTATTAATAGGCCCTTCTTGGGCTGGAGAACGCGATCGCATTATTAAAGAAGTTGAAAAGTTATTATCTTTGAAATCGTAAAACAGTTTTGTTCTAGAGGTTTTTATGTCTTCCAAATCGAATGAGAAAAAAATGTGGGATGGCCGTTTTGAAAGTGGAATGGCTCAAAGCATGATTGATTTAAGTTTTAGCTTGCATTTTGATGCCGAACTTATTGAAGAAGACATTGAAGGATCCATTGCCCATGGAAAAGGCCTTGTTGAATCTGGCGTACTCACCCCAGAAGAATACAAAACCATTACCGATGGCTTAATCACTATTCTTTCAGATTATAAATCGGGAAAACCTCTTTGGAACGACGGCGACGAAGATATTCACATGGCCGTAGAACGTGTTCTCACCGAACGCATCGGGAGCCTAGGTAAAAAGATCCACACAGGGCGCAGCCGAAATGACCAAGTCGCTACTGATTTCAAATTGTACATGCGCCATCGCACACAAGAAATCATTCATCTTATCACAGACTTAAAGAAAACCATTCTCAAAACGGCCGAAGATCATTTTGGAAAATTGATGCCAGGCTACACGCACTTGCAACAAGCCCAACCAATTTATTTTAGTCATTATATGATGGCCTTCTTCTTTGCGATTGACCGTGATGAAAAACGCTTAAAAAATTTCCTTGCCCTCCACAATGAGCTACCTCTTGGAAGTGGTGCTATGGCAGGGTCGGCGTTCCCGTACCAAAGAAACTTAGTCGCCAAAGCTCTTGGTTTTGAAAATCCAAGCCCCAATAGCATTGATGCGGTAAGCCATCGAGACATGGCCTTAGAATTAACCTCTTCACTTTCGATTATTGCAGCGACACTCAGCCGTTACGCTGAAGATTTTGTCAACTGGAGCTCCAGCGAATTTGGATTTTTAACTTTGCACGATGCCTTCAGCAGCGGTTCTTCTATGATGCCTCAGAAGAAGAACCCTGATAGCATGGAACTCATACGAGGCAAAGCTGGCCGTATGATTGGAAACTACACCGCCCTCTTTACCTTGGTGAAAGGCGCTCCCCTTTCTTATAGCCGCGACTTACAAGAAGACAAAGAGCCCGTCTTTGATAGCGTTAAAACCATCAAAGTCCTTTTAAGAGTAATGAACGAAGCCATTCTCACGGCCACATGGAATTTTGAAAACATGCACAAAAAAATGCTCCCCGCATTGCTCGCTACAGACCTCGCCGATCTCCTGGTAGAATCAGGGATTCCTTTTAGAGATGCGCATCATATCGTGGGGCATTTAGTCGGAGAAGCGGCGAAACAGAAAATGGAATTCACAGATTTATCAAATGAAATCTGGGAAAAAGCAGGCGTTCGTGACGTTGAGAAAATTAAAAATCAATTGACTTTTGAATTTTCTGTCAGCCGTCGTAATATCGAAGGCGGCACAGGCCCAGACTCCGTCAAAGCCCAGTTTGAAAAAGCCAAAAAGCTTTTATAGATCATTGCATAAGAGCAAACCCACTGCCCAAAGTGAGCATTCTTTGCACAAGCACTACATGGTAGTAATAAATGTTTTATCGCGCGATTCGGAATGACTGAATCTGTTTTCCATTGATACGGCATGAAACAAGATACACACCGACCGAATACCCAGTCATGTCAACGAAGTTTGTACCAGGCTGGATAAACGAGGTACTCATTCGCTTGCCATCAAGTGCATGAACGATGAGTTCCACGGGTTCATTGAGATGATTAGTGAACATAAAATTACCCTGTATTTTATTGATGGATACAGAGGCATTTGCTCGGCTAGCAACGGAATTTTTTGTAAGAGAAGAGGTTTTGAAAGGCGAGTAGTATAGGAACGTTTCAGATTCTAGGCCATTTTTCATATAGATAGGTTTGTTTACCAATTGTAGTTTGCCAGCAAATGAAAAATCAGAGGCGGCTGCAAAGGCAATGCTTTCTATTGAAACCGAAAGATCATACTCTACTTCATATTTTCGGCTTGTTAGCCACTCATTATTCCATCGATACCAGATCAAAGAAACGAGATTGCCTTTAGAGTCATGTGAATAATCGCCTTTTATTACATCCTCCCATTCTCCATCATTATATTCAGAGTCAATTTCTGAAATGAGTTTACCATTAGAATCATATGAATAATCGATTTTTTCTTCTTCCTCCCACTCTCCATCATTATATTTAGAGTTAATTTCTGAAATGAGGTTGCCAATAGAATCATATAAATAATAGGTTTTACCTCCATTCTCCCACTGGTTATTATTCATATAAGAACGAATTTCAGAAATAAGGATGCCTTTAGCATCATACGAATAATCGTATTTGATACTCACACCCTCCCATTCCCCTTCGATATAATCCCAATAAGTAGTAGTCATGAAAAGGAGTGTGTTATTTGAATCGTACGAATATTCATATTTCACATCTGCTTCCCATTCGTCACCAGATAAACTATAGCTCATTTTGGAAACGAGGTTACCATTAGAGTCATACAAATAATCGTTTTTATCTACATCCTCCCACTCTCCATCATTATATTCAGACTTAATTCTGGTAATGAGGTTACCATAAGAATCATAAAGAAAAGTTTCTTTTCTTTTTTCATAGGCATCAAAAATGAATTCTTCATCATAGTATTGATATACTATACTATCTAGTTTTTCAGAGTAGTCCTGTCTTGGAGCTGATTTTTTCAGTACACCTTGTTTTTGAATTTGGCTGTTCTGCAGGGCTTTTTGCACTTGGTTATGGCTAGGGATGCCGAATATAAAAAGGTTCTCCACATTCTTTGAAGGTGCAGCAATAACACCTGTTGCAGTGAGTAATAAAATGAATATGAAACAGATTCTTCCCTTTAGAAAAGCAGTTGCCATTTGATATCTCCGCCCTGTTTTAATCGCCATATTTATAATATAGATATATGAATCGTTTTTACAATATATTTTTACTTAATCTTCTAATCAATGGGAGCGAGCCCTTTTGAAGCTATAAATGCGTTTGTATTGCAAATCCTTTCATATAAAATAAAGGTATGCTCTAGATCTGCTTTTAAACCCACTGCCCAAAGTGAGCACTCCATGCACAAGCACTACATGGTAGTAATAAATGCTTTATCGTGCGATTCGGAATGACTGAATCTGTTTTCCATTGATACGGCATGAAACAAGATACACACCGACCGAATACCCAGTCATGTCAACGAAGTTTGTACCAGGCTGGATAAACGAGGTACTCATTCGCTTGCCATCAAGCGCATGAACGATGAGTTCCACTGGTTCATTGAGATGATTAGTGAACATAAAATTACCCTGTATTTTATTGATGGATACAGAGGCATTTGCTCGGCTAGCGACTGATTTTTTTGTAAGAGAAGTGGTTTTGAAAGGCGAGTAGTATAGGAACATATCAATGTCCACATTACTTGTTATATGAGTTGGTTTATTTACCATTTGCATTAGGCCCAAAGATGAAAATTCAGAGGCAGCTCCAAAGGCAATGTTTTCTATTGAAACCGAAAGATCATACTCTATTTCAAGTTTTGCGTAATTTACCCACTCATTATCCCATCGATAAAACATCAAAGAAACGAAATTGCCATTAGAATCATGAGAATACTCGTCTTTTTGAAACTCCTGTATTGGGCCAAGCTCATCTTCATAAATGACTTGTGAAATTAGGTTGCCATTAGAATTATACAAGTAATCGATTTTACGTTCCTCAATCCACTGGTTATCGCTCTCATAAGATGAGATCTCAGAAATAAGATTACCTTTTGAATCATATGAATAATCAGTTTTACGTTCAACATCCCACTGATTATTGTAACCAAAAGATTCAATCTCAGAAATAAGATTACCATTTAAATCATATGAATAATCAACTTTATTATCCGATGAATTATTATCTTCAATTTCAGTCCAAATTGAAAAAATGAGTGTGTTATTTGAATCATAAGAATATTCATATTTATCATCTGGTTTCCATTCGCTATTCTCTGAAACAGATAAGATTGTGGAAACAAGGTTACCATTAGTGTCATACGAATAATCGCTTTTTTCTATATTCTCCCACTTTCCATCATTATATTCAGACTCAATTTCAGAAATGAGGTTACCATAAGAATCATAAAGGTAAATAGATTTTGTTTTTTCATAAGTAAGGGTTTGACCATCATAGTATTGAGTTATCGTACTATCTAGTTTTTCAGAGTAGTCCTGTCTTGGAGCTGATTTTTTCAGTACACCTTGTTTTTGAATTTGGCTGTTCTGCAAGGCTTTTTGTACTTGGCTATGGCGAGGAAAACCCAATTTAAAAAGGCTCTCCAATTTCTTCGATGGTGCAGCAATAACGCCTGTTGCAGTGAGTAATAAAATGAATATGAAACAGATTCTTCCCTTTAGAAAAGCAGTTGCCATTTGATATCTCCGCCCTGTTTTAATCGCTATATTTATAATATAGATATATGAATCGTTTTTACAATATATTTTTACTTAATCTTCTAATCAATGGGAATGAGCCCTTTTGAGGCTAAAATGCGTTTGTTTTGCAAAAGTATTTGCATCAAAAAAATGCGGTAGTATGAACGTTTTCACTTCTATTTTAGATCAAACATACTTTTTGGTAAATGATTGATCTTTTTTACTGAAATAATCTCAACTTTTACATTTGATTCTTGTGCATTTGGCATCTGTGTTTTAATTTCTACACTTGAAAGTGTTCCTGGAAAATTGCAACTATAATCGCAATACTTGTAGTTAGCTTCTGATGTAGCTTCACTACCTGATGCATCTATCGGAACATTTATCAACATTTTGACTACACGTTTGATTTTATCTGAATAATAGAATGTAGGTTTATTGTTTTCTTTAGGTACAATTTTCCAAAGATTATTTTCTTTAATTGGCGTTGTGTAGTCTTCAGGGTTCCCCATTTGATTTACTATATCTGGTGTTCCACTTTGTGGTAAATTTTGTGTTGGTAACTTTTTGCCAGTTTTCAGGTCAGTTACGCGCATATTGTTACCATTCTTTACAATTTCCATATACATCATTTGTGATTTTATTGTGGTTTTCGTTTTTTCAGACCCAGCAGAAAGAAGTGTCGTTTTAATCCTTTGCATAGGAACACCTGGTAAAGACATCGATGTTTCCATGATAATCTCCGCAGTGTCTGGAAAAGCGGCTTTTTTTTGATTATCAAAAACAGCATTGATATCTAATGCAAAGGAGTTGGAAACGAGAAGTATAAGTAAAAAAGCACCCTTTAGAGTAGTTTTTTTCAAAGAGAATCTATTATAAAGTATTTGATCTTTTTTTTCTATATGTGTCATAAAAATTTCCTTATAAATTATTTAAAAGTTTTGTAGAAATAATTTTTGAGTTTTTTCGCATAACAAGATATGTATGATTTAGATCTATATCAGACCAATCTACAAATATGAATTGTTCACCAGGCATTACTGTACCAGCAAAAATACTACGTATAGGAATACCATTCGCATATACTAAATCTAATTGAACATACGGATAACCATCTACTATTATTAGTAACCCATCTTCGGTTCGAATCACTGGAACGTTATCTGAATTATAGCCATAATCTGGAACATTTGTAGAATCAGAAGTTTCTTTTATAACATTAGGTGTAGGCCATATTGGATCTTCTCCATAAATTTTCATGTTTGTCGAATCGAAAACACATATTCCGAATGAGGGAGCATATGTTTTTGAAAGGTTCTTGTGAGATGGATCATCTGTAGGCATCCAAATTCGTTCCCAATTATGCAAATGTAATGCAAATTTCACTTCATTAGGCCATACAGTATGTGGAGTAAGAGGTGTATCTTCTACATGGATATTTACTTCATAACGACCTTTCCCTAGAGAACGCATTTCTATATTTTGTACAAATGAAGGGGAATGATATATTTCAAGAATCGGTTGTAATCCTTCTTCTACATAAAAGTAATAACGCATATCGTAGTTCTTAAGTGAAATAGAACCAAGATTTTCTAATTTTAATTGAATTTCTGAGGCTGTAAGTGTGTCGTCGTGAACGTCTGCAGCAAGAACTCTTACAGAGGGCGGCAATGCTTCTATAGGGTCTTCCATTTCCACGCAAGAACCACCAACAAGGTTATTATCAGTATCAAGAACTACAAGACCGAAATTATCCGTATAAGCATTAACATCAGATGTTAATTGAGGTACATAAGAAGGATCATCTTCAGCATACCATGGAACGTATCCAGTATTATAGATTCCCATTAAAGGACCTTCACCAAAATAAGGGAAACTACCTGATAGAATTCGAGTGGTGTCAAAAGCCCATTCTACATAGCCTGTATTGAAGCTTTCGCTGTATACGGCAAGACCCAAAGTATCATTTGCTGGATAGAAGGCACTTACATGAACTTGATTAGGTTCTTCACCTCTAAAATAATATCGAATTTTAAAACCAGTTAGCACTTCGTTAGAAATATTTTTTAATTGAATTCGTGGACGAAGCATAGACTTATCTAATGGATAACCCTCAAAGCGAATAGATGTGTGTACTTTTTGTTCAAAAGATGATTCCGATGATGGGTTTCCTAGTCCATTTATACTACTAGATTTCCAAGAAATATGTGCTGGTTTAATCATATCACCATTTGTGAAAGCAACACCTGCAACTTCTACTCCTTCTGGGATATTCAAAGTAATATTTTGGATTCCAGCATTCATGATAAGCTTTACACCAGTTACTTCTAAAGGGCGCCACGTTTTTTCAAGTTGAATATATCCACTTTGCATTGTAGTTTCATTTACAGCCACCTTGATATCAGCATTATTATGATTTGCTGAACGAGCATATAGAATAACTTTATAATCATCAGAAGAAGGAATATAGGCAGATATGTTTAGCTTATTTGTCGTTTTATTTCCAATAAAGTAATTATACCCAGATACAGCACATGAAAATTGTTTATCTTCTCCTTGCATTTCGCTTCCAAGAACTATAATCGTATGAATTTCGGAAGAATCATTCTCATCTGTTATCGGTTGAGTTAATGCTAAAATTTCTTCATCATTTAAAGCCTTTGTATAAAGACGAATATCAGAAATATGTCCAATAAAACTATTCGTTGAGTGTTCACCCATGGAGAATGTTCCATAGAATTCGCGTTCCATAGGAGTTGAAACCATACGCTTAATCATGACTCCATCTATGTAAAATCGTACATTTGTAGAATCTACGGTAACAACAACATTAGACCATTTCGCTGCGGGTAAGTAACCGCGCAAAATCCATTTTTTAGAACCTTCTACAAGACGTAAATTTTTACCCTGATTTTGAAGTTCTATATTCAAGCCAGAAGTTCCTACAAATCCTAAAATTCGACGCCATAAAGTGTCTTGGGTATTTCCTAAGCGAATACGAGCTTCTAATGAATATTCACTACTTGTTCCGAGGTCTACATTCCCTTTTCCAACAGCTCTATCTATAGGGTTATAGAAATATAAACCACTTGCAGAAAGCCAAGGACTAAGCATATACAAATTAAGATCGTGGCCTGTGCCTGTAAACTCATATGCAATTTTTCCAAAGCCTTCAAGAGCTTGATACCATAAGGCAAGTTCATTAGGATATGGGAAGAGAGGTTCAGAACGCCACAAGGTATCTGTGTAGTTATGTCCTAAATCCTCCACATATACATTAATAGTAAGACGACAACCAGTACAATCGGAAACTTTCTTGCGACTTAGGCGAATCGACGTCTGTACTTTGCCTGTAGAATCTGGAATTAAATTCTGTGTGAAAGTTGTATCATTGCCAAAAGTTGTTGTTACTTTTGCATAATTAATACCAGATTTTTTGTCTGTTACTACAGCAGTTATATCATATACATGAGCTAGTACATCATAAGTTTTTTCAATTTTAAGATTATCAATTACAGGCCTAGCAGAATCCGTATATACTATTGGTCCTGCAATCTGTACTTGTGACCCCAAAACAGAAGTACCCACATAGCGAGATTCATATATTCCATCTTGAATTTTATTTAATCCATTATAACCATCATAGTAAATGGGAGAATGGGTAGCTGTATTGATTTCAACCACAGTTTTTCCACTCCTATAAAGATTCATAAACCCATGGCCTGGATGAGTACAAGAAACATCATAAAACATGTAACCATTATCAAGTCCAAGCCACAGAGAGTCAGAACCAATATAGCAGTTAAATTCGTTAGGTACACGAATCGCAATAGCTGATTTAGGAACGGCAAATGAAATTGTAGTATCATTAGTTTTGGGTTGTATAAAAGCCCAAACGGAATCAATTGAATCTGCATTTTTCCATGGAAGATTTTCAATATGTATAATATCATTTGTATCCTTCATTGCAGAAACAAGTATTGCAGGAGTTATGTCCAAAGAATCGCGCAATAATGAATCATTATCTACATACATATTAAAAGCATTAATTCCTTTTACACGGACATCGCGACCATTTTCAGTTGCAATTTTTGGTAAAAATTCAACAGTATAATCGTTCGTTTCCGCCCGTGCATAATCTAGTGCCACAAATACCGAGAACGTTTTTGTTTCTGCGGAAATAAGGATGTACTCCCATTTTTCATTTCCTGGGTAGCAAGCGTAATCCAATGGGTATTTACATGTTGCAGAGTCCGTACCATTTTGCACAGCTGGACTTCCATCAGCGTTTAAATATCCGTAAAGAGCATTAGTCAGTGGAACTAACTTTTCATTTTCAAAGTCAACTTTATACAAACGAAGTGTTTGTGGTGTTACTTGCATTGCATCCATTTCTGCTTTAGAAATTTTCATTTGTATTCTAGGTAGTGCTGTATCTTTTTCAAAAGTCATATGTGGAAGAACTTCCATAATGGGACCTGTAATAACCATATCATTGAATACATTAAAATGATAATCAGAGGCATCTACAGTTCGTACTGTTACATCTTTATTTTCAAATAAGGCATTTTTAGGGAATGTAACAGATAAATCACCAAACAACGATTGAATCGTATTAGTAGAAGCTTTATTTACTTGGGAGCCTATGATTAAGTCAAATGCACTACAGTAAAGATTAGCATCATTACCGCCCCAAGTCAAAAGGAATTGAGTATTGCCTTGTAGCTTGTTTACATTAAACCATTGCAAACGGTAGTCTCCATTTTCATTGACTTTAATAGAATCAAGCAGCACAAAATATGACGAATCGTTAAGATAAGAAAGCCTATAAACTTTATCAGCATTCAATTTTGCACGAATTTCTACAAGTTCTTTAGGACGTTTTGTCTTTATAGAATCCTTGTAACTGAGATGCCCCCAAGTGATGGACACTTGAAGTGATAGTTTCTGTTCATAATTTAGCTA
>LIUM01000039.1 GCA_001462345.1 Fibrobacteria bacterium AD312 | reverse complement strand
CAAAACCCCCACCTACTGCTTTTGCGGCAAGACCTCCCGTTGCAGCAGCTCCAGCACCAACAGCAGCACCTCCTACAAAACCGAAACCTATTGATTTTGTACAACTTCCGCCACCTGCACATTGTATAACACCATTGACAGTTCCAACAGCTGCTCCTATCACAGCACCTACTACAATATGTATAGCTTCCCCATTTGGATCCACGTAATTCAACGGATCTCCACCATAAGTATACGGGTTTGCAAATTGTGCTGCAGGGTCAGGGCTCAGCCACATTCCAAAGAATGGGTCAAAGTAGCGAGCTCCAAAGTAATATTTGCCATGCTCACCATCGTACTCCTTACCTTGCCAACGCTTCTTGTCATCGGTCTCATTGACTACAATATCTTCTACACCACCATAGGCATAGTAGTCATAGGCACTGACAAGGCCTTCATCGCTTGCATAGCCTCGCACATTGCCCTGTGCATCTGTCACTGGAAAATAGGCTTTACCATTAACACCATCTCGATAACCACCAGCAACTAGATCCATGCGTTTTAAGGTGTATACTGTTTCTGCATCTCCTGTTTGAGCCCCAATATCTGCTGAGTAAACACCCACTCCAGATAGTGTAAATTCAGCATCATCACGGCCTTCTTTTTTGATTCGTGTCCAGATTCGCTGCCCACTCTCATCGTAATTCATATACATAGTGGTTTCAATATCATTTACAGAACCACTATTCACATCAGAAAGAGTCAAATCGGCATGATATTCATTTTGAATGTAAGCCACTTCGGGGAGCCCCGCCGCATTTAACTTGTAAGATGTTTTGGCATGATTATAGCGTGTCCCAGCAAAACAATAATTACATACAAAGTACATCCGCTGGGTCGGGCTGTATTGCAGGGCATTGCGAGAACACAAACCACAAAAAGAGCAATAGTGCAATGCTCCTGCAACGGAGCTTCGCTCAGTAATAAGCAAAGCGATTAACACCACGCGAGTCTCCGCCCATATGGGTCACCATCCCTCACGCAGTCGCTAAAATATTCCTCTTGGTTGAGCATAAAGTCAATATAAGTTTTTATGGAGTGATAATGACTAAAATTTTTATCAAATAGAGAATAAAAAAGCACCGTAAACTTCACCAATTTTATTCAATGAAAAACCAGCTTTTTTAAAAAATATCAGCACCAAAGATGATGCTGCGAAGAGGTGCTTTTCAAAAAGGACAACGGACGGGGCACCGCTACTTTATTTACTTTAGTCAATGAAAAACCAACTTTTTTAGAAAATATCAGCACCAAAAATGATGCTGCGAAGAGGTGCTTTTCAAAAAGGACAACGGACGGGGCAATACTTTATTTTGTATTATCATTGATTTCTTGCCGTTTAAAAACGAATAAAGATCTAATAAAATCAAATAAGAAAAGATTGTCTTCATATTTTTTTGGTACTTCTGTTTCATCATTTTTTAAGCACTTATATTTAAGACATGTTTTGAGGTTAAATAATTTATTTTTTTGAAATAGGTAACCTTCTTTTTTTATCACATACAAACGAGGTGAAACCAACTCATGAGAACGATTTTTTAAATGTCCAATTGTAACAGGTATTTTTTGATAATTCAAACTAATAATTCGATTAACAGCATTATAACCAGCATACCACTTTTCATACATTTTTATATTTTTTCCTGGATAATGCTCTGTATAATATACCTTGATAGAATCGCTTTTACCTTCAATAAAAAATAAATATTCTCCCGTAAGGCATACATCACAACGTGAATCATATATAAAATATAATCCATCTTCATTAAACAAAGTGTCACCATAAACAGTCTTATACCATTGAATATCTTTATCTATCTGCTTTAACTCTAATTCATTTATTTGACGCTCTTCAAATACAACCAAAGACTCATCACGCTGATTATACTTCGAAGCATAACAAGCGTTCAATGAAATACATACAAATAAACATATTAAAAATCTCACCATGTTGCCGTCCAATACTTTGCTTGATTATTATTATATGTGTATCGATAAAGTTCAGTTAAATTATTTCGTTTAGCCCCAGCATATGACTGTATTCCATATTTTTGATGTATTGCTGCACTCACATAATCACCACGAGATGGATGATAAGGATCCGTATAACCATGTCCAATAGGTATACCAGCCTTTGGATGCAAATGCATTCTAAAATGGTCTCCCTTATAAGATTTAAAGTGTACCCCCGTATTTTGATCATCTATAAAAGCAATGGAAGGGTCGTCTCTCATATACAGATAATCTTTTCCTGACCAAAACTTTTGTCTTATACGAAAAGAAGCCCCTGCTTCGTAATAATTAGGGTCTTCTCCATTTTCAATGACCGTATTTCTAGCATCATTTAAAATTTGCTCAGCCTCTTTCAGTAGTTCATCTGGAATGAATTCACCTTCTGCTGAATTTGGTTTCGATACATCTTCATTTTTAAGATCCGTTGCTTGATTAATTTCATCTCCTCCACTATAATTATTATATCCCCATACCATTGCATAGCTAGCAAGGGCCATTCCGCTTCCCATCAATCCGCCTTTTAGAACATCCCATCCTTCACCCCCGTTTAAAGCAGAACCAGTTACACCCCCTGCAAATCCTCCGCTCATGGAAGCAAGAGCACCTGATCCCCATGCACCTGCACCCCCTCCCACAGCTCCTGCTGCAGCGCCTTTCCAAGTGGATTCCCATAGGTCACCTGAATTAAATCCGCCATTGAC
>LIUM01000038.1 GCA_001462345.1 Fibrobacteria bacterium AD312 | reverse complement strand
ACCCATCTACATATCGTGTTTGGGTTAACTCCGATATCTTTGGCTATTTTAGTAGCGGATTTCTCCTTTTTTGTTTGGAATTTAACAATGAATATGATTGCTTCATTTACCCTCTTATTAAATCACACCATGATCCAGTATGAGTATAAAATCAAACCACTACTACTCAAAAAAAGTTTTTATCTCCAACGAATCACTTCGACCATATTGATCTGTATACACCAAAGTCCAATTTATTGTAGTATCCTTAGGGAGATCTCGTCCTGTATTAATTAGATAATACTTTTTTCTTTTCACAGATTCTGGATACATAATAATATCACCTCCTGCACAATAATCAACTGTATATTCCACTAATAAATCATACTCTTTAAATTTAATTCCATCTAAGAAATTCTTTGCTTCAAATGTATAGCTAGAAATAATCGTATCCGATAAAACAAAATTTCTTTTTGAGTCAATCACAGATAAAGTCTTTTTTAATAAACTAGTGTTTATGGGTGGAATTTCTTGATACGGAATATAATCCATCAATTTAGATTTGCCATAATTCAAAAAAATAGTATCCCGATTTTCAGCAAGATCTAGGTTTTCTGTTTTTATTAAACAAGCCTCATTCATCCCGCCACCTATGAAAATAAATTTATCTTCTTTCATGAACAGCTTACTGTTCAATGAAGTCGTTACAGTAAATGTATCTAAGGAGCCTTTTGAGTTTGGCTTTAAAAAAGACACGATGCGCCCATAAGAAAGTTCATCCGAAAATTTTATACCAGAATCTATAAATAGATCCCCCCAATTCTTTTCTATATAATTTTGATCCACATCCACCATTCCAAATGCATCTTCATCAGAAACATTTGTGGTACATGATGTAAGAAAAATAAAAAGTGCAAAAAGCAATAATTTGAACATTTAGTTTAACCTCCTCACTAATCTAAAGCCACTCATTCCTGCAGCATAATTTGGAGACGCATATCCATAATCTAACCATTTCCAGTAAGGACCAATATCTACTATGCCTATTTTATGAGACAACACCGTCCAATAATTACCACCTTTGTTACAAGACGGTTTATTAGTTAATTTCAAAAAGGGATTATTTAATTCAAATAAAACAAACTCTTCAACTAAACCAAATACATCATATAATCCATAACCATTAGGCTTCAACAGCCCCACTGGTTTAGAATCATTTTGGAAATCAATTCCTGACTCTTTAGCTCCAAACCATGCATACTCAAGAGCGTGCTCAACATTTGCACTTGAATCACCCCAAGGAGCATCATTTGTTAAATCACCACCTCTCGCAAAAATCATCCACTCATCATAATAGGGTAAGCGATATCCATCTGATTTTTCATTCACAGTAACTAGAATACTTTCCTCTTGATGATAAGCAAAATTTAAATATGGAACACTGTATTTTCCTTTTCCTAAGATTTTATCCATACCTATACTTGTATTAGAAAAGTGGTAGTATGGAAGCAATCCCTCTTGCCTGCTTCTTTGATTTGCATATTCCATTGCTTGCAAAAGAAACACTGTGTTTGCAGCAGAATCTTGCGTTATACAATTCTCTCCTTTTTTTGACATTCTTTTTCTGGATGTCCACCGATTTGAAATATTTTTTCTGGTTTCAGTAAAAATTGCTGGAGCTATTTTAGGAATACTATCCCACATTAAATTCACTATTTCACAGTTTGTTACTGGATATTTATCGACTAAATATTCTGCACTTAAAGAAACTATTCTTTTGGGATCTTCCTCTCTTACCGTTCTACCTATCATTGGGAGTGGGTGTGTGTCAAAACCCAAAGCCACTTTTTCATTATCAAATTTCAAATGTTTCATACCAGTCGCAACAAAAATTTGATATTTACTCATATCTTTGTATAAGAAAATAGTTTCTGTCCCAACAAATCCAGAAGCCTGTATTGACAAGCAAGAATCATTTGAAATTTTAGAATTAATAGATGTTTCCCATGCAATCACTTTTTCATCTATACATATCTTTGCACGCTCGTATTTTTCTAATTCAATCCAAATTTTTTCTTTCAAAGAATCCTGTTTTAAATCAATTATTCTTAAAGGGGCATTTGATTCATCAATATTTTTTTTCTTTTTTCCTCTTTGTTTCCATACAAGTACAGAACCACCTACATTTTGCTTATACTTTTCAATCACACTTTTGTTAATTTGGCCATTTACTTTACCATACCATTTTCCATTGACATCATAAATATCATAGGTTTGAGCCGCAGAAGCTATCGTCAAAATAATGCATAAAGTCAAGATTTTTTTTATCATTATTCCAATTCTCAGTTATTTTATTTCTCTCACTAATCGAAGCCCTTGATATCCGCCGTATCCAGATTTAAAATTATCCTCGTGGGCCCCAAAATTTAAGTTTATCAATGAATCATACAAAAAGCCACCCTTACACGTCGTGATTTCATGACTAAAAATACTCTTTCCAGGAAGCATCACATTCTCACAAACAAGACCAGCCATATCATAAAGC